>NZ_JACSJV010000001.1:673899-1010849 GCF_018617245.1 Exiguobacterium sp. s121
TTGAAGGAAATTCCAATCATCGTGACGGATTGCGCCTCTTCTAATAGTTCTTCGATATGTGTCTTTAACGTATCTCGATTGGCAATTCCCGTAATCGGGTCCACTGTCCGTAATGTGGTGATTTCTTGCTCCTGTTCTTGCAGTCGCGTAATATTTTTCAAATAGGAACGGTAACCGGTTACATTTTTATTCTGATCCCAGATAGGTTCACGCTTTTCTTCCACCCACTTCAATTCATCCTTTACATAAACACGATATATGTAAGTAGCGGATTCTCCTTGTAACGTCTCATGACGTGATGAGGTGAGTCGTTCCAAATCTTCTGGATGAAGAAACTGCTTCCAAAATTCGAGCGTGATATCAGAAGGCTCAATCTCAAATCCAATCATACGGAATAGGCCAGGAGAAACGTGTTGGAACGTATCGCTCTGAAAATCAAACTCCATCATCCCGGCTTCGATAAACTGATTGAATTTCTCAATCTTCTCATTGTCAGTTTGGTAGACCGATTGATCCATCACCGCGCATGTAAGTAGTTTTCGATCCATAGATAAATGGCTACGTACAACATAATGGTGGTATTGCGATTCTTCTAAATGAAAGATTCGAACAACAGACTCCCGCATCTCAATCTCAGGGTCGATCATCAACTCACCAAGAATCTTTAAATACACATTTAAATCATCTGGGTGGAGTAACTGTTTGAAGAGTAGCGGTGTATGTGTATCCGATGAAATAGTGCTAAGTCCGAACATATCTTTCAATGATCCAAATGTCTCGAAATAGTGAGTCTCTAAATTGAACTCAAAGAGGGCGAGACCGTGAATGTCGCCGAAGACTTGACGATAAGCATCAAAGCGCATGCGTTCTTGTGCGAGCTCATTTTCATATGTTCGCTCTATCACCGAGAACACCAAGGTAATCTCAGGGTGAACAGAAATAGGGACGGGCATCAATTGAAATAGACGATTCGACGGTTGAAGACGAACTTGAATCCCATCGTGTAACGAAGTTATGGATTCCGCAAAAGGGTCCAATTCGTTTGACAGTATTTCAACAAATTCTTCGATGGATTCTGAAAGCAACTTTTCGAACGAAGGGTTGACGAACCAAATTTCATCATCTTTAGTAAGAGCACATATGGCTTCAGGTGAATGCATCCAATATTCCGGTAATGAAGCATGATTATCCGAATCATCAAACGGAATAATTGAACTGAAATGTAATAATTTTTTCAAAATAAACCTCCCGATTTGGTCTAAATTATCTATATATTCCTATTTATTATAGGTCTCTTATTCAGAAAATAGGGTCAATATCTTTTTAACTTGCAGGTTTCAGAAGTCAATAAAAAAGACACACATCCAATTAGGATTGTGTGTCTTTCGGAAAATTAACGTGTCATGACTTTGTCGATGAGACCGTAGTCTTTCGCTTGGTCAGCTGCCATGAAGTAGTCACGCTCTGTATCGCGCTCGATGACTTCAAGTGGCTGTCCAGTGTTTTCTGCCATGATTTGGTTCAACTTCTCGCGCATCTTGATAATGCGTTCTGCGTGAATCTTGATGTCTGACGCTTGGCCTTGTGTGCCGCCGAGCGGTTGGTGAATCATGATTTCTGCGTTCGGTAATGCGAAGCGTTTTCCTTTTTCACCGGCTTGGAGCAAGAAGGCACCCATCGATGCAGCCATTCCGATACAAATCGTCGACACGTTCGGCTTGATGAAGTTCATCGTGTCATAGATCGCCATACCCGCTGTGATCGAACCACCTGGGCTGTTGATGTAGAGTGAGATGTCCTTTTCTGGGTCCTCAGCCGCAAGGAAGAGGAGCTGTGCGACGATTGAGTTCGCGACGTTGTCGTCAATCGCACTTCCGAGAAGGATGATGCGGTCTTTAAGCAAGCGTGAGTAGATGTCATACGCGCGCTCCCCACGGCCTGTCTGTTCGATAACTGTTGGAATTAACATTGAATCTGCCTCCTTTATGTAGGTTGTAATTTCATCATACCTGTATAGTCAATGATGGTCAAACGATAGTCATTGTTTTTCACCTATTCCACGATTTTCTTATCGTGAAACGAAAAAGAGGCCAGGCAATCTGCCTGACCTCTACATCTGATACACCCGGAGAGATTCGAACTCCCGACACCTGGCACCGGAAACCAGTGCTCTATCCCCTGAGCTACGGGTGCATATCTGTGACACGAATTTATTATACATTTGTTTTATTGAAAAAGCAATCCTGTTCACATAGCTTTTTTGAGCGCGACGGAAGCGGGTTCGATACAATAGAAAAGAGGGGGGAGAACGATGCAACGGCAGGAGCAAAAACAAATCCAGCAACAACAGATGACGCAAGACCTCGTGCAGCGGTTACCGGTCCTTGAGGCGGACCGTCTTGCGCTCGCATTCCGGCTTGCGCGTCTTGCACGACATAACACGAACATTCAAATCGGGAGCGGGAGCATCGATTGGATTGCAGATGCGGCGAGCTCGTTTGAGGAGAAGCTGTTCACACAGATTTATGAGGGTAGCGGCAGTGAGGATGAGAAAGCGTTGCGACGACAACTCGTCCTCTTGCTCGACCATCGGGGATTATTGCCGGATGCGAATGAGGTGTTGGCGACACGACTCGGTGTCGACGTCACTCGAATCGAACAGGCGAGGCAGGCGCTTTTATTTCTTGAACCGACGGGGATCGGGGCGAGAACAGAACGGGAGTGTCAATATCGACATGCGATCGAACATGAGGACCCTCGCATCGTCGATGTATTCGAAGCGATTGAGAGTGGGGTGAGTCCTCAACAGATGACGACTGCTCTTGCTATTTCAGAGGAGGAATTGGCAAGACTCGAACGAATCGTCGCGACACTTCCGAAACGTCCTCTATTATATGAAGAAACGGGTCACGTGTTTCCGGAAGTCGAGGTACGCTATGAAGAGGGGACACTCGTCACGACGTGGCTTAGTCCGGAACTCGACGAGACGCGTGTCGGGAATGACCGTGAGGCGAAATGGTGGATGACGTCCCTTTCGATGCGGAACGAAACGCTGCGTGAGATTTGGTCAATCATTGAAGCACGTCAGACCGAGTGGCTCAAAGGGGAACTTGTCCTTAATCCGTTGACCCGACGTACGGTCGCGCAGCTCATCGGAAAACATGAATCGACGGTCGGACGAGCCATCCAAGGGAAGTTCGCCAAGACCGAGAGTGGCATCATGGAATGGCGACACTTTTTTGTTCGGTCTACAAGTCGCGGGCATTCGCCATTTATGATTAAACGGGCACTCGCAGAACTGATTCAACGAGAGAAGGCACCACAAAGTGATCAGGCGCTTGCGAATGAATTGATTCGATACGGTTATCAAGTGACCCGGCGGACGGTGACTAACTATCGGGAAGAGCTTGGATTCGGTAATTCGCGCGAGCGCGAGCGACAGGTATGGAAGGGATGACGAAAATGAAACTTACTTTATATAAACGTGACAATTGCTCACTATGTGACGAGGCGGTCGTCATGCTCGAATGGTTACAGGAAGATTACCCGATTGAACTCGAACAGATCGACATCACCGGGGATGAGGTGCTCGAGGCAAAGTACCTCTTTGAAATCCCCGTTCTCATACATGAAGGTGTAGTCATCAGTCAAGGGCGATATGATGACAACAAAGTTGAAGATTTTGTTAAGTATACGCTTACATCGAAAAAAAACGTTTGAAGGGGTTGCCAGACGGAAAAGTGATTGATAAGATGAACTCGTAGCGGTGGGACGCAAATAAAAAAGTGGGACAAAAGTTGTCCACACTGAAAGTCGAGGGGGTATGAGCATGATCCAGCAACTGATTCACGTTCAGAAGCAAATTGTCCCTGACCTGCTCGATACGCTCCGACATCGTTACGATATCTTACATTATGTCCGCTTGATGCAGCCGATTGGCCGCAGGACACTCGCAACGAGCTTGGGACTGACCGAACGGGTACTCAGACGAGAAGTCGACTTTTTGAAAGATCAAGGTCTTCTTTACGTCGCTACTCAAGGAATTTCCCTCAGTGAGACGGGACGAAACGTCTTACGAGACTTGCACGAGATCATGGGTGAACTTCTTGGGATCTCAGAAGTGGCAAGAGAGCTCGAAGAGAAATTAGGGGTTCGCCAAGTCGTCATCGTACCGGGTGACTCGGATGAGACATTCTGGGTCCAACGCGATATCGGACGGGCGGCGGTCACGCAACTAAAAGCGCGGCTCGCACCGGATGATAATGTGATTGCGGTAACGGGAGGAACGACGATGGCATCGGTCGCGGCGATGATGTCGCCCGATAAAAAAGAACGCCCGATGCATTTCGTGCCCGCACGCGGAGGTCTCGGCGAAACGCTTGAACTTCAGGCGAACACCGTCTGTTCACGCATGGCGGACCGGGCCCACGCAGACTATCATCTTCTACATATTCCGGATGAAGTATCACAAGAAACGTTCGACCGGATGGTGGAGGAACCTAGCATTAAAAATGTGTTGGAAATGATTAGAGCGGCGCGAATTGTGGTACATGGAATTGGTGAGGCAGAAACGATGGCAAAGCGCCGTCACGCATCACCGGAGCATTTGCGGATGATTGAACGGCATGACGCCGTCGCCGAGGCATTCGGATATTATTTCAATGCTGAAGGTGAGATCGTCCATCGCGTCAAGACGGTTGGAATCCAACTCGAAGAGCTGGATGACATGGATGCCGTCATCGCGGTTGCCGGAGGAAAATCGAAGGCACAGGCAATCGCCGCTTATGCGAAACACACGTCGAACATCATCCTCGTCACAGACGAAGGTGCGGCGAAAGAATTATTAACTTGTTATTAAAGAGTTGACCCCCCGTTGGCTCTTCAATAAATAGCTTCTACCCTAAGGAGGAAATTAACATGGCAGTAAAAGTTGGTATTAACGGATTTGGACGTATCGGTCGTTTGGCATTCCGCGAGATCATCAAAAACGAAGGAATCGAAGTTGTTGCAATCAACGACTTGACAGACACGAAGATGCTTGCGCACCTTCTCAAGTATGACACGACTCAAGGTCGTTTCGACGGAGAAGTTGAAGTACACGACGATCACTTCCTCGTAAACGGAGAGAAAGTTATCACGCTTGCTAACCGTAACCCTGAAGAACTTCCATGGGGAGACCTCGGTGTAGACATCGTTCTCGAATGTACTGGATTCTTCACTTCAAAAGAAAAAGCTGAGCTTCACTTGAAAGCTGGCGCGAAGAAAGTTGTTATCTCGGCTCCTGCTACAGGTGACATGAAAACTGTTGTTTACAACACAAACCACGACATCCTCGATGGTACTGAAACAGTTATCTCAGGTGCTTCTTGTACAACAAACTGCTTGGCGCCAATGGCTAAAGTACTTCAAGACCAGTTCGGAATCGTTGAAGGTCTCATGACGACAATCCACGCTTACACTGGCGACCAAAACACGCTTGACGCTCCACACCCGAAAGGTGACTTCCGTCGTGCGCGTGCAGCTGCAGCGAACATCGTTCCTAACACAACAGGTGCTGCGAAAGCAATCGGTCTCGTAATCCCTGAACTTCAAGGAAAACTTGACGGTGCTGCACAACGTGTACCAGTTGCTACAGGTTCACTCACTGAGCTCGTAACTGTACTTGACAAGCAAGTATCTGTTGACGAAGTAAACGCAGCAATGAAAGCAGCAGCGAACGAGTCATTCGGTTACACTGAAGACGAAATCGTTTCTTCTGACATCGTTGGAATCACATACGGTTCACTCTTCGACGCGACTCAAACGAAAGTCATGACAGTTGGCGACAAGCAACTCGTTAAAACAGTTTCTTGGTACGACAACGAAATGTCTTACACTGCACAATTGGTTCGCACAGTTAAGCACTTCGCTAACATCGCGAAGTAATTTCGTGAACTAAATAGAATCAAATAGGAGCGGAAACAAGAGATTGTTCTCCGCTCTATTTATGAAATGACACGCACGACATATGGAGGCGAAAGTTATGAACAAACAGTCTATTCGTGACATCGATGTAAAAGGGAAACGCGTCTTTTGCCGCGTTGACTTCAACGTTCCACTCAAAGATGGCGTCATCCAAGACGAAACTCGGATCCAAGCCGCACTTCCAACGATCAAGCACTTGCTTGACGGTGGTGCGAAACTCGTCCTTGCGAGCCACCTCGGCCGTCCAAAAGGCGAGAAGAACCCTGAGTTCTCACTTGCTCCAGTAGCGAAGCGTCTCGCTGAACTCCTCGGAAAAGATGTACCGCTCGTCGAAGAAGCATACGGTCCGGTCGCAGAAGAAGCGGTCGCTAACCTCTCTGAAGGCGATGTCGTCGTTTTAGAGAACGTTCGTTTCTACCCAGGTGAAACGAAAAACGACCCTGAACTTGCAAAAGGATTCGCAGCACTTGCTGACGTATACGTCAACGACGCGTTCGGCGCGGCTCACCGTGCACACGCTTCAACTGAAGGGATTGCGCACCACGTGGACACAGCCGTTGCTGGTCTCTTGATGGAAAAAGAACTTGAAGTTCTCGGTAAAGCTCTTTCAAACCCAGACCGTCCGTTCACGGCGATTATCGGCGGGTCGAAAGTAGCGGATAAGATTGGGGTCATCGACCACCTTCTTGACATCGTTGACACACTCATCATCGGTGGCGGACTCTCGTACACGTTCTCGAAAGCACTCGGGCACGAAGTCGGAACGTCACTCCTTGAAGAGGATAAGCTTGACCTCGCTCGTCAATTCATGAAGAAAGCAGAAGACAAAGGCGTGAAATTCTTGATGCCTGTCGACTGCGTCATCACAAAAGAATTCGGCGAAGAAACGTATGTCGGCCCAGTCGATATCGACTCGATCCCAGCGGATCACATGGGTCTCGATATCGGACCGAAGACAGTCGAACTTTACGCGGACGCGATTCGCGAATCGAAACTTGTCGTATGGAACGGACCGATGGGCGTATTCGAACTCGATAAATACGCAAACGGAACGAAAGGTGTCGCTCAAGCGCTTGCAGACAGCGATGCATACTCAATCATCGGTGGTGGTGACTCAGCAGCTGCGGCAGCCAAGTTTGGTCTTGCTGACAAGATGAGTCACATCTCAACTGGTGGCGGCGCGTCACTCGAATTCATGGAAGGCAAAAAACTTCCAGGTGTCGAGGCGTTGAACGACAAGTAATTTAGAGGAGGGTTATCGATGCGTAAACCGATTATTGCAGGTAACTGGAAAATGAACAAAACACTCTCGGAAGCTGTTGCTTTCGTTGAGGAAGTGAAAAACAACATCCCATCTACTGACAAAGTAGATGCAGCGATTGGTGCTCCAGCACTTTTCCTCGCACCAATGGTAGAAGCAGCTAAAGGGTCAAACTTGAAGCTCGGTGCACAAAACATGTACGACAAAGATAGCGGTGCCTACACTGGCGAAATCAGCCCAGTGATGGTCGCTGACCTCGGCGTGACTTACGTCATCCTCGGTCACTCAGAACGTCGCGAGTACTTCGGTGAGTCGGATGCGTTCATCAACAGCAAAACGAAAAAAGCGTTCGAACACGGTCTTACGCCAATCGTTTGTGTCGGTGAAACACTCGAGGAGCGCGAAGGCGACAAGTTCGAAGAAGTCATCAAAACACAAGTCGAAGGCGGTCTCGCTGACCTTTCTGCTGACCAAGTCAAACAACTCGTCATTGCGTATGAGCCAGTTTGGGCAATCGGTACAGGGAAATCAGCGGACGAAGCAGACGCACAAAGCTCTTGTAAATATGTTCGCGACGTGGTGAAAGGTCTTTACGGTGAAGACGTAGCGGCTGCAGTACGCATCCAGTACGGTGGATCTGTAAAACCAGAGAACATCAAAGAGTATATGGCACAGGAAGATATCGACGGCGCACTCGTCGGCGGTGCTTCACTTGAAGCCGCTTCGTTCCTCAAATTGTTGGAGGCGATTTAAATGGCTAGACCAGTCGCACTCATCATTTTAGATGGTTTCGGGATGCGTGACGAATCGTTCGGAAACGCAGTCATGGCTGCGAACAAACCGAACTTCGATCGCTACTGGGAGCAGTATCCACATACGCTCTTAAACGCAAAAGGCGAGTACGTCGGTCTTCCGGAAGGACAGATGGGGAACTCAGAAGTCGGTCACTTGAACATCGGTGCCGGCCGAGTCGTCTATCAGTCACTCTCACGCGTGAACAACGCAATCAAAGACCGTTCGTTATTCGACCGTCAGGCGATGAACCATTTGGCAGGTCATGTGAAGAAACATGATTCGAGCCTCCATATCATGGGTCTCGTATCAGATGGCGGGATTCACTCGCACATCAATCACATGTTTGCCATCGTTGAGTTCGCAAAACTCCACGGCATCGAAAAAGTGTACATTCACGCGTTCACGGACGGTCGTGACTGTGATCCGAAATCAGGAGCTGGTTTCCTCAAGGAAACAGAAGAAAAGCTTGCTGAACTCGGTGTCGGTCAAGTCGCTAGCGTGTCTGGTCGCTACTATGCCATGGACCGCGACAACCGTTGGGAGCGCGTCGAGAAAGTATACGACGTCCTCGTAAACGGTAAAGGCGAAGTTGGCACGGATCCAGTCGAAGTTCTCCAGAAGTCTTACGAGAACGATTTGACGGATGAGTTTGTGTTACCAACTGTCATCGAAAAAGATGGCAAGCCGGTCGCGACAATCCAGGACAACGATGCCATCATGTTCTTCAACTTCCGACCGGACCGGGCGATCCAACTCGCAAAAGTGTTCAAAGAGAAAACAGGCTTCAAAGGCTTCGAACTCTCAAGCAAACATCCAGAGAACATCTTGCTCGTCTCGATGACAAAGTTCTCGGATGAGGTCGACACGGATATCGTCTTCCCACCGGAAGATTTGAAAAACACACTCGGGGAAACACTCTCTGCGCAAGGATACAAACAACTCCGTGCCGCAGAAACAGAGAAATACCCACACGTCACGTTCTTCTTGAACGGACAAAAAGAACAACCATTTGAAGGTGAGGATCGTCTCCTTGTCCCTTCACCGAAAGTCGCGACGTACGACTTGCAACCAGAAATGAGCGCATATGAGCTCACGGACGGTTTGCTCGAGCGTATCGAGTCAGATGAGTATGATGCATACATCATCAACTTCGCAAACCCGGATATGGTTGGTCACTCAGGGAAGCTTGAGCCGACGAAGAAAGCGATCGAAGCGGTCGACGAATGCCTCGGTAAAGTAGTGGACGCATTACTTGCTAAAGGTGGAGCGGCCATCATCACAGCGGACCACGGGAACGCGGACATCGTCACGAACCCGGATGGCTCGCCGATGACGGCGCACACGACGGAACCTGTTCCATGTATCGTCACAAAAGAGGGAGTCGAACTGAAACCAGTTCTCGAAGGCGCGCTTTGCGACCTCGCCCCAACGCTTCTTCACCTTCTCGGTGGAGAGCAACCAGCTGAAATGACTGGTTCGTCAATCGTTACAAAATAATACAACTATTTTTCAAACGAAAAGGAGCGATTTTTCATGTCAATGATTACAGAAATTTACGCACGCGAGATTTTAGATTCACGCGGTAACCCATCAGTAGAAGTAGAAGTCTTCACAGAAGACGGCGGTTTCGGCCGTGCCCTCGTCCCATCAGGCGCATCAACAGGTGAGCACGAAGCAGTTGAGCTTCGCGATGGCGACAAGTCACGTTACCTCGGTAAAGGTGTCTTGAAAGCAGTTGCGAACGTGAACGACACGATCGCACCAGAACTTATCGGCTACGATGTATTCGACCAAAACGCAATCGATGCGAAAATGATCGAACTCGACGGTACGCCAAACAAAGCGAAACTTGGTGCTAACGCAATCCTCGGTGTGTCAATGGCAGCAGCTCACGCAGCAGCAGATGAGCTCGGTCTCCCACTTTACACATACCTCGGTGGATTCAACGCGAAGACACTTCCAACACCAATGATGAACATCATCAACGGTGGTTCGCACGCGGACAACAACGTGGACTTCCAAGAGTTCATGATCATGCCTGTCGGCGCGCCAACATTCCGTGAAGCGCTCCGCATGGGTGCTGAAGTATTCCACGCCCTCAAATCAGTTCTTTCTGGTATGGGTCTTAACACAGCTGTCGGTGACGAAGGTGGTTTCGCACCAAACTTGAAGTCTAACGAAGAAGCGATCACAGTTATCCTTGAAGCGATCGAAAAAGCTGGTTACAAACCAGGTGAAGACGTCTACCTCGCAATGGACGTTGCATCTTCTGAGTTCTACGATAAATCAACTGGTAAATACGAACTCGCTGGCGAAGGCAAGTCACTCACAACTGCTGAGCTTGTAGACTTCTACGCTGAGCTCGTTGACAAGTACCCAATCCTCTCAATCGAAGATGGTTGTGACGAAAACGACTGGGATGGCCACAAGCTTCTCACAGATAAAATCGGACACAAAGTTCAACTCGTTGGGGATGACCTCTTCGTAACGAACACATCTAAACTTGCTGAAGGTATCGAAAAAGGAATCGCAAACTCGATCCTCATCAAAGTTAACCAAATCGGTACGCTCACAGAAACATTTGACGCGATCGAAATGGCTAAAAAAGCTGGTTACACAGCAGTTGTCTCACACCGTTCTGGTGAAACAGAAGACGCGACAATCGCAGACATCGCTGTTGCGACAAACGCTGGACAAATCAAAACTGGTTCACTTTCACGTACAGACCGTATCGCGAAATACAACCAACTTCTCCGCATCGAAGACATGCTCGGCGATGTAGCGAAATACGACGGTATCAAGTCGTTCTACAACCTCAAAAAATAATTGATTGTTTCAGGCTCGCCAATCGGCGGGCCTGTTTTTTTGTGTGTGGAATATCCGTTTAATCAACGGTGGAAAAGCTGATTGGTCGTCTATCCGTCTTTGCGGCACCGATGCTTTCCTGCAAGAGTCACGGTACCGCTTTGACGGACGCGAACGCTCTGTGTCGAACTTCTTAGTCATTGAGACCTCGTGTTGTATACTGAACGTGACTGATAAAAAGTAGGGGGAGATTGGATGGACCAATCGAATGAACAAGAAAAAAGGTTGAGTGGCGGGAACGTATCCATCGTTCATCGAAAAGGGAACTACGTCTATCGTTCGCAAAAAGTGGGGAGTGAACGCATCCATTGCTATTTAAAGCATTTGGAGGCGAAGCAACTGTCTGGCGTGCCACGCTTTGTCGGTATCGATGAAACAAGAAGAGAGGTGCTCACTTATATCGAGGGGGAGACGGCAGACTATCCTCTTAAATCCTATATGTGGGCTGATGAGGCGATTCAAGACGTCGCGCGCTTGATGAGACGACTGCATGATGCGTCAATCGATTTTGAATGGACATCCGAATGGGAGCCAATCGATCACACACCACAACCGTTAGAGGTCATCTGTCATAACGACTTCGCTGTCTACAATACAATTTTCCATGAAGGAAAAGTGGCAGGAATCATCGACTTTGATTTGGCTGCGCCAGGTCCGAGAGCTTGGGATATCGTCTATGCCCTTTATACGTTCGTTCCGCTCAGTCGTCGCCATCAAGCTGAAACAGGGGAAGTCATCTATTATGATGCCGATCGAGACGATGCGATCTATAAAGAGCGTGTATCGTTGTTTCTCGAAGCCTATGGTTGGGAGCAAGCGGAGGTCGACTTGTTCGATATGTTACAACGACGGATTGAAGCGCTCTGTCTCTTGATGAAACGAAAAGCTGCGGAAGGAGACGTCGCCTTCCAAAAGATGATTGACGAAGGACATTACAATCATTACCAAGAGGAACTTCGATTTATTCGAACGCATGGACAGAAGTGGTTCTGAAACAATCTGAAGCGGGAATATAGAAAATGAAGCATGAATGGGGAGGCGATTTTCGTGATGATGCTCGGATTTCTTTTCTTGGTATTGCTCATTGGATTCGGCATTTGGTACTATCTCAAATCGCACCGGAATGACGATTGGTCATGACAACATTGTCATGACCTCTCTTTTGTGTCAGTTTGCACAAAATTTGGGTATACTCTCTACATAACGAGTAAAGGAGCCCATGCTTATGACACGAGTACGTAAAGCCATCATCCCAGCCGCCGGTCTCGGCACCCGCTTCCTTCCTGCCACGAAAGCCATGCCAAAAGAAATGTTGCCGATTGTCAACAAGCCGACGATCCAGTTCATCGTCGAGGAAGCCGTCGCTTCAGGCATCGAGGACATCATCATCGTCACGGGGAAGAACAAACGGGCGATTGAAGACCATTTCGACCGTGCGCTCGAACTGGAACAGAACCTCGAATCGAAAGGGAAGACGCGCTTGCTCGAATCGGTCCGACATTCCTCGAATTTGGCGAACATTCACTACATACGCCAACAGGAGCCAAAAGGTCTCGGTCATGCGATTTGGTGCGCCCGGAAGTTTATCGGAGACGAGCCATTCGCCGTCTTGCTCGGGGACGATATTATCGAATCCGATGTGCCGGCAACGAAGCAGTTGATCGACCAATATGAGGCCCACGATCGTTCGATCATCGGGGTGCAGCGTGTCCCGTATGAAATGACGAACCGATATGGTATAATTGACCCGCTTGCCGTCGAAGGGAAGCTCATCCCGGTGCGGACGTTCGTGGAGAAACCGCCCATTGATGAGGCCCCGTCGAACTTCGCCATCCTCGGTCGCTACATCTTGAAACCGGACGTCTTTGAGGCGTTGTCGGGACAAGAGGCGGGAGCCGGGGGCGAGATTCAATTGACGGATGCGATCGCACGCTTGAATGAGGCGCAGACGGTCTTCGCCTACGAATTTGACGGTCGACGTTACGACGTCGGAGAGCCGATTGGGTTCGTCGAGACGACGATTTGCCACGCGCTCAGCGATCCTGATTTAAAAGATGACGTCCATGCCCTATTGAAACGGCTTGTGGACGAACTTGATCAACAGTAAGGTGTGTTATTTTTGAAAACAATGCTTATGGTGTGTCAAAACTATTATCCGGAAATCGGCAGTGCCGGCAACCGGATGCAAAACATTACGCATTTGATGAAGCAGCGCGGGTATGAAGTCGAGGTCATCACGGCCGCCCCTTCGTATCCGAGCTTTGATATGTATCAGGACGACCGCTTCTGGAACGACCGGGAGTTAAACGACCAACCGTTCATCAAGCGACTCATCACGAAGAAACGGAAACATACGTCTAACATGGTCAGTCGTCTTTTCCTATTCCTTGAACAGATGGTCAAAGGGATCCGGGAAGTCCGTAAGCTCGAATTGAAGCCAGACGTCGTCTTTGCGACGACCCCTTCTTTTTTTATGGCGTTTGTCGGTGCTTATGCGAAACGAAAGTATCGTGTCCCGTTCATCTTGGACGTCCGTGACCTTTGGCCAGAATCGGTGAAAGGTGTCGGCGTCTTCAAGTACGATTGGGTGCTCACGCCGGCTTTTTGGATGGAGAAACGACTGTATCGTGTCGCCGATGAAGTCATCATCAACTCGGAAGGGTTCCGCAGCTATCTTCGTCAGCGCGGTGTGCCGAACGAGAAGATTCACTACATGCCGAACTCGATCCGGGAAGCGGAGCGCACGCTCGAGCGGACGATCCCACCGGACGACCGGATGGAAATCTTATACGCCGGGAACATGGGTCTTGCCCAAGATGTGTCGTTGTTACTCGAACTCGCCGAGCGATTCCGGGACGAGCCACGGGTCCACTTCAAATTGATCGGCTACGGCTATCGGAAAGAAGAGTTGAAACAGACGATCAAAGACCGTGGCTTCCAAAACTTCTTGTTCCTCGAGGCGATGCCACGGACAGAGGCGTTTCAGGCAATTAAAAATGCGGACGTCGCATTCGTCAGTCTGATCGAGCAAGAAGTGTTTGATACGGTCATCCCTGGGAAACTCATCGACTATATGGCGGTCGGCAAACCGATTGTCGCAGCAGTGTCAGGCCATGCGGCGAATGTCATTGAAGCGGCGGAAGTCGGCTACGTGTCACGGAAACGTGACATCGATGAGATCGAGCGGATCCTACGGAAGCTCCTCGACCGACCGGATTTACGGGAGGCACTCGGGGCGAACGGGATTCGTTACGTCAAAGAGAATTTATGTTGGGAAGAGAATATCGACGTGTTAGATCAAGTCGTACAACAGTTAGTGATGGAGGAAACACGATGAAGTCAGTATGTATGTTTGTATGGAACCATTTTACGAATGATGCGCGCGTCCTTCGTGAGTGCTCGGCACTCGCCGAGGCAGGCTATGAAGTCGATTTGATCGCGCTTCAAGATCCGAAAAATAAAGAGCTTTCAAAAGAAGAGATGCGTCCGGAAGGCTTCCGCGTCATCCGCGTGAAGCGTCAACCTTCGATTCTCGTCAACGCGCTCAAGTTCGCGAAGAAGACGTATCAATGGGTGAGCGAGAAACGGACCCGCCAAATCGGTGCGGGACTCGTCGGTGCCGGGTTGTTCTTACTTGCGCCGTTCACGATGCTCGCGCTCGGAGCGGCCATCGGGACGGTCTTGTTGCCGCAAGTGCGTAAGCAAATCGTCAACGCGAGTGCGATGCTCGAGATGGTGTTCGCTTCGACGAAAAAATCGTATGACTTTTACCATGCGAACGATTTGAACACGCTCCCGCAGGCACTCCTCGCTGGAAAAGTGTTCAACAAAGGTCGGATCGTCTACGACTCGCACGAGGTACAGACGGACCGTACGGGTTACGGCTATATTCAAAGTAACCTCGAGGGCTGGCTCTTGCCGTTCGTCGATACGATGATGGTCGAGAACCATACGCGTGCGGCACACAACGAAGAGTTGTACGGATTCTATCCGTACGTGCTCCACAACTATCCGTTCTACCGTCCGCTCGACTTCTCGCTCCGTAAGGACTTGCATGCACTCCTCGATTTGCCGAAAGACGAGAAGATCCTCTTGTATCAAGGGGGCATTCAAGCGGGACGCGGTCTCGAACAGCTCGTGCTCGCGGCGAAAGACTTCAAAGAAGGCACGCTCGTCATGATCGGGGACGGGAAGCTTAAACCGACGATTCAACAGTTGATCGAGACGGAAGGGGTCGGCGACCGCGTCAAGATGATTGACAAAGTACCGGTCGAAGCGTTACCTTACTATACGATGAACGCCTATTTAGGCTTCCAAGTATTGAACAACGTCTGCTTCAACCACTACTCGGCCTCGTCGAACAAATTGTTCGAGTATTTGATGGCTGAAGTACCGGTCGTCTCATGTGACTTCCCTGAAATCGAACGAGTCGTTGCGGGGAACGATGTCGGGGTGCTCGTCGATTCGCATGATCCACAATCGATCGCGGACGGCGTCAACCGGATGATTGAAGACCAAGCACTCTATGCGCGTGTCAAAGAGAACACGAAGACCGCGCGTGAGAAATATAACTGGGATTTGGAAAAAGAGGCACTCTTGAACGTCTACGCGAACGCCGCGGAGCGCAAGTTGCCGATTATGAAAGACGGTGCGCCAAAGCCAGTACAATCTTAAGACTGCGGCTTTTGCCGCGGTCTTTTTTCTATGGAGGGAGGACATTTATGAAACGTCAACAACAACATCTGTTGCGCCAACAAGTATGGCGCAAGCTACAAACCATCTCGGTGAAGGACATCGCCTGGATTATCGCAGGCTCCTTCATTCTCTCGTTCGGGGTCAACTACTTCACCGTACCGAACGACTTCTCGGAAGGTGGCCTGCTCGGGGTCACGATCATCCTGTACTACGTGTTCGGCTGGGACCTCGGGCTCACGTCGATCATCGGGAACGGGATTCTCTTTATCGTCGGCTATAAGCTGCTCGACCGTCGGACAATGGTCTATTCGGTCATCGCCGTCATCGCGACGTCATTCTTCCTCAGTCTGACACATGACTGGGGCAGCCCTGCCGAGGACAAACTGCTTGCGGCCGTCTATGCCGGAATCATGATCGGGGTCGGGATCGGCATGGTGCTCCGTGTCGGCGGGACGACCGGCGGGGGCGTCATCATCGCCCGTCTCATGGAGCGCTATCTCCACTTGAGTGTCGCCGTCTCGATGTTCATCATCGATGCGATCGTCGTCGCGACATCTGGCTTCTTCTTAGGGGAACAAGTCGTTCTCTATACGCTCATCGCCATTATCATCGGCTCGTGGGTCATCGATCTCGTCGCGGAAGGTCTCAACATCCGTAAAGCCGTCACGATCATCAGCGACAAGCAAGAAGAGCTCGCCGTCGTCTTGACGGAGACGCTCGGACGCTCGGCGACAATCATTCATGGACATGGCTACTATACGAAGCAGGATAAGAACATGTTGTATATGATCGTCGACAAACGTCAGATCGCACCACTCAAAAAAATCGTCCAAGTGACGGACGACCGTGCCTTCGTCGTCATCCACCAGGTGAAGGAAGTCATCGGGGAAGGATTCAGCTACCCGTCCCGATAATTTGAATGCTGGTGTTTTATTGATAACTTCTATATAATAAAAGGCGTGTAAATAGAAGGAGGAACTGACTACTATGCAAACGATCGCTACAATCAGCCTACTTGTCGTGGCTGTCTTATTGATTGTCGTCGTACTGCTCATGTCAGGTCGGTCGCAAGGTCTTGGAGCGATTGCAGGTGGCGCGGAGCAGTTGTTCGGACGCCAGAAAGCACGCGGCTTCGATGCTGTTTTGAACCGAACTGCAGCTGTACTAGGCACTTTGTTTTTCATTTTAGGATTACTAGTCGCATCATTATGATGATAAGGCTGATCGTTCTCGATTTTCACGTGAGGCGGTCAGCTTTTGTTTTTTCGATTTATTTTTTGGGAATAATGTAGATACGAGGAGATGACAGATAAAATGAAAGTGACAGCACCAAAACCGTTCTTCTTCGAGGGCGGAAAACGTGCCGTGTTGATGTTACATGGCTTCACTGGATCGAGCGCGGATGTCCGCATGCTCGGTCGCTTCCTTCAAAAAGAAGGATATACATGTATGGGACCGATCTATCGTGGTCATGCCGTCCCACCGGAAGAATTACTCCAATATGGACCGAAAGACTGGTGGGAAGACGTCTTGGACGCTTACCAGACGCTCGTCGACAAAGGTCATGAGGAGATCGTCGTCTGCGGACTCTCGCTAGGTGGCGTGATGTCGCTCCGTCTCGCCGAGGAGAAAGACGTCAAGGCGGTCATCCCGATGTGCGCACCGACGGGAATCGATGCCGAGGACCGCTTGTATAAAGGAGTCCAGGCATATGCCCGAGAATATAAGGGTAGAGAAGAAAAGTCGCCGGAACAGATTGAGCAGGAGATGGCAGAGTTCAAACCGATGCCAACATTGAAAGACCTCCGTGCCTTCGTCCGCGACACGGCGTCGAAGCTCGAGGACATCTTCGTCCCGACACTCGTCGTCCAAGGCGCCAAAGACAACATGATCGACCCAGAATCGGCGAATCAAATTTACGAGGCGGTCAACACGTTCCAAAAAGAGTTGCTCATCTATGAGAACTCGGGACACGTGATCACACTCGACAAAGAAAAAGAGAAACTGCACCAGGACGTGCTCGATTTTCTCGAAACGTTAGACTGGTCAGTCTAAGAAGGAGGTGTCACGTTGAATTTACGTGACCAATTATTAGAGATTCTACAGGCGAGCGAGAAACCGCTCTCTGTCGATCAACTGACCGAGCGACTACAGCTCGCGTCGACGGATGACTTCAAAGAGCTCATCCGCACATTGAATGCCCTCGAGGAAGAGGGTGCCATCGGCCGGACGCGGACGAACCGTTACGGGACGCTCGCCACGCTCGGACAAGTCGCGGGAATCATCTCGATTCACCAGCGCGGCTTCGGCTTCTTGTCGGTCGAAGGGGAAGCGGAAGACGTGTTCTTGCCGCCCGACCAACTGAAGGACGTCTACCATGGCGATACGATTCTCGTCAAAAAACGCGAGGACAACCGTGGCAAGACGGAAGGGATTTTATTGAAAGTACTGAAGCGCGGACTCTCTGAGTTCGTCGGGACGTATACGCTCCCGAGCGGTCGACTCGACCAGTTCGCCTTCATCGAGCCGGATGACAAACGCATCAATTTCTGGCCGGTCGTCAACCCGGACAAGTCACTCGGTGCCGTCGACGGACATAAAGTCGTCGTGCGCATCACGAAGTATCCGGACGGACGCTTCGCCGGTGCCTGTGACGTCGTCCGCATCATCGGGCATAAGAACGACCCTGGCGTCGACATCTTGTCGATCGTCTATAAGCACGGTATCCCGACGGAGTTCCCGGAGGACGTGATCGCTCAGGCGAACGCGGTACCGGACGAAGCGGATGAGAAAGACTTCATCGGACGCGTCGACCTTCGTGACGAGACGATCTTCACGATTGACGGCGAAGATGCGAAAGACTTGGACGATGCCGTCCACGTCAAAAAACTCGATAACGGCAACTACGAGCTAGGTGTCCATATCGCCGACGTCTCACATTACGTGAAAGAGGGCTCACCACTAGACGTCGAGGCGTTCGAACGTGGGACGAGTGTGTATCTCGTCGACCGCGTCATTCCGATGCTGCCGCACCGACTCTCGAACGGGATCTGTTCCCTCAACCCGCACGTCAACCGCTTGACGCTCAGCTGCGTCATGGAGATTTCTCCGCAAAACGGGAAAGTCGTTCGCCATGAGCTATTCCCGAGTGTCATCAAGACGACGGAGCGGATGACGTATACGAACGTCCGTGAGATCATCGAACGTGATGACGAAGAGACGTTGAAAAAGTACGAACCGTTCATCGGTGAGTTCGACCTCATGGCCGAGCTCGCGGAAGTGCTTCGGAAACGTCGTAACTCGCGCGGTGCCATCAATTTCGATTTCGCTGAGGCGAAGGTTGTCGTCAACGAGGAAGGGAAGCCGGCAGATATCGTGCTTCGTCCACGTTCGGTCGCCGAGAAGTTGATCGAGGAGTTCATGCTCGCAGCCAACGAGACGGTTGCGGAACACTTCCACAAGATGGACGTGCCGTTCATCTATCGTGTCCACGACAATCCGAAACCGGACAAGCTCGACTTCTTCTTCGACTTTGTCGCAAACTTTGGCGTTCACATCGAACGCATCAAAGGGCAGACAGTCGAACCGAAGACGCTTCAAAAGATTTTGAAGGCAATCGACGGAGAACCGGAAGAGCCGGTCATCAGTACGATCATGCTTCGTTCGATGCAACAGGCGAAATATGACGACGTCTCGCTCGGTCATTTCGGACTCGCGACAGACTTCTATACGCACTTCACGTCACCGATTCGTCGTTATCCGGACTTGATCGTCCACCGTCTCATGCGCACGTACGTCTTCAACAACGATTTGTCGGAGAAGACGATCGCGAAGTACGAGGACCGTCTCGGGGGGATCGCCGAACAGGCATCGAAACGGGAACGTCGCTCGGTCGACGCAGAGCGTGAGACACAGGCGCTCAAGAAAGCCGAATACATGGAAGCCCATCTCGGTGAAGAGTTCGATGGTGTCGTCGCCGGCGTCACGAACTTCGGGATGTTCATCGAACTTCCGAATACGATCGAAGGGCTAGTCCGTCTCCAGTCGATGGATGACTACTACCACTTCGACGAATCACAGCTCATGTTGCTCGGCGAGCGGACGAAACGTCAGTTCCGCATCGGGGACGCCGTCCGTGTCAAAGTCGATGCCGTCAACTTAGACGAGCGGACGATCGACTTCACGGTCGTTGGTATGCCGAAACGGGAACAGTCAAGCCGTCGCCAACCGACGACGATCAAAGCGAAAGGCGGTCGTCCGAAGAAGGACGAGAAAGACCGTCGTGGCGGTCGCGGTCGGGACGACAAGAAGAAGCGTGGCAAACCAGGAAGACCTGGCAAGCCGGGCAAACCAGGTGAGAAACCGAAACGAGACGGGGAGAAGTCTTCCCAAGGCCGTTCGGCACTCGACCTGAAGAAGAAAGACAAGCACAAACGAAAAGGCGACGCCAAACGAGGTGCGAAGAAACGTCGCTGACGGGGAAGGGCTTGTCCCTTCCTCCGTATCTTGTAGATAAAGGACTGAATGTGTATGGCCAAGAAGAAAGATTCGAACGCACTCGCCCAAAACCGCAAGGCGTCCTTCGATTATGCGATCGAAGATACGATTGAGGCGGGCATGGTGCTCACAGGGACGGAAATCAAATCGGTCCGTCAATCGAAGATCAACATCGCGGATGCGTACGTCCGGTTCGACGGGGGTGAGGCGACGCTTCACAACTGTCATATCAGCCCGTTCGAACAGGGGAACCGCTTCAACCATGACCCACTCCGCGTCCGGAAGCTGTTGTTGCATAAGAAGCAAATCAATCAGCTCATCGGAGCGTCAGGGCGTGACGGCTACACGATCATCCCGCTCAAGGTTTATATCAAGAACGGGTTCGCCAAGTGCCTGCTCGGCGTCGGAAAAGGGAAGAAGAAGTACGACAAACGAGAGGACTTGAAGAAGAAAGACGCGAAGCGTGACGTCGACCGTGCGATGCGCGATCGGCAAAAATACTGACAACGGATCCTAATTGTGGTATATTAAATGGAGTACCAATTACCACCTCGGGGACGTTATGGATTCGACGGGGGTAGGTCGGTCGTATGTGGCGTGTCGAGGGGTCGGCCTCGTTAAAACGCAAACGCCTATAACTGGCAAAACTAACACACAACTCGCAGCAGCCTAAGTGCCCTGCGGATCCTGACATCCATCGCTTGTGTGGATGACTTTCAGGGTCTCAAACTAAGCAAGCTACGCTTCAACCTCGCCGTCTGAGGGCGCGAAGAAGAGATGAAACAGACTGGATGCGACAACGCCTGTTTATCGGCAGTGTCACATCGAGATTCAATAGATAAACTACACACGTAGAAGCATACGTTACGATGCCTTCGGACGCGGGTTCGACTCCCGCCGTCTCCATTTTGAAGCAGTCTGTAACGACTGCAATCAATGATTTTCATGAAGACCTTCTAATTTCATTGAGATTAGAGGGTCTTTGCTTTTGATTGAAGCCACAAAGAAAGGAAGGTGAAACGCATGGGGAAATATCAATTAGACAAGAGAAGCAAAGTAGCTGCGGCGAAGTACCAAGACGGCAAAAAGCCGACTGTCTCGAACAAGAAGGAACGATTGAACCAGCTTCGTGAAGCGTATTTGCAGAAGCAACAAGAGAAGAAGTGATTTGACGAAGGATAGGATAATTTATCTAACTTCAAACGTTCTGCTAAAAAGTTTATTTATAAGGAAAGGTCCGCCTGTGCATACATTTTTGTATAGTTGGACCTTTTCTTGCTTTCCTTATTATTAATCCAATTCGGCTTCACTCTCACCACAAGTTAAATAAATCCTCAACATTAGAATTAATTTTATCATATAACAAGAACAATCTGATTTCTGTTATCAAATCATTAACGACAAGTGTGACGTTCCTTAAGAATCTGCCTATAGACTGCAAATCGCTAGATTAATACGAAAACGCCTGTTTATAGGCAGAGTCACATTGAGATCCAATAGATAAATTAAATATATATAAGAACACGTTACTAAGCCTTCGTACAAAGGTTCTAATTCCACCTTTTATATTAATTTTAATAAAACAAATATTTGAAAAAAATGAAACTTATGTTGAAACTGATCGTAAATTATCTCATAGCTTGAAAATAAATATTACTTTGAATTTAAACTGAGGAGGAAAAGTTATGAGATTTGAAACAGTAGTATATAAAAATAGTGCGGGTGTAAAAGAAGTCATTGAACTAAAAGATATAGCTGAACGTCCTGATTATGAAGTCGTTAAGAAAAATTTATACTGTGGATTTGATAACTGTCCTTCAAGAATTGAATATGTTCCAAAGGGAAAAAAGATAGCTCATTTTAGAACGTGGCCAAAAGATAATCATTCTGAAGATTGCGTAAATTATTTTGAAAGAGAAATAAAAAATGCATCGATTAAAAATTCAGCAATTAATACTGCGAAGTTAAAAGACTCTCATATTCGAGATATTTTAAAAACAATGCACAAAAATGCTAATGAAACCTTAGAAGAAAAGCAATTAAGGTTAAGTAAACAGCGTGATAAATATAAGAAAAAAAAGAATAGTACAGTTGACTCTTCAAAAGTACCGATTGTTGAAAATGTAGTAAGACCTTCAACTAACAACGATGAACAATATCAAATTGAAGGAAAAAGAGCACCAAATGTTCGAAGAAGATATAGCCCGAATGATATAAGTGAAAGTGATATCGGTAATGCTATAGGTATTATAGGAAATATGTTAGATATACAATTATTTGACAAAAGATGTATTTTTACTTTGAAAGGAAGGAATAATCGCTTTAATCTTTATTTCGAAGAAGAGTTTTATTCTAGTGCTGCTTTAAACATAGATACCACATTAAAAAGTTTAAAACAGATTCTTGATAGGGGAACTACAATCTCATTAGCTTGTGTAGGTAATGTTGTAAAAAGAAGGGATGAAATATGTATGATTGTAAGTAATCCAAATCACATACGGGTTGACAATTATACAATGGAGGCTTATATATACAAAAGTAATAATTTATAAAACAATCTTTTAATTAGATTTTGAATGAATTGGAACCCAATCGGATGATGGAAGCTAAAAAAGACTCGAACCTTATTAATCAAAGTTCGAGTCTTTTTCCACGTTAAAAGAGATGTTTGATGAAATCTATTCGATTGATTTATGTTCACCCCAAGTTGAAAATTCACGAAAATAGTTTCATTTTCATTTTGTCACATAAATAATCCAAGCAAGATTAGCAAATTAAAAATCAGGGGAGTTCCAAATCGCATAAACTCACTTAGAAGGTAGTGCATGTTGAACAACTCGACGTTTTCTCGGCAAATCAAATTTTTTAATATAGCCGACGTGGTGCCAACAATTCTAATTTTACTTCATTGGTTATCGAAAGTCGGGTCTAAGAAATTGTTCAGTCAAACACTCGACTGATCCAGCGTTTGAAAAAGGGTTGGCCTGATTGTGTCACGCTATGATTGTCGAGCTCCACCTCTTCGATCGTCTCATTCGGAGACCTCAATTGAATCGTCATCTCGTCACCAAGCCCGGTCGTGACACCACTCTCAAATTGAAGATTTCGCGTCACATACGCGTTTGCGTATAAGAAACCGCCTTTTTCATCAACTTGTACCTCCTGAATCGTATAGTGGAATTGCTCGACCCAATCTCGTTGACCGAGGAGGAGCCGGACGACGTCATCTTCGTGTGACAGTTTCGTTCGTTCGATATTTTCAAGAGGAGTATGCGCTTCAATCGCTTCTCGCTGCGCTTCTAAGATATCTTTGAAGTGGTGTGTCGCAACTTCCGTCGTCCATGCAGCGGAACCTGTCTTCGACTCGGTCGCATAATGGAAAAGAGCAAATCCAATCAAGGCGAATAACGCCAGGACACTTACTCGTTTGAACTGTTTCATCGTCGAGCTCCTTCCATATCAATTCAAGATCGAGGAGATTAAAAGGGTGTCAATGGACCTCGCTATTATTCGAGAACATGACCTATCGACCGGTGATTTGATCCAACCAATTCGCGACCAAGTCCGCACTGCCATCTTGGAACATAAATATGGATACCCCGACCATCACAAGCCCGACTAAAATCAATCCACCTTGTTTTGCGCTACTTGCAATCCCTCGCACGATGAGGATCACTCCCAACCCAAGCAAAAGAAAATACCAAAATCCCATGAATATCCCTCCTTTTTCTAATTATTCTCATTTTAGTATGAATCGGTCGAGCAGGCTCTACATACTTAGACTGATTTATCTTTTAAAAAAGAAGGGTACATTACCTCTATGCGAATAATTAGGGGAGTGACCATTATGCGAAAAACGATTGTCATTGCGGGGGCGAGCGGCTATATCGGCTCGAACGTGATGGAGCAGCTGAAGGAAGAGTATGACATCATCGCTTTATCGCGATCGACGAAGAATAAAGAAGATGAGACCCATATCACGTGGCGTGCCTGTGATTTGTTTTCATATGAGGCAACAAAAGAAGCATGTGAGGGCGCGGATTACGCGATGTTCCTCGTCCACTCGATGATTCCAGACGGCGGCTTGACACAAGCGACGTTCGAGGACATGGACGCGCTCATTGCCGATAACTTCGCCCGGGCGACGAAGGCGAACGACATCGAACAGATCGTCTATTTGAGCGGGATCATCCCGAAGCAAGAGAAGACGTTGTCGCGTCATTTGAAGAGTCGACTTGAGGTCGAACGCATTCTCGGTGGCCAGGGCGTGCCGGTGACGACGATACGGGCGGGACTCATCATTGGGCCGGAAGGTTCGTCGTTCCCGATTTTAGCGAAGCTCGTCAAGCGTTTGCCGTCGATGATCTTGCCACGATGGACGAAGACGGAAACACATCCGATCGACATCCGTGAAGCCGTTCAGGCGCTCATCTCGGTCGTCGGTACCGAGTCGCTTTATGACCGTCATATCGACATCGGGGGTCCCGAGGTGATGACGTATCGGAAGATGATCGAACAGACGGCCGAAGTCATGGATAAGCGTCGCGTCTTGATCGACTTCCCGTTCCCGACAATCAAACTGTCGCGGCTATGGGTCATGGCGGTCACGGGTGAACCGAAGGCGACCGTCTATCCGCTCGTCGAGAGCATGGGGCACGCGATGGTCGCAGAAGACACGGTCGAAGGTATCGGCCAGGGAGAGATTCCGTTCAAACAGGCGGTCGAACATGCGCTTGAGGAAGAAGAGAAGCAATCCTCGGGCGGTAAGAAGAAAAAGCAACCGAAATCGTATACCGTCCGCTCGATTCAGCGGTTCGGTTTGCCGGAAGAAAAGTCGGCGCTTTGGATTGCGGACACGTACTTCGAGTGGCTCGGTCGTTTTATGTATCCGCTCATTCAGACGACGAAAGAAGACGATGATTGGGAGATTGCGCTGCTCGATCCGTCGTTCGTCGCGCTTCATCTATCGCTTGAACAAGAAGCGACGGACGATATGGCATCCTTTGCGATTGACGGGGGCAAGTTCGTCAAGTTAAGTGAAGAGGATCAGACAGGGCGTCTCGAGTTTAGACGCTTACCGGATTCGGATGAAGGACTCGTCGCCATCCATGAGTTCGTCCCAGCACTTCCGTGGTGGTTCTATACGAAGACACAGGCGAAAGCCCATCTCGTCGTCATGTGGTTATTCGGTCGTCATGTGAAGTTGCTGGCGAAAGACGCGGAAGACGGCGATCAAGTCGTAGAGGCTCCGACGAATTGAAGGGAGACGCATCGAAAGGTGCGTCTTTTTTATTCTATTTTTTGGAAATACGGTACAATCAATGTAACCTTACACAGAATGGAAAGATATACATATGAAAAAGCAACGACTCTTCATTCTATTCATAATAATCTTCATCACAAGCGGCTGTTCGCCCTCTGAAGTTTCGGACCCTTCGGATACTGAGTCAGCATGGCGTATCGTCAAAACAGACACGAATCAAACGTTCACGTTCGTCCCCTTGTACGAGAGCTATGCCAATTACTTAAACGAAAGTGACGAGGCATCTTCTCGACAAGTTGATCAAGCGAAGCTCGAGGAAACCGTCGTTCAAGATATGAAAGATGCAGCGGACGAACTGGACTTAGCACTTCCGTTTGCGTATGCACGTCCATTCTTTGCGCCGACACCGTATAAAAAGGTTTTATCGGAACGGATTGATCAACTCAAGGCACAAGAGACTGAGATTCAACGAACGATCGAACAAGCGGCACGCGATTCAGCGAAACAGTTAGCGGGAGAGGATAAGGTGGTTTTCATTGCCCCTCTGTTGACGGAGTTCGATGATGCGGTTGAATCGATGGGCGGGGTGACCGCATTTGCGTTAGAAAAAGATGTCATCGTGATTCTCGTTCGCGAAGACGTGGATTTGGAAATGCTTGCTTTTGTAATGGCGCACGAGTATCACCATACAGTCCTCGCTGAAGATCCGGAAGTGCGCTCGACGTCTCTATTAGATTACATCGTTGGGGAGGGGAAGGCGGATACATTTGCAAAATCGCTTTATCCGGATGTGAGACCGGTTTGGATGGAAGAGTTGGATCCTACGACCAGAGAGCAATTGATGGACCAAATCGCGACCGGTCAAGTGGATTATGCTCAACTGACGAACGGGGATGAAACCCTAGGCGTTCCCAGATGGAGCGGTTATCAAATCGGGGGAGAGATTGTGAATGGCTATTTACATGAACATCCTGATTTAGAAGTCGAGGCGTGGACGAATCTACCTTCCGAGGAAATGGTGAAGTCTTCACTCTACGCCGAGTCATTCGAATCAGGCGATTGAATTGAGATATGGAGGATTGAATGAATCGATGACACAGCAAATGAATAATAATGAAAAACGGCTCAAATTGTTTAGGCATGCCGAGGTCGCCGAACCGAGATTTCTTGGTGAGGGTGCTTGGCATGAGGCGTGGAAAGTCGTAAAAGATGGTTGCGAACGGGTTCTTCGGATTCCGAAAGAAGTGGCGTATGGAAAGCGAGTGGCGTTCGATTCTAATGCCTTGACGGCAGAGTACGCAGCTACGAAGCTATATTATCAGTCCGTCAACCAAGCCGTTCCTGGAGCGGTGCCTGATTTTTACGAATTCTACGTATCTCCTGATTTCACGTATACATTAGAGTCGTTCGGAGGCGATTCGCTTTCGTTACATACAATGACGATAGAGCAAGCTGTCCATATCGGAGTCCAAGTAGGGGAAATCTATCGGAAAACGGATCAAATTGAACACGGTGTCGAAGGACTCGGATATTTGATCTGGACGGAAGAAAAGAAGCTGCATGGTAGCTTGAGCGGGGACCTACATACGTTTATCCGAGAAGAAAGTGATGAACAGTTGTCAGATTACAAAGTGCTGTGTGAAGCATATCCTGAAATTCAAGATGATGTGGTAGCACAAATGCTTCATGCGGCGACAGAATTGCGGAACAAACAGGTTTCTGTCCCAAGTCTCGTTAACCAAGATGCGTCTCCTGAAAATATTTTATTGAAAGGGGATCGAGTCTGTTTAATCGACCCGTACCCGATTGTCTATGCACCGCGAGGCATGGCAGGGAACTTCATGAATTTATATGAGAACTACTTTCTCGCGTTGTCACAAACGGAGCGCTACCGAAAGCATCAGTTTGATACGTGCGAAGACCAGTTGAAAGCCATAGCAACAGGTTTTCTCGAAGGTTATTGTGACGGAGACGAGTCCATCATTCGTGAAGTTCGAGGGGAACAACTGCTCCAATTACTCGAGACGGTGTATCTCCATCATCAGTTGTTAAGCCAAGAAGAATTGATGCGAGAAGATATCATTCGTTATGGAGATAAGCTGGCCATCACGACTCGGTTATTCGAATTGAACGATTCGCTCAAACGACTTGCTAGGACATGTTTGACTGAACGATGGTCTCTTTAACCAATCATAGACGTGATGCTTCTTGTTTTGTACATTCTGTTAACGTTTTTCTCAAACCGTTTACAAGCCCTCTTTCCAGGCGTACACTGAACTCGTTTTTGAACTGATTGGAAAGAAGGAATGTATGATGCAAGACTCACTCTCCACGCGTGAGATGTGGCAAAAGGACATCTCGGCCGGAATTACAGTTGGCGTCGTCGCCATCCCGCTCGCCATGGCATTTGCCATCGCCTCGGGAGTCCCGCCGGTGTACGGGCTCTACACGTCCATTTTTGCCGGAATCCTCGTCAGCCTGTTCGGGGGTTCGACGTTCCAGATCGCCGGACCGACGGGAGCGTTCATCCCAATCGTCTCGGGTGTCGTCCTCGCATACGGATATGAGGGGTTACTCGTCACGACCGTTCTCGCCGGAATTTTGCTGCTCCTCATGAGCGTGCTCCGGGTCGGACGGCTCATCCGCTTCATGCCCCGGGCCGTGACCATCGGTTTCACGGCCGGTATTGCTGTCGTCATCTTCGTCGACCAGCTCGATGAGTTGTTCGGGGTCACGTTTGAGAAGGCACCGCACTTTCATGAGAACTTGCTTCGCCTCGGTCAAGCGTTGCCCGAAGCGTCCGTGTGGCCGATCGTCATTGCCGGAATCGGCTTTTTGACGCTTTGGCTCGTCCCGAAGCTGCCGTTCCGTTTACCGCTTTTACTCATGGCGATGCTCGTCCCGACGTTTGTCAGTGTCCTCATCCCGGGTGAGGTCGCGACGATCGGAAGTGCCTATGGCGGCATCTCGAGCGGACTGCCAACATTTAGCTGGCTCACAATCGACCTAGACTTGATCACAACGCTCCTCCCGTCCGCATTCGCCATCGCCTTCCTCGGTGCGCTCGAGTCACTTCTTTCGGGAACGGTCGCCGACGGGATGGCGGGGACGAAGATGAAGCCGGACAAGGAACTGTTCGGGCAAGGGCTTGCGAACGTGATCACACCGTTCTTTGGTGGGATCCCGTCGACAGGTGCCATCGCCCGGACGGCGACGAACATTCAGGCGGGAGCGGTCAGCCGACGTGCCGGGGTCATCCATGGGATCACGGTGCTCGTTGCGGTTCTCGTCCTCGCGCCGTTCGCGAGTTACGTACCACTCGCTGCACTCGCTCCGATCTTGATGCGGGTCGCCTGGAACATGTCCGAACGTCATCACGTGATGGCGATGTTGCGTCATCGTTCATCCGAGTCGCTCGTCTTACTCGTCACGCTATTATTAACGGTATTTGTCGACTTGGTCGTCGCCGTCGAGGTCGGGGTCATCTGTGCGCTCGCGCTCTTCGCGAAACGAATGGCCGATACGATCGATGTGCGTGAACGGACAGAACGGTACGTCACGCGAGACGGCCAAATCGTCTTCAGTGTCGAAGGTCCGCTCTTCTTCGGTGCAGTCGAGTTGTTCGAGCACGTCCTCCATCACATTCATCGGGAACCGAACGTGTTCATCTTCAACTTTCACCGCTGCCCGGTCATCGATGTGACCGCGGTCGAAGAGTTGCGTCGTGTCGTCACCGAGCTGAAAGCAGCCGACCGGCATGTCATCTTCGCGCATCTGTCGCCATCGGTCCGCGCGACGCTTGCTCACTATGGGCTACTCGACGGGATTGAGACGTTCGAGACGACCCAGGAAGCGATCGAGGCATCTTAACGAACGGACAAGATGTCGCCGAACGGGACGCGGCGCACTTTGCCGTCGAACAGCTCGACCTCGCGCTCGGCGTAATAGATGGCATGGACGTAGCCGCGCATGCTTTTCATCAAGCCGTCCACGAACAAGGTCACCTCGACCTGGTCGCCTTCACGGATGGCCCGTTCGAGCTCGGTCTGCCAAAGGTAGAGGAGCTGTTCGTCCAAGTCGGGCAGCTCAATCTTTTGGATTTGGGCATAATAACGTTTCAGTAGGGCGACGTGCTCGGGCATGAGAAATGGGATCCATTTTAACTCACCCCGGTCACGATAGCGGGTCTTGCTCATGAGGAATCGCCTCCTTGTTTATGTCCGCCGATTAGACGTTGGCGCGTCCGGAGCGGACTGTCTTTTAGTAGGCTCGACGCCGGTCGGATCGTGCCGCGACCGAACCGGACGTTCAGGCCGTCAATCAAATCGAGGAAGTCGAGCCGTTTCGCTTTCGCCCATTCGTCTTCGAAGAACGATAACTGGACGTGATCGCTCCGTGGCTCGAGCTTGCCGAGAGCGACCGAGACGTAACGGACGGCCTCCGTCTCTTCCCAGCCGTCTAAAAATAGCTGCAATAAGATCGGGAGAAACTCTTGCTCGTCCGCTGTGAAGCGGGGGAGCTTCTTTTGTTTACTGAAGCCAGCCCGGTCGCTCGTCCGCGTATAGCGCACCCCGAGATGGATCGTCCCTCCGACGAGTCCCGCTTGCCTGGTTCGCATGCCGACTTCGACCGCGATCGCTTGTAAGACGAGCCGGATTGCGGAATACGTCGTGTAGTCTTTCATGAGGGTGATGCCGTGTCCGATCGACTTCGGTCGCATCCGTTTCGCACCGAACAAGGAGCTCGCCGGCAGGATGGTTGGCGACTCGTCGATGCCCCAGGCGTGATGCCAAAGTTCTGCACCGATGACACCGAACTTTTCATGAAGGGATTCGAGTGGGTAGCGGGCCAAGTCCCCAATCGTCCAGATGCCGAGCCGCTGCAGGTGGACCGCCATCTTCGTCCCGACGCCCCACATCTTCTCGATCGGCGCCGGATGGATGAGCCGTTCGACGTCCTGGAGAAGGCACGTGACGACACCTTCCTTTTTTGCATGCAAATCGAGGACGAGCTTGGCGAGGACGTTGTTCGGTCCGATGCCGATGGTGACGGGAATGCCTGTATAGCGAAAGATCGTCGCACGCATGAGGTGGGCGACGTGCTCGTCATTTCCGAACAGCCGCTCTGTCCCGCTCATGTCGACGAGCGTCTCATCAATCGAATAGACGCGAATCGCCTCGGGTGGGGCGAACTGATGCAGGATGTGGATGATTTGAATGGAAACGTTCAAATAATGACTCATCCGCGCCTCGGCATACAAAACGTCCCGTCGTTCGTGCCACGGAAGGCGGTCGATGTGGAAGCGACGTGACCCGGTCTTGATTCCGAGCTGCTTCATCTTCGGGGTCGCCGCGAGGACGAGTGCCCCGCTGTCCTGGAGGTTCGAGAGGACGACGAGCTTTGTCTTGTAAGGATTTTTGTTGCGCGCGGCACACTCGCAACTGGCATAGAACGAGACGCTGTCGATACAAAAGATTCGTCTGCGCATCGTCACCACTCCTTTTTACGAACAAATGTTCTGTTTTTTTCATCGTAACACGGTCTCACGTCATCTCAAATAGTGAATTGAAAATATTTTTACAAATACTTTTTGAAAATTAACCAAAATTTATAGGTTTTCACGTGTCAAAAAACCAACTTTTAGGAAGTTTTCGTAAAAAAGTCTCCGAATTGGTTCGATTTTCGTTATAATAGACGGGTATGTAAGTGATGAATTGATAGAAAGATGGAGGCTATTAGTGTGATCCAATTTGTAAAACAGTTAACGAATGATCAAAGCCGGCGTTTGAAAGCGTACGAACGACGGGTCGCGCGTATTAATGAATTAGAGACAACGATGAAAGCCCTCTCGGATGACGAGATGCGTACATATACGGAGACGCTCAAAGCACGTCTCTTGGATGGAAAGAAAGTGGACGACATCGCGGAAGAAGGGTTCGCTCTCGTCCGCGAAGCGTCAGTCCGTGTGCTCGGAATGCGTCACTATGACGTCCAGCTCATCGGTGGGTTCGCCCTCCTCGAAGGGAACATCTCGGAGATGCCGACGGGGGAAGGGAAGACGCTCGTCGCCGCTTTGCCGAGTTACGTCAAGGCGCTCGAAGGAAAAGGCGTCCACGTCATCACGGTCAACGATTATTTGGCGAGACGTGACGCGGAACAAATCGGGAAGATCCATGACTTCCTCGGGTTGACGGTCGGTTTGAACGTACCAGACATCGAAGCGGACGAGAAGCGTTCCGCATATCAGGCAGATATCACGTATGGGGTCGGGACAGAGTTCGGGTTTGACTACTTGCGTGACAACCTTGTCCATAAGCCGGAAGAACGGGTCCAACGTCCGTTCCATTTCGCCATCGTCGATGAAGTCGACAGCATCTTGATCGATGAGGCGAAGACGCCGCTCATCATCGCGCAGAAGGACCGGTCACATATCCGGTTGAAACAGTTGGCACAACAGATCATTTCTGAGTTCGAGGAGACCGACTACGAGGTCGACCTCGAGTCGAAATCTGCGACGTTCACGGAAGCAGGGATTGTCAAGATTGAAGAGCTGTTCGCCATCGATAACCTGTTCAGCGCCTCACACCAGGTGCTCTATCACTATCTCGTCCAGGCGCTCCGTGCGAACGTCTTGTTTGAGCTTGACGTCGACTATATCGTCCGAGAAGACAAGATTGAACTCATCGACTTGTTCACAGGACGCATCATGGAAGGACGAAGCCTGTCGGAAGGGTTGCATCAGGCGCTCGAGGCGAAAGAAGGCGTCACCATCACCGAAGAGAACAAGACGACGGCGGAGATTACGATTCAGCACTATTTCCGCATGTATCCGCTCGTTGGGGGGATGACGGGGACGGCCCAGACGTCGCGCCAAGAGTTCTTGAAGACGTACAACATGGACGTCGTCCAAGTGCCGACGAACCGCGAACGTCAACGTGTCGACCATCCGGACCGCATCTTCATGACGACCGAGCAAAAGTATGCGGCGGTCACTGAGAAAGTAGCGGAACTGCATACGACGGGACGACCGATCTTGATCGGGACGACCTCGATCGCACAATCGGAAGCCATCAGCAAGCATTTGAAGAAGAAGCGGATCGAGCATGACGTGTTGAACGCGAAGACGGTCGCTCAGGAAGCGGATATCATCGCGGACGCCGGTCAATTCGGCAAAGTGACGATTGCAACGAACATGGCCGGACGTGGAACGGACATCACGCTCGACGCAAAAGCGAAGGAAGCGGGCGGTCTCTTCGTCATCGGAACGGAGCGGCATGAGTCAAAACGTGTCGACAACCAGCTCCGCGGTCGTTCGGGACGTCAAGGCGACCCGGGTGCGACCGAGTTCTTCGTCTCGCTCGAAGATGAGATCGTGAAACGTTATGCGGCGCAGAAACTAGAACGCGTGGAGAAGAAGTTGAAGCCGAGTGCGACAGGTGAGGTCTCGTCGAAAGATGCGATCGAGATCATCGAATATGCGCAGACGACGATCGAAGGACTCGGTGTCTCGATTCGAGACTACTTGTTCAAACTCGATGACGTCTTGAACGAACAACGGAATATCATCTATACGATTCGTAACCAGGCCGTCAACGCCGATGCGGACGCCATCACGAAAAACGTCCTCGGCATGATGCGTCTCGCCCTCGAGAATAGCATCGACATGCATGTATCGGATGAACTCGTACCTGAGGAATGGCCAATCGATGAGTTGAAAGAAGACTTGCGCTACTTGACGATGCAGGAGCCGACATGGGCGAATGACATCGCCGATACACGTGAACTGAAGGATGCTTTAAACGACTGGATGGAGACGATCATCGCTACGACGGCGTCACGCCTCGAACAGGATGACATCGTCCTCTTCGCGAAAGAATCGCTTCTCCGTGCCGTCGACATGAAATGGACGGACCATTTGACGACGATGAGCGGATTGAAAGAAGGAATCGGTCTTCGCAGCTACGGTCAGGAAGACCCGAGCCGTCAGTTCGGAAAAGAAGGACTCGAAATCTTCGAACAGACATATATCAATATCGCACGGGATGTCACGACGGAACTATGCCAACTCGACCGTTACTTCGCCGAGATGGCAGAGGAGGAAGTATAATGCTAGGATTTCGTAAACGTAAACAGATTGAGACAGGAAATAAAGAGGAAGGGCGCCAATTGACGCTCGTGATCGACGATGCGATGGGGATCCCGAAAGAGGACGAGTACGTCTTCCGTTATCATGCGAAACGACTCCCGCCACTTCTCGACAATCAGCTCTCGATTGAGTTGTTGAATGCCGAATCGCTCGGGCATGACTTGTCGATCGTGGCGTTGTTCCGCAACACGCTTCCGAGCTCGTTCGAGATCAACGAATTGCCGGTCCTCTTGTTGGACGCAAATAACGTCCCGATCGGTCGGAAAGTCCTCGGACGTTCTGAACTGCCGAGCTTTGAGGCGTGGACGAGCAAACCGGTCTACTTGGACTTCTTCTTAGATGAGATGTTCGGAGAAATAGAATCCTACGACTCGCTCCGACTCGTCTTCCAAATGAACCCGATTGACCCGCTTCAGCCCGTGTCATCGGAAGAAGAAGCGAAGTTCTCGAAGGTTGCATGGCAACAGCTCATGCGGACGAACATCTCGACACCGCCAGTCGGAGAGAACGAGTTCAACTTGATGCTCGTGTCGGTGGAGAAGGAAGAGACGGACGTCACGGCGACGATTCTCCTTCGCAACGGCTACGACCGTCACTTGAACGTTGAGAAACTCCCGCTTGAACTCGTGAGTGGGGAGGACGTGGTCGGCTTCACGATGATTCGTCTCGAAGAGTCGGTCTACGGGAAACATGCGTACCCGGTATCAGTCACATTTGAAGAAATTGACGGAGATGGACCGTTTACTGTTCGTATCAAACAATAATAGGATGATAGACCTAATTTTTGTAAAGGAAATTAGGTCTGTTTTTATACAAAAATTTAATAGGAGGGAAAGGCGGCTGGTGTTATATTGAATATGGTTAGACAATTATCAACCAGAAAAAGGGGACAATCACATGAAAACCGCATTGAAATGGTCGATCGCGACCGCGCTCGTGTTACCAACCGTTTTGCCGCTACAGGCACCGAACGTCTTGGCAGAAGTGGACGAGGATATCGTCAAGCTCCGTTTCTTAGAGACGACAGACCTACATACGAACATCACGAACTACGACTACTTCCAAGACAAGGTCGATAACACGATCGGATTGACGAAAGTCGCGACACTCATCAATGAACATCGTACAGCCGCTGGGGAAACGAACACATTCTTGTTCGATAACGGGGATACGATTCAGGGGACACCGTTCGGCGATTACGTCCGTGAGAGCCAAGCTGGAAAAAATGAAGCGTTCGAACATCCGATGTACAAGGCGATGGCGGCATTGAACTACGATGCCGTCACACTCGGGAACCATGAATTCAACTTTGGTCTCGAATTCTTATACAACGCGATGGAGGGGTCGAAAGGGAAACTGCGTTTCGTCAACTCGAACGTCAAAGATTTAGAAGGCAACCCGATCGTCTCGAAGTTCAACGTGGATGGACAAGAGGTCCAAATCATCGAACGAACGGTCACAGACCTGGATGGGGAAACACATACGATCAAAGTCGGCGTATTCGGAGTCGTCCCTCCGAAAATCATGTCATGGGATTCGGGGAACCTTCAAGGTCGTGTGACGGCAGAGGATATCATCCCGTCCGCACGTGAAGCAGTACAAAAATTAAAAGGCCAGGGAGCGGACGTCGTCGTCGCCCTCGCGCACTCAGGGATTGGTGACAGTGCAGCGCTCGCGGATGAGCAACTCGACAGCGAAGAGAACGTCGGTTACGCACTCACGAAAATTGACGGGCTCGACATGGTCATGACGGGACACCAACACGGTCGCTTCCCGGATGCGAAAGGCATGTTCGCTTCGTTCCCGAACGTCGATATGACGAAGGGGACAATCAATGGCAAACCGGTCGTCATGGCGAACAACCAAGGGAAGGACCTCGGCGTCATCGACTTTGAACTTGAACTCGTGGATGGGAAATGGCAAATCGTTGATGCGTCAGCAGCACTCGATACGGTGACGGCTGATACGGCGGTCGACCCGACGATTCAAGCGTTGATCGAAGACGACCACTTGGCGACAATCGACTATATCAACCAACCGGTCGGTGAGATTCAAGATGACATCCAAAGCTACTTCGCACTGGTCCGTGACGACGCATCGGTTCAGTTCGTGACGAACGCACAGAAGTGGTATGTCGAGAAAGAACTCGAGACGAACCCAGAACTTTCTGCTTATAAAGAGTTACCACTCTTGTCAGCAGGCGCACCGTTCAAAGCGGGTGGTCGTGAATTGACAGATGCGAGCTACTATACGAATATCCCGAAAGGGCAAATTGCTTTGAAAAACGTCGCGGACCTTTACGTGTATCCGAACACGCTCGAAGTCGTCAAAGTGACAGGAAAAGATGTCATGGATTGGCTCGAGATGTCAGCGGGTGCGTTTGACCAAATCGAAGAAGATGGCGAAAACTTACTCAACCTTCAATTCCGTAGCTACAACTTCGATATTCTCGACGGTTTGACGTATGAGATCGATGTCACGGGTCCTGCGATGTTCGATGTCGGCGGGAAGCTCGTCAATGCGAACGCGAACCGCGTGAAGAACGTCGAGTACAACGGACAACCGATCAAAATGGACCAAGAATTCTTGGTCGCGACGAATAACTATCGCGCGGGTTCTTCATCGTTCCCAGGTCTCGGTGGCGGGAAGAACATCGTCTATCGCTCAGCGTATGAGACACGTAACGTCATCTCGGACTATATTGTGTCGAGTGGCAGTAACTTAGACTACAAAGCCGACAACAACTGGAAGATTGTCGCGGATGCGAAACGTTCGGTGACATTTGAAACAGCGGATGCGGGTAAGCAGTACTTGAACCTTTACGAAGGTATCGAAGCGACGGACGCGACGCGTGAGGATGCGGCAGGTCGCCTCTTCCGGACCTATACGGCAGAGCTCGAAGTGGCGCCAACTGACTTGACGCTCGCGGTCGATGTCATCAAACCGGGTGCAAAAGTCGTGACTGGGAAGACGGCTCCATCTGCAAACGTGACATTAAAAGATGGCAAAACGGTTCTCGCGACAACGACAGCCGATGCAGAAGGCATGTACCGTTTGACGGTCAAACCGCTCAAACTCCGTCAGTCATTGACGATTGAAAGCGAATTGAATGGGAAGACGATGACGGAAACGAAAGTCGTCGGTGCAGGTTTTGTCGGAACGCCAGCTATCTCGAAACGTTTGACGTACACGAATACAACCGTGTTGACTGGAAAAACGACGGAAGGGGCTACGCTCGTCCTTAAACGAGACGGGAAAAAAGTAGACTATGCGAAAGCTGACGAGAATGGGAACTTCACATTCAAGAGAAGTACAGGATTCTTTGCAGCAAAATATGAAATCGAAGCGAAAGATGTATCAGGAAAAGTAGTCAAGACAACATCGTTCGAGTTAAAAAATGGATCAATCGTGACACCGAAGACGACGAAAGGTGTGAAGGCAGGCACACGCGCCTTGATCGGGAAAACAACACCGGGTGCGACGGTCGTCTTGAAAGACGCGAAAGGCAAGCAAGTCGCCAAAGTACAGGCGAGCTGGACAGGAACGTACACGTTCACGTTCAAAAAAGGCCTTACGAAAGGGACTTACAAAGTCATCGCAAGCGGATCGAACGGTTCTGGTGCAAAACAATCGACTCTCAACTTGAAATAAGTACGGAACGGCGTCCAATTCGGGCGTCGTTTTTTGTCGAATAAAAGTGTCTAAAATGTGAATGAAAGCCCTTACATTATCATTAACTCTTATGTATAATCAAACATGTAATCGGTTACATGACACGTGTAAACCGAAGAGCTGATGGGGTTTCGGCTACATATGTACGGAAAAGGGGACTGACAGATGATTACATTCTTCGTCGCACTCGCACTACTTTTGGTCGGGTATTTGGTATACGGTCGTTACGTTGAGAAGACGTTCGGCATCAAGGAAGAGCGGACGACGCCCGCCTATGCGTCTCAGGACGGCATCGACTACGTGCCGATGGGCAAAAAACGGAACTCGATGATTCAATTGCTCAACATCGCCGGTGTCGGACCAATCTTTGGACCGATCATGGGGGCGCTCTACGGACCGGTCGCCTTCCTTTGGATCGTGTTCGGATCGATCTTTGCCGGTGCGGTTCATGACTATTTGACAGGAATGATTTCCCTTCGAAATAACGGGGCACACTTGCCACAACTAGCGGAGAAGTTTCTCGGACGTTCACTTCGCCATATCGTCAATGGATTTGCACTTTTACTTTTACTTCTTGTCGGGACGGTGTTCGTCACGTCTCCGAGTAACATGATCAACAACTTGTTCGATGGGAATGCAACGACGCTCACCATCGTCATCTTCGCTGTGTTCGCTTACTACATCTTGGCGACGCTTCTCCCGGTCGATAAGATCATCGGACGCATCTACCCGTTCTTCGGGGCACTACTCGTCATCAGTGCCATCGGGATCGCGGTCAGTTTGTTCGCTCAAGGATACAAGATTCCAGAGATGACATTGACGAACATGCATCCGGACGGCTTGCCGATCTGGCCGCTCCTCTTCTTTACCATCTCATGTGGGGCGCTCTCTGGTTTCCATGCGACACAGTCGCCGATCATCTCGCGGACGACGATGAAAGAAAGCAACGGCCGTGAAATCTTCTACGGCATGATGATCGCCGAAGCGGTCATCGCGATGATTTGGGCTGGAGCGGCGATGGCCATCTTTGAGCCGGGTGAATTACTTGGACTCATCAGTGCGGGCACTCCGGCACTCGTCGTGCAAGAAGTGGCGACACTCATGCTCGGCAGCATCGGCGGGACACTCGCGATTCTCGGAGTCATCGTCTTACCGATCACGTCAGGCGACACGGCATTCCGTAGCGCACGGATGATTATCGCAGACTACATGTCAATCGCACAGAAAAAGTTCTCGTCGCGTCTTTGGATCGCGCTTCCACTCTTCGCGATCTCATACGTGCTCACGAACATGGACTTCCAAATGCTTTGGCAATACTTCAACTGGGCGAACCAGACGACGGCGGTCATCGCACTGTTCGTCGGGGCGATGTACCTCTACATTAAAGGGAAAAACCACTACATCGCGCTCCTTCCGGGGACGTTCATGTTGTATGCAGTCTGGTTCTACATTTTGACGGCGCCGATCGGCTTCAAGCTGGACGGAGTTCTTCCGTACGTCATCTCGACGCTCGGAACGTTGACGCTTCTCGTCTTGTTCCACAAACGGGCACGCGCGATGCGGGCAGCACAAATGGAATGTGACGTTCCGGTGAAAGAAGTCGCATAATCTCGACACGGGCTAATCGGTAGCCCGTGTTTTTGATTGCGTTAACATTGGGAAATGTCCATACTAGAAGGAACAGTTACGGAAGGTGGGAGCACATGAAACAAGAACAACTCAAAGAGATGCTCCATGCCGACACGCTCGGGGAAGAAATTGCGAGCGCGATCACGCACGGCTTAGGAGTCATCTTCAGCATCGTCGCCCTCGTCTTGCTCGTCATGAGCGCCACAGAGAGTGGGAGCACGTGGAACGTCACCGCGGTCAGTGTATTCGGGGCATCGATGATTTTACTTTATCTCTTCTCGACACTCATGCACGCCATCCCGCATCCACGGGCGAAACGGGTGCTGCAAGTGTTCGACCATGCGGGGATTTACTTACTCATCGCCGGAAGTTATACACCGTTTGCGCTCGTGACCCTTCACGGGACGCTCGGTTGGACGCTATTCGGAATTGTTTGGGGTGTTGCGATTCTCGGAATCGTGTGGAAACTGTTTTCGACCGGCAAGTACATGTGGGTGTCCAATGTGACTTACCTCGCACTCGGTTGGATCTGCATCATCGCCATACGTCCGTTATATGAATCACTCGGTCATCAAGGGTTCATGCTTCTCCTCGCAGGGGGGATCGCCTATTCGGTCGGCATCGTGTTTTATGTATGGCAAAAACTGCCGTTCAACCATGCCATTTGGCATCTGTTCGTCCTAGCGGGAAGCGTGTTCATCTTCCTCAGTATTTTACTCTATGTCGCACCTTCGACAAGCCTATAAGACAGCCGTCCTACGGGGCGCCTGTCTTTTTTGAAAAGTTGGGAAGAAAGTGCTGCAAACGGTTACAAAAATACAGACGAAATGACGTTTGTGTGTCATAATAATTGCAGACATCATCATAGAGATAGATGGGTGTAAAAGTAAGGGGGAAAATCAGATGGAAAAAGTGTTGCGCGATGGATTTATCTACATGTCACAAAACAAAACACTCAACAGTTTGGCAAAGAAATATGGCCTACGATTTGGTGCATCACGCTTTGTAGCAGGGGAAGACTTTAAGGCTTCTGTCCCGACGATTCGCGAATTGAATGCGAAAGGGTTGTCGGTCACGGTCGATCATCTCGGGGAATTTATTAAGACGGTCGAAGAGGCGAATACGAATCGCGACGAGATCATGCGTGCGATTGAAATTATGGCAGAAGAGCAATTAGACGCCTATATGTCACTCAAGCTGACATCACTCGGATTCGATATCTCGGACGAGTTGATTGAAGACAACATGCGTCAAATTTTGACGGTCGCACAACGAGTCGGGGTCTTTGTGGCCATCGATATGGAAGATGAGCAGCGTTGTGAAAAGACGCTCGAATTGTTTAAAAAGCTGAAGTCTGAATTTGACGGTCTTGGAACGGTCATCCAGTCGTACTTGTACCGCTCGGAAGATGACATCAATCATCTTGCGCCGCTCAAGCCGAACCTCCGCATCGTCAAAGGGGCATATAAAGAGCCGGCGACGGTCGCGTTCCCTGAAAAAGAGGACGTGGACCATAACTACGTGAAGCTCGTCAAACTCCATCTTGCGAACGGGAACTACGCATCCATCGCGACACACGATGACCATATGATTGACGCCATCATCGAGCACGTCAAAGAGAACAACATTCCACTCGACCAGTTCGAGTTCCAGATGTTATACGGGATCCGTGTCGAGCGTCAACTCGAGCTCGTGCGCCAAGGATACAAAGTCCGTGTCTACGTGCCATACGGTCGTGACTGGTACGGTTACTTCATGCGCCGTCTCGCAGAGCGCCCGGCAAACGTGGCGTTCGTGTTAAAGGGAATGGTGAAGAAATAAAATGAGCACGAACATCCGTCGAGGATGTTCGTGCTTTTTGATGTATGGATAACGTCGATGCGTTCGGTCTTCTATGTAGCGGAGGTGTTACGATTTCTTGTTCTCGTCCTCACTTACCCAAAAATCTGGACCGATTTGATCGGACAGCCAAAAGAAAAGTTCCTGATGTTCTTCTGGATGCACTGCACAAAAAGAAGACTCAGCTACGAACTGAGTCTTCGATCAATTATCCATTAATCACGGTTCCACCATTTACGTGGATGACTTGACCACTGACGTATGTCGAATCATCGCTTGCGAGATAGACATACGCCGGTGCGAGTTCGGCCGGTTGCCCCGGTCGTTTCATCTCTGCTGAATCGCCGAACGATTTCACCTTCTCCGCGTCAAACGTTGAAGGGATGAGCGGTGTCCAAATCGGTCCCGGGGCGACCCCGTTGACGCGAATCTTCTTGTCCGCCAAGTTTTTGGCGAGCGAGCGGGTGAATGCCGTGATGGCACCTTTCGTCGACGCATAGTCAATCAATTGGTCGTTTCCTTCATAGGCTGTGATCGAGGTCGTATTGATGATGCTCGCTCCTTCTTTTAAGTAGGGGAGCGCTGCTTTCGTTAAGTAGAACATGCTGAAGATATTCGTGCGGAACGTCTTCTCGAGTTGATCGTCCGAGATGTCGAGAAGCGATTCCTGCGGATGTTGTTCGGCAGCGTTATTGACGAGGATGTCAATTCGACCGAACGTCTCGAGCGTCTCTTCAACGACTCGTTGACAGAAAGAAGATTCGCCGAGGTCGCCTTGAAGCAAGAGACAGGCTTGACCTAAGTCCTCAATCCGTTCTTTCGTCGCTTCCGCGTCCTCGAGTTCGTTTTGGTCTTTATAGACGATGACGGAGTTCGCACCTTCATGGGCGAAGAAGATGGCGACCGACTTTCCGATCCCGGAATCCCCACCGGTGATGATCGCGATTTTGTCTTTTAACTTGTCACTTCCTTTATAGTCTTCCCGTTCATAGATCGGGAAAGGTTCCATCTTCGAATCGATTCCCGGTTGGTGCGACTGTTCTTGGGCTTTCTTCTTAAACGACTCAAAGTCCTTTCGGCTACCGACAGTGTTTAAACGATTATCATGCATGTATACATTCCCCTTTCTAAATTTGACTCTTGTTGTCTATACCACACACATTAAAAACTAATCGTTCATTCAAAAAATGGAATGAAATTGAAAAATGAACGCTTGCGAATGAATGTTCATTCATTTATGATAGAAGAGTAAACACGATGGTGATTGCGATTTTTTTTACGCGTGAAATGAATCACTATTCATTCTCATTTTAGGGGGGAACACTATGACGAGTCACATCGAACAATCAACCGACCTCCGTTTGACGAACTCAATTCGTTTTGCGGTCGTCATCGGTTCAGGAGTAATGGGGGCGGGGATTGCGGCTCACTTGGCGAACGCGGGGATTCGTTCGCTCATGCTCGACATCGTACCACGTGAATTGACAGCCAAAGAGGAAGCGATAGGGTTGACGCTCGAGTCGCCGGAAGTACGCAATCGCATCGCCTCAGAAAACCGTCAAAAGCTATTGAAACAAAATCCAGCACCACTCGCGACAGCGGAACATCTCAACTTCATCGAAGTCGGGAACTTAGAAGATGACTTAGAGCGTTTGAAAGAAGCGGATTGGGTCATCGAAGTCGTCGTCGAACGTCTCGACGTGAAGCAACAACTCTTCGAGAAGATTGCACCTTACATCCGTGAAGACGCGATTCTCAGCTCGAACACGTCAGGGATCTCAATCGAAGCGATGGCAAGTGCCCTTCCGGAAGGATTGAAATCACGCTTCCTCGGCACGCACTTCTTCAACCCACCGCGTTACTTGAAGTTGCTCGAACTCATTCCGACGGAGAAGACAGCCCGTCCGGTCATCGACTTCATGTCACGTTTCGCTGAAGATCGTCTCGGCAAAGGTGTCGTCGAAGCAAAAGACACACCGAACTTCATCGGGAACCGGATTGGGACGTATGGTCTTCTCGTCACGTTTGAAGAGATGCTCAAGCAAAACGCTTCAATCGGAGAGATGGACTCGATCACAGGTCCACTCATCGGTCGTCCAAAATCAGCGACCTTCCGCACACTCGACGTCGTCGGAATCGACACATTCGTCCACGTGGCGGGGAACGTCTACGAGACACTCGAATCAGGGGAAGAGAAGGACACGTTCGACGTTCCGACAGAAATGAAGCAACTCGTTGAAAAAGGTTGGATCGGACAAAAGGCTGGTCAAGGCTTCTATAAGAAAGAAGGCAAGGTCATCCAGGAGTTGAATCTTCAGACGTTCGAATACGAACAATTGAAAGCGATTACAGGTCCTGAGCTCGATCAAATCAAGTCACTTCCTGGCTCGAAAGCAAAATTGAAAGGTGCCATCTTGAACAAAAGTCGCGTCGGCCAATTGCTCTGGCCAATCACGGCGAAGACGCTCGCTTACTCGGCACGTCTCACTGGTGAAATCGCCGATACGATCGTTGCGATTGACGATGCGATGAAGTGGGGCTTCGGTTGGAAGTTTGGACCGTTCGAGATGTGGGATGCCCTCGGTGTTGAGAAATCAGTCGAGCGTATGAAAGCGGAAGGCTATGACGTCCCGGCATGGATCGATGAGATGCTTGCTGCAGGCAATACGTCATTCTACAAGGGAGACCAGTATTACGATAAAGCGTCGAAGACGTATGTCGAGAAGACCGTCAATCCGAAAGAATTGAAACTTAAGCCGCTCGCAAAATCAAACGGCATCATTTTAGAAAATGGTGGCGCACGCCTCGTCGATATCGGTGATGACGTGGTCGCACTCGAATTCACATCACCAAACAACGCGATCGGTGTCGACATCATGCAGATGATCGAACAGTCGATCGATCGTGTCGAGCAAGACTTCAAAGGAATGGTCCTTGCCAATGACGGCAAGAACTTCTGTGTCGGTGCGAACCTTGCGATGATGCTCATGGAAGCCGAAGACGAGAACTGGTTCGAACTCGATTGGATCATCAACAAGTTCCAACAAGTCGTTCAAAAGATTCGTTATTCAAGTCGTCCGGTCGTTGCTGCACCGTACGGTATGACGCTCGGTGGTGGAACGGAAATCAGCTTACCGGCAGCCCGTATGCAAGCCGCACTTGAGACATACATGGGTCTTGTCGAAGTCGGTGTCGGCCTCATTCCTGGTGGGGGTGGAAACGTCAACACGTACCGTCGACTCCTTGAGCAGACACCAAAATCGATGCAAAACATCGAGAAGGCTGCGCAACAGACGTTCGAGAACATCGCGATGGCGAAAGTATCGAAGTCGGCATTTGATGCGAAAACACTCGGTTACCATCGTGCGGTCGACGGCATCTCGATGAACCGCGACCACTTGACGTTCGATGCGAAACAAACGGTCCTTGAACTGGCTGACGGGTACACGGCACCGGTTCGTGAGAAGTTACCGGTCGTCGGTCAAACGGGTAAAGCGACGCTCGAACTCGCGGCGTACGAAATGTTCTACGGTGGTTATATTTCAGAGCACGATTTGAAAATTGCGAAGAAACTCGCACACGTCATCAGTGGTGGCGACTTGGCATACGGTACGCTCGTCGATGAGCAGTACTTCCTCGACATCGAGCGCGAAGCTTTCTTAAGCCTCATCGGGGAGCCGAAGTCACAACAACGGATGCAACACATGCTCGTGAAAGGCAAACCACTACGGAACTGATAAAGGGGGACAATACAGATGAGGGAAGCAGTCATCGTAGCCGGCGCACGGACGCCGGTCGGAAAAGCAAAACGCGGATCGTTCCGTAACGTTCGTTCGGACGAGCTCGCGGGATATGCCATCAAGGCAACGCTTGAGCGTTCAGGATATAAAGGCCCGATTGATGACGTCATCATGGGTTGTGCGATGCCAGAAGCGGAGCAAGGGATGAACATCGCTCGCTATGCGGCGGTCCGGGGGGGACTGTCACACGAAGTTCCAGCGATCACCATCAACCGCTACTGCTCGTCAGGCCTTCAAGCCATCGCGGACGCGGCGGCCAAAATCATGATCGGTCAAGCGACGGCAATCATCGCCGGCGGTATGGAATCGATGAGCCAAGTGCCGATGGGTGGTCACGTCATCCGTCCAAACCCACACATCATGGAGACGGCACCAGAGTACTACATGAGTATGGGGCATACGGCAGAACGTGTTGCAGCCGAATATAACATCTCGCGCGAAGACCAAGATGCGTTCGCCATCAACAGTCACCAAAAGGCGGCAGCGGCTATCGCAGGTGGCAAGTTCCAAGAAGAAATCGTTCCTGTGACGGTCATCGAGCACGTACTCGGTGAAGACGGTAAAGTCGCGGAAGTGGAGAAAGTCGTGAAGCATGACGAAGGTGTCCGTGCCGATTCGACGATCGAAGCACTCGGAAAACTCCGCCCGGCCTTCAAAATCAAAGGGTCAGTCACAGCAGGTAACGCTTCACAAGTATCAGACGGAGCAGCAGCTGTCCTCGTCATGGACCGTGAAGAAGCAGAACGTCAAGGATTGCAACCGATGGCCAAGTTCCTCTCGTTCGCCGTCGGCGGTGTCCGTCCAGAAGTGATGGGAATCGGTCCAGTCGTCGCCATTCCGAAAGCACTCGAGATGGCTGGCGTGAAATTAGAAGAAGTCGGATTGTTCGAGTTGAACGAAGCGTTCGCGAGCCAGTCACTCGGTGTCATCCGTGAACTCGGAATCGATCCATCGAAAGTGAACGTGAACGGCGGCGCTATCGCCCTCGGTCACCCACTTGGATGTACGGGAGCAAAACTTTCAGTCTCGATCTTGCATGAGATGAAACGACGCAATGAGAAGTATGGGGTTGTCACGATGTGTATCGGCGGCGGAATGGGCGCGGCTGGTGTCTTCGAATTACTTTAAGGGGGAATCGGATATGGAACGTACAGAACATGAATTGATTAAAGGCGGTAGCTTTGTCATTGACGCACTCGACGCGGAGCGTCTCTTCACACCAGAGGATTTCTCAGATGAGCATAAGATGATTGGTGACACGACGGCTGGATTTGTCGATGACCGCGTCATGCCAGTCCTCGAGCGCATCGAGAAACACGAGTTCGACCTCTCTGTCGAATTGTTGAAAGAAGCGGGCGAGCTCGGTCTTCTCGGAGCAGACGTTCCTGAAGAGTACGGCGGTTACCAACTCGATAAAATCTCATCTTCAATCATCACGGAGCGCTTCGCGAAAGCACGTTCGTTCGCACTCAGCTACGGCGCACACGTGGGGATCGGGACGCTCCCGATCGTCTTCTTCGGATCAGAAGAGCAAAAGCACAAGTACTTGCCAAAACTCGCGACAGGCGAATGGATCGCGGCTTACGCGCTCACTGAGCCAGGCTCAGGGTCTGACGCCCTCGGTGCGAAAACGACAGCTGTCTTGAATGAGGCGGGCACGCACTACGTCTTGAACGGTGAGAAACAATGGATCACAAACGCCGGCTTCGCGAACGTGTTCGTCGTCTATGCGAAAATCGATGGCGACAAGTTCAGTGCCTTCATCGTCGAGCGTGACTTCAAAGGAGTCTCAACGGGCGCAGAAGAGCAGAAGATGGGAATCAAGGGATCGTCGACACGTACGCTCATCCTTGAAGATGTCGAAGTACCAGTCGACAACCTTCTCGGTGAAGTTGGAAAAGGTCACGTCATCGCCTTCAACATCTTGAACGTCGGTCGTTACAAACTCGCAGTCGGAGCAGTCGGTTCTTCAAAACGTGCATTCGACCTCTCGGTTCAATATGCGAACGAGCGTAAACAGTTCAAGACACCGATCAGCCAATTCCCACTCATCCAAGAGAAATTGGCGACGATGGCAGCGAACATCTATGCGATGGAAAGTTCAGTCTATCGTACAGGTGGTTTGTTCCAGGATAGCTTGGACGCACTCGGTGATGAGAACATGCGCGACGGATCGAAAGTCGCACAAGCGATCGCAGAATATGCGATCGAATGCTCACTCAACAAAGTCTTCGCTTCTGAGACGTTCGACTATGTCGTTGATGAAGCCGTTCAAATTCACGGTGGATACGGATTCATGGCAGAGTATGAAGTCGAGAACCTCTACCGTGACTCACGGATCAACCGTATCTTCGAAGGAACGAACGAGATCAACCGTTTGATCGTCCCAGGTACGCTCCTCAAGAAAGCGATGAAAGGTGAATTGCCGCTCCTCGCAGAAGCGCAAAAACTTCAAAAAGAGCTGATGAGCTACATGCCACAAGAATTGGATGGCTCACCACTCGCTCGCGAGAAGATGCTCCTTTCGAACATGAAGAAAATCAACTTGATGGTCGCGGGTACAGCTGTACAGAAGTATCAACAAGACCTTCAAAACGAACAAGAAATCTTGGCGAAGATTGCAGACATGATCAGTGCCATCTATGCGCTTGAAGCAGCCATCGCTCGTACGGACAAAGCGATTGCCCGTTCAGGCGAAGAGAAGAACACGCTCAAAGTCCGCTACACTGAAATCTTTGCGGAGCAAGTGTTCAAGCAAGTCGAACTCATGGCGAAAGAAGTGTTGTACGCAGCGGCGTCTGGCGACGAGCAACGTATGCTTCTCTCGGCAATGAAGAAATTCAGCCGCTACCAGCCAATCAACGTGATCGGCACGAAGCGCGAAGTCGCAGCGAGCCTCATCAAAGCGAACAAGTTTATCGTCTAATCAAATTAACAGAAAGGGTGGACTGGACGCGGTCGATCCTTTCTTTTTTTGAGCTCTGCCACGTACAATAGAGACGAGGGGGAGAGATGATGACAAAACGAGATGTATTACTCGACCGGATGGAACGCATTGGACGGTCCGTAGCCGAACGGGACGGGACGCTCATGCTGCTCGCATTGGGGTCGATTGGACAAGAGACGGAGCGGTTGGATGAGTATTCGGACCTCGATTTCTTTTTGATTGTCGAGGATGGGCAGAAGGCGCGCTTTATCGATCGACTTGACTGGCTCGAGATCGAACCGCTTCATTATCAGTTCCAAAACACGAAGGACGGGCATAAGATCATGTACCATGATGGCATTTATGGTGAGTTCGCCGTCTTTGAACTGCATGAAATGGCGACCATCGCCTATACGCCAGGACGTGTCGTCTGGCGACGGGACGAGGCGCTCGAGGTATTTGCGACACCACGCCTCGAAATCACCCGTGAAACAGCGGCTTATTATTATGAAGAGGCGTTGACGAACCTATACGTCGGCTTGCTACGTGAACGTCGTGGCGAAACGCTCGCGGGATTCGAGCTCGTCCAAGTCGCAGCTGTTCAGAACGTCTTGAAGGCAATCGGTGAACAAGGGGACCCGTTCAATCCGACACGCCGGGTCGAGTCGAGACAGCCCAAGATGATTTCTTTCCTGTTGGGCGGGGTATTAGGATATGGCAAGTCAGGCGTCGCAGCCTCGACTATCTTACGTTTTATCGAAGAACGCTATGTGGTCAACCCAACAATGAAGCGAGAGATTGAACGGTTGCTTGAGACGTGATTTAAATTCTCTAGGTGTGCTACATTGAGGAAAGAGGTGATGAACAGATGGTGACACTATATGGCTATCCACCATGCAGTACATGTAAAAAGGCAGAAAAATGGTTGAAGGAACAAGGGATCGAGTATACATATATCCATATCGTCGAATCGACGCCGACGAAAGAGGAACTCGCCGAACTGTGGAAACAATCAGGTCTACCACTCAAAAAGTTCTTTAACACGAGCGGGCAAGTCTATCGGAACGAAGGCATCAAAGACAAGCTACCGAATCTATCAGAAGACGAACAACTCGAGCTATTGGCGAGCAATGGTATGCTTTTGAAGCGACCAATCGTCACAAATGGTGAAAAAACGACCGTCGGATTTTCAGAAAAGTCCTTTACGGACGTTTGGGGCTAAGTGCTATAATACAGATGTGAGTCTAATTTATTTGAGGGGGAAGTTAGGATGAGCAAAGTACCAGCAAATTTACGTTATTCAAAAGAACATGAGTGGGTAGAAGTAAATGGAACGAAAGCCCGCATCGGCATTACGGATTTCGCACAAAGCGAACTAGGGGACATCGTGTTTGTCGAACTCCCAGAAGTCGATGGTACGATTTTGCTCGACGAGCCATTCGGCTCAGTCGAATCAGTGAAGACGGTCTCTGAGTTGTATGCACCGGTATCTGGTCGCATCACGGCAGTGAACGAGGACCTCGCGGATTCTCCAGAACTCGTCAACGAGTCACCGTTTGAAAACGCATGGATGATTGAAGTCGAGTTGACGGAAGAGTCAGACCTCGACAAACTCATGTCTGCAGAAGAATACGAAGCGATGATTCAAGGATAATCAAAGCCGGCTTCTCCATTGGAGAAGCCGGCTTTTTGTTTACTCGAAATCGAGTCGGTAATGATCGGATTCGACGAGAGTCGTCCGTTCAAATACACGGTAGAAGAAGATTCCGAGTGCGACCGGAATCAGTCCGAACAAGACGATGACGAGCAGGACGTTGAAGAGAGCGAATCCACCCGGCATGAGGTGAAGGGCGTTCACCGGACCGATGAGACCTGACACGCCGAACCCGGCGCTGATTGGTGTTCCTTCAATTTTTAGAATCCCTGCGAGTGCACCGAGAATCGCCGCATTTGCCAAAATGGGAAGCATCATGATGGGGCGTCGGACAAAGTTCGCCATCTGAATCTTCGGAGAGCCGAGGAAGTGGGCAATCGATGTGCCGGTCGCGTTTGCCTGCCATCCGGCGATCGCGAGACCGAATCCGGCAGCGACGACACCGAGGTTCGCCGCACCAGCCGCGACACCGGACAAGCTGATGGCTGTCGCAATCCCGACAGTCGAGATCGGCGAGACGATAATGAGTGAGAACGCCATGGCGATCAGAATTCCCATGAGGACCGGTTGCAGGTCAGTCATTGTCATGATGAGTAGACCGATATACGTCGTGATCTGGGAGATGTACGTCAGTAGGAAAGTACCGATGCCTCCTGCGACGACAATGATGGTCATCGGCATAACAATGACCGTATACGTTTTCAAGTGGGGAGCGAGTTTCATGACAAGAAGTGTAGCGATTGCAGCGGTAACACCAGCTGTGATCACGTCCCCGATGCCGGTCATCACAAAAGCCCCTTCGTCGATTCGGACGGCACCGCTACCGACATACGTCGCAATCGCAATGGTCCCAGCTTCGAGAATCGATCGTCCGAACTGCATGGCGACCGCTAGCCCGATAATGGCTGGCAGAAGCCGCATCGCAATTGTCGTCGCATCCAATATGAATTGAAGAGACGGAAAATACGGAAGTATGGCTTTCGTTAATTCACCGAGCAAAGCGCTCGGGATGAGGGCGATCAGAATCGCCATGCTGAGACCGTTTAAGACGTTCATCGTGAACTGTTTCATCGTACCTGTTGCTTGTTCCGTCATCATTCATTCACCTGTCCTTCTTCTTTGCTGTTATGTACAAAAGCGATAAAGTTAGAACCCATATTATTCCTCTCTACAGAAAGAGTCAAGATAATCATTGAAAAATTCTGAAATTTCATCAAAGCACGATTTTTGAATGAGAATCCATCGCCCCTTATAATGACAAGAGAGGTGAGAAGAATGATTACAGACGGATTCTTATATATATACGCCCCGATGTGTGGTACATGCGCTGTGGCGGAAAAAATGTTGACGGTCGTCGAAGCGGTCGACTCTGAAATTAAAGTCGAAAAGCGAGATGCGAACTATATCCCAAAAGAGCTAGAAGCCTACCAAGTGATGAGCGTACCCGCCTTGTTGAAGCTTGAAAATGGCGAAGTTCAAGATCGATTGTACGCGTTTCAGAATGTGCAACATGTCCTCTCTTTCATGAAATGAGAGAGGAACATTAGAATAATCTGAAAATTTTAAATAATCAGTTGACACAGAAAGTTCACGAATGGTATATTCATTACAACATCTTACTTGAACACAAAATAGGACGCGATATTCCCGATATCAAGACGTTTTGGCGAAGCCGCTGCTACCTTTATACGAATACACGTCAGTCTTCCCTTCGATTGTCCCCCAAAAAAATCAAGCGAAGAAAGACGTTCCGTATAATTGCACGGTCCAAGCCAAGATCGAGTGATGATTGGTGAATCTCCCCCATGTAAGGATGTAAATCTTGAACGGGCAAAAGATTTTCATCTATGGGCTGTCCTTCCGTGACTCAAGGTGCTACGTTCTGTGTCGTCCTCGGACGGCACCTTTTTTTAATTTTTTTGAAAAAAGGATTTGACAGCAGAAAAAGCTGTCGCTATGATAAAGCTAATCGAATACACAACACTCTTATCAAGAGAGGCTGAGGGACTGGCCCTATGACGCCCAGCAACCGCGGAGCAATCCGAAATGGTGCTAATTCCAGCAAGGTGAGAAACCTTGACAGATGAGAGCAATCGTTGTCCGTACGATAAAGTGCGCACGTTTGCTCAAACGTGCGCGCTTTTTTTGTTGTCAGGAGGGAAAGGTATTGATTCAATTACGAAACGTCGCCAAATGGTTCGATACGAAGAATGGTCGTGTCCAGGCGGTCGATGATGTGTCATTAACAATTGATCGCGGTGAAATTTTTGGAATAATCGGATATTCGGGAGCGGGGAAATCGACGCTCATCCGATTACTCAACCGTCTCGAGTCACCGTCAAGCGGTGAAATCGAGGTCGCCGGGAGTGAGCTCACGAAGCTCAGCCCGAAAGAACTACGAGGGGTTCGCAAGAACGTCTCGATGGTCTTCCAGCACTTTAATCTTTTGTGGTCGCGCACGGTCGCAGAAAACATCAGCTTCCCACTCGAACTGATCGGGGTACCGGCAAGTGAGCGGAAACGACGCGTCCAAGAACTCGTCGAGCTCGTAGGTTTGGCTGGTCGTGAGGACAGCTATCCATCGCAACTGTCGGGCGGTCAAAAACAGCGAGTCGGGATCGCCCGCGCGCTCGCTACAAATCCTGAGGTTCTCCTCTGTGACGAAGCGACAAGCGCGCTCGACCCGAAGACGACGGATTCGATTCTCGAACTGCTCGTCAGCATCAATAAGAAGCTCGGATTGACGATCGTCCTCATCACGCATGAGATGCATGTCATCCAAAAGATTTGTCACCGTGTCGCCGTGATGGAGGCCGGAAAAGTCGTTGAGACCGGTCAAGTCTCGGACGTGTTCCAACATCCGGAGCAACCGATCACGAAAGAATTCGTCAAGCAAATCGGGGCGGTCGACGATCTATCGCTCACGTTCGAACACCTTAAAGAACGGTATCCGAGCGGTCAAATCGTCAAATTGAAATTCTTGAACGAGACGGCAGAACAACCGATTTTGTCTGACGTCCTCAAGACGCATGACATCGGATTCAACATCATCGGCGGGAACGTGACCCAGTCACAAGTCGGTGCGCTCGGTACGCTATTCATCCAACTGATTGGGGAAGCAAGTGAAATCGATCGTGCCATCGCGTCGATTCGTTCGCAATCCGTAGAAGTGGAGGTGGAAAGCGATGTTTCCTAACGTAGATTGGCAAATTATGATGGAGCAGACTTGGGAGACGTTATACATGACGCTCGTCGCAGGTGTGGCGACGTTTGTGATCGGACTGGCTTTAGGTTTGATTCTCTATATTACAAACGAATCGCTTTTATTGAAGAATCGTCCGATTTACGTCTTCGTCAGCGCGATCGTCAACGTGTTTCGTTCGATCCCGTTCATCATCTTAATTATCTTACTCATCCCGTTCACGTTGTTCCTACTCGGTACGATGCTCGGTTCGACGGCGGCGCTTCCGGCACTCATCATCGGAGCGGCACCGTTCTATGCTCGGATGGTCGAACTTGCGCTTCGTGAAGTCGACCGTGGGGTCATTGAAGCGGCCGAATCGATGGGAGCGACAAAATGGCAAATCATCTACAAAGTCTTGATTCCAGAAGCTCTTCCGGCAATCGTATCGGGACTCACGGTGACCATCGTAGCAATCGTCGGTTACACGGCGATGGCGGGGGTCGTCGGGGGTGGCGGACTCGGGAACTTAGCCTTCTTGGAAGGATTCCAACGCTCACAAAACGACGTCACGTTCGTGGCGACGGTGCTCATCTTGATCATCGTGTTCGTCATCCAATTCATCGGTGACCGACTCGTCACAAAGATAGATAAACGTTCAGCATAATCACACATATACCATTTGGAGGGATTCATTATGAAAACTTGGAAAACAGTACTCGGATTGACAGCATTATCAGCATTCACGGTTCTCGCGGCTTGCGGCGGGGAAGAGGCAGAAACAGGTTCTGGCGATGAAAAAACATTGATCGTTGGTGCGTCAAACGTACCGCACGCTGAGATTTTAGAGCACGTACAAGAAGAATATGAAGCAAAAGGTTACAAACTCGAAATCAAGAAGTTCCAAGACTACGTGCTTCCGAACAAGACGCTCGCGAGCGGGGAGCTCGATGCGAACTACTTCCAACACGAGCCATACCTCGAGTCACAAATGGCTGAGAACAAAGACTACAAATTCGCATCAGCAGGTGGCGTGCACATCGAGCCGATCGGTGTCTACTCACAAAAATACAAATCGCTTGACGAGCTTCCTGAAGGAGCGGAAATCATCATGAGCTCATCGGTCGCTGACCACGGACGAATCCTTACGATGCTCCAGTCAGAAGGTCTCATCACGCTTGCGGAAGGCAAAACGGTCGATGCGACAGTCGCTGACATCGTCGACAACCCGAAAGACTTGAAATTCAAGACGGACGTGGAAGCAGCACTTCTTCCAACGGCTTACAACAATGGAGAAGGCGATGCGGTCCTCATCAACACGAACTATGCAATCGATGCAGGTCTCAACCCACTCGAAGATGCGATTGCACTCGAAGGGGAAGACTCACCATACGTCAACTTGATCGTCACGCGTGAAGGGGACGAAGAAGACGAGCGCGTCAAGGCACTCCTCGAAGTATTGACGTCTGAAGAGACACAACAGTGGATCTTGGACGAATACAAAGGTGCGGTCGTACCGGTCAAACAATAAGTCATTTCGACTCAGGAGACTTCCTCCTGGGTCTTTTTTTGTCTAGTGTTCTTTCATAAAGAGAAGTACACTACATATATGAAAGAAAAGGGGGGATTTGGATGAAGCTCAGACAGATTCATCCACTGACGTGGGGCGTCCTGTTCGGGACGTTTTTTGCACGACTGGCGACGTTTTTTGTCATGCCATTTTTTGCGATCTATCTAGCTACGCTCGGCTTTTCAGCGAGTGTGATCGGAACGATCTTTGCCGTGACGGCACTTTCAGGTCTGTTCATGAGCTTCTTTGGGGGGACACTCTCTGATCGGTATGGACGAAAACAGCTCATGTTGATCGGGATCGTGCTGAATGCCGTCACGTTCGCTGGTCTCGCACTTGCGACGGAACTGTTTTGGTTTTACATGCTATCGATGTTGATGGGGATGTCGCGATCATTCCTAGAACCGGCTTCGCGTGCACTCATCAGTGATACGACGCAGGCAGATCAGCGAGTCATCGTCTATAATGTCCGTTACTTCATGATTAATATCGCCGCGGCCATCGGACCACTCTTGGCGGTCGTCTTGTCACTCACTGGTGTGAAGACCGCATTCTTCGTCGTGACGGCTGTCTACATATTATACGGGATCATTATATCTATCTTGTTTTACAAATATCCGTTTGAAGAAGGGGACGGAATCAAGGCACGCCCGCGCTTGACGGAGACGTTTCGTGTCCTGAGAGATGACCGAACGTTTCGGGCGGTCATCATCGGGATGATCTTCGCGATTATCGGTTATAGCCAGTTCAATTCGACGCTCCCGCAATTCATCGCGCTACGCGATGGATTAGAAGAAGGCTCGAGATTATTCGCCTACTTATTAACGACGAACGCCATCACGGTTCTCATCGTTCAATATCCGATCATGCGTTTCGGGATTCGTGTCTCTCCGATCAAGTCACTCTTCTTCGGGATTTCGACGTTGTCATTCGGACTTTTGCTCATCGGATTTGCGACGGTAGAGTGGGTCCTATTTGTCGCGATGGCCATCTTTACCGTCGGTGAGGTGTTGATGTTCACGATGACGGACGTCTTGACGGATGAACTCGCGCCGGAACATTTACGGGGCACTTATTTCGGGGCGATGGGATTGACGTCACTCGGACAGACAATCGGACCGATTATCGGGGGTGTATTACTCGATACATTCGGTCAGTCGTCTCTTCCTGTATTCGGAAGTTTGGCACTCTTGACGGGGTGTGGTGCCTTCTTCTTCGCGGCTGCCGTACGGGAACGGAAAGCAGTCCTCGCACTCGTCGAAGAAAATGCCGGATAATGTCTTGATTTCCTACTATTAGCATTCTCAACTTTTATCATTCTATTGAGAATGAATTCTAAGGTGAGTCGCTTGAAATAAAAAAATGACTAGTCTAAGATTAGAATATATCTAATCTACGCCATTCACTATGGCGAGAAAATACGGAAGGGGTATCCGAATGTCTAACGTACCACAAATGAAAATTGATGACCTCCGCGTCTCAATCGAAGGAAAAGAGATTGTCAAAGGTCTTAACCTAGAAATTAAAGGTGGCGAAATTCATGCCATCATGGGTCCGAACGGGACTGGTAAATCAACACTCGCATCAGCACTCATGGGTCATCCACTTTATGAGGTCACTGGGGGAAGCGTCGAATTAAACGGCGAAGATGTCCTCGAGATGGAAGTCGACGAGCGCGCACAAGCAGGGATGTTCCTTGCGATGCAGTACCCGGCTGAAATCAGTGGTGTCACAAACGCGGACTTCTTGCGTTCAGCAATCAACTCACGTCGTGAAGAAGGTCAAGAAATCTCGCTCATGAAGTTCATCCGTGAACTCGATGCGAAGATGGAACTTCTCGAAATCCCTTCAGAAATGGCACACCGTTACTTAAACGAAGGATTCTCAGGCGGTGAGAAGAAACGTAACGAAATTCTTCAAATGATGATGATTCAACCGAACATCGCCATCTTGGATGAAATCGACTCAGGTCTTGATATCGATGCCCTTAAAGTCGTTGCCAAAGGCGTAAACGAAATGCGTTCAGAAGAGTTCGGCTGCTTGATCATCACGCACTATCAACGTCTCCTCAACTATATCGAGCCAGACTTCGTACACATCATGATGGACGGGAAAATCGTCATGTCTGGTGGTAAAGAGCTCGCACAACGACTCGAGGCAGAAGGTTACGACTGGGTGAAGCAAGAACTCGGAATGACAGTAGACACAGAAGCGTAAGGAGGCTGTACGATGACCGTACAATTTGAATTGGATGCACAAGCGTTGTCGGCACGTGCAGAAGCGCTCGGCGGACCAGCATGGATGGTCAACCGTCGTAAAGAGGCAGCAGAACTTGCGCCGACACTTGCTTTGCCAAAAGTTGAAAAGATTAAAATTGATAAGTGGGACTTCGCAGCGGGTGATGTCAATCTCGGACCGAAAGACGGTTTGACAGCTGACATCGAATCACTCCTCGGAGACCACCGGACAAACGTGCTCGTTGAACGCAATGGTCATGTCGTCTATAACGAATTGTCGATGCCAGAAGGCGTCTTGTTCATGGGAATCAAAGAAGCGATGGAGCAACATCCTGAGCTCGTTGAGAAATACTTCATGACGGAAGGCGTACGTGTCGATGAAGAACGTCTTTCGGCGCTGAACGCTGCCCTCACAAACGGTGGGGCGTTCATTTACGTACCGAAAAACACACAATTGAAAGATCCGCTTCAAGCGATCTTCACGATGGAACAGGCGAACGGTGCCCTCTATCACCACACGATCCTCGTCGCTGACGAAGGCAGTGAAGTGACATACATCGAAAACTTCCTTTCTGGTACGAACGAACCGCACACGGTCAACGTCGTGACGGAAGTATTCGCTGGAGAGAACGCAAAAGTCGTCTTCGGTGGTGTCGATCAACTCGCTGAATCTGCACTTACGTTCATGAACCGTCGCGGCGTCGTCTATGCGAACGGTCGTCTTGATTGGGCGCTCGGTCACATGAACGACGGGAACTCGGTCGTTGAGACGAAGACTCACCTCGTCGGAGACAACACGTATTCGGATACAAAAGCTGTGACAATCGGTCGCGGTGCACAAAAACAAAACTTCAACATCCGTACCGACCACTTCGGAAAAGCATCTGAAGGGTTCATCTTGATTCACGGTGTCCAAAAAGACGCAGCCACTGCGATCTTCAGCGGGACATCGATGATTCACCACGGTGCGTCAAAATCGAACGGTGTGCAAACAGAGCGCGTCTTGATGCTCTCTGAAAAAGCTCGTGGGGATGCCAACCCGATTCTTCTCATCGATGAAGATGATGTTATGGCAGGTCACGCGGCATCAGTCGGCCGTGTCGATGATGTTCAATTGTACTACTTGATGAGCCGTGGTTTGTCTCGCCAAGAGGCAGAGCGTTTAATCATCCACGGATTCTTGACGCCTGTCGTCGAAGAACTCGCAATCGATTCGGTCAAAGACCGTCTCCGCGAAGTCATCGAAGGGAAAGTACGTTAAGATGTTGAACGCCTCGATTCGTGAACAGTTTCCGATTTTAGATCAGGAAATCAATGGACACCCGCTCGTTTATCTTGATAGCGCGGCGAGCTCACAAAAGCCGCTCGCTGTCATCGAGGCGATCGAGGACTATTATCGTCGCAACCATTCGAACGTGCATCGTGGCGTCCATACGCTCGGGACGCAAGCGACGGATGCGTATGAAGGAGCACGCGAACGCGTCCGCTCGTTCATCCATGCGGCGGTTCCTGAAGAAATCATTTTCACTCGTGGAACGACGACGGCCATCAACTTGGTCGCATCGAGCTACGGAGATGCGAATGTCGGTGAAGGCGACGAAATCGTCCTCACCCCGATGGAACACCATGCGAACTTGATTCCGTGGCAACAACTCGCTAAACGTAAAGGCGCGACGCTTCGATACGTCGAGCTCACGCCGGACGGACGGGTCACACTGGATGCCGTTCAAGCGGTGTTATCGGACCGGACGAAAATCGTCGCGATGAGCCACGTCTCGAACGTACTCGGGACGATTAACCCGATTGCCGAAGTCGCTCGACTCGCGCATGAAAAAGGTGCTGTCATGGTCGTCGATGCCGCACAAAGTGCACCGCATCGAAAATTGGACGTCCAAGCACTCGACTGTGACTTCCTCGCCTTTTCTGGACATAAGATGCTCGGACCGACTGGAATCGGTGTCTTATATGGGAAGAAACAACTCCTCAAAAACATGGAGCCGGTCGAGTTCGGTGGCGAGATGATCGACTATGTCGATTTGTATGAATCGACGTGGAAAGACATCCCGTACCGTTTCGAAGCGGGGACACCGATTATCGCCGGAGCGGTCGGACTTGCGGCTGCCATCGACTTTTTAGAAGAAATCGGTCTTGAAAACGTCGAAGCACACGAACGTGAACTCGCGTCTTACGCAATCGAGCAGATGAAAACGATTGAAGGGATCGAGATTTACGGTCCTGAAGATCGCGTCGGTCTCGTCACGTTCAACTTGAAGGACGTTCATGCGCACGACCTCGCGACTGTGCTCGACATGCAAGGTATCGCGGTTCGTGCCGGTCATCACTGTGCACAACCACTCATGCGTCTTTTGAAGCAATCATCGACGGCACGGGCGAGCTTCTATTTGTATAACACAAAAGAAGAAGTCGACCGCTTCATCGAGGGATTACGTCAAACGAAGGAGTATTTCAATTATGAGTTTTAATAATCTCGACATGTTGTACCGCCAGGTCATCATGGATCACTATAAAAACCCAAGAAACCGTGGCGTCATCGAAGATGGCGTGACGGTGGACTTGAACAACCCGACGTGTGGGGATTCGCTTCGTCTTCAACTACAGGTCGAAGACGACATCGTCAAAGATGCGAAGTTTGAAGGGGAAGGCTGCTCAATCAGTCTCGCCTCGGCATCGATGATGACCCAAATCGTCAAAGGAAAAACAGTAGAAGAGGCGCTTCAACTCGCCAACATCTTCTCTGAAATGGTTCAAGGCAAAGAGTACGACACGGATACGTTTGACCTCGGTGATATCGAGGCGCTCTCAGGCGTATCGAAATTCCCGGCTCGAATCAAGTGTGCCACGCTCGCGTGGAAGGCGCTTGAAAAAGGAGTAGACGAGGACGCGTAAGGAGAAGGAGGAGACCGATATGGCAAAGAACATGCCGGAAATTGGCGATTATAAATACGGCTTCCATGATCGGGACGTTTCGATTTTCCGTTCAGGCCGTGGCTTGACGACAGAAATCGTAGAGACGATCTCACGCATGAAAGAAGAGCCACAATGGATGCTCGACTTCCGTTTGAAGTCGTTGGATCACTTCAACAAGATGGCGATGCCGACATGGGGCGGAGACCTCTCGGCACTTGATTTCGACGAAATCACGTACTATGTCAAACCATCTGAAAAGACAGAACGCTCATGGGATGAGGTACCAGAAGAAATCAAACGTACGTTTGACAAGCTCGGTATCCCAGAAGCAGAGCAAAAATACTTGGCAGGTGTCTCGGCTCAGTATGAGTCTGAGGTTGTCTACCATAGCATGCAAGAAGACTTCGAAGAAAAAGGTGTCATCTTCAAAGATACAGACACAGCCCTCAAAGAAGACGAAGAGATCTTCAAAGAGTACTTCGGGAAGTTGATTCCGCCGACGGACAACAAGTTTGCGGCCCTTAACTCAGCTGTTTGGTCGGGTGGCTCGTTCATCTATGTACCAAAAGGCGTAAAACTTGAGCAACCGCTCCAAGCCTACTTCCGCATCAACTCGGAAAACATGGGTCAATTCGAGCGTACGCTCATCATCGTCGACGAAGGCGCATCGGTTCATTACGTCGAAGGATGTACGGCACCGGTTTACACAACGAACTCGCTTCACTCAGCGGTCGTTGAGATCTTCGTCAACAAAGATGCATATTGCCGTTACACGACGATCCAAAACTGGGCGAACAACGTCTACAACTTGGTAACGAAACGTGCAGTCTGTGAAGCGGGTGGATCGATGGAGTGGATCGATGGAAACATCGGATCGAAACTCACAATGAAATACCCAGCTGTCATCTTGAAAGGGGAAGGCGCACGTGGGATGACACTCTCAATCGCCCTCGCTGGTAAAGGACAGCACCAAGACGCTGGCGCTAAAATGATTCACCTCGCACCAAACACGTCGTCGTCTATCGTCTCAAAATCGATTTCGAAACAAGGCGGAAAAGTATCGTACCGTGGAATCGTCCACTTCGGCCGTAAGGCGAAGGGCGCACGTTCGAACATCGAGTGTGACACGCTCATCATGGACAACGAGTCGACTTCAGATACGATCCCGTACAATGAAATCTTGAACGACCAAGTGTCGCTCGAGCACGAAGCGAAAGTCTCAAAAGTGTCAGAAGAGCAACTCTTCTACCTCATGAGCCGTGGAATCTCGGAAGAAGAAGCGACAGAAATGATCGTAATGGGCTTCATCGAGCCATTCACAAAAGAATTACCAATGGAATATGCGGTCGAAATGAACCGTCTCATCAAGTTCGAGATGGAAGGTTCGATTGGATAATTGCTTGAATGACGGATTTCCTGTAAAAAGGAGTCCGTTTTTTTTTGTTATGTCGTTGCCATATGTAGGGTATGCTAAAAAAGAGAAAGAATCATAGAAAGGATGGATACACATGTCACGTATTCCGCATAAAGATGAGATTGACCCGAAAGACATCACTCGCATCGCCGTCATCGGTGCCGGTTGGGTCGGCGTCAGTTTCGCCTATCAATTATCCACGGCTGCGCTTTGCGAGGAGCTCGTCTTAATCGACTCGAATCATGCCAAGGCAGAAGGAGAGGCGATGGACCTCAATCATGGGATCTCATTCGCCCCGACACCGGTCCGGATTTGGGCAGGGGACTACTCGGATTGTAAAGACGCAGATATCGTCGTCATCACGGCAGGAGCCGCACAAAAACTTGGGCAGACACGGATGGACCTCGTCGAGCAAAACGCCAAGGTCGTCCGCACCGTGACCGAAGACTTGATGAAGAGCGGGTTCGACGGCATTTTAGTCGTCGCGACGAACCCGGTCGATGTGATGGCACACGTCGCCTGGAAAGCATCTGGTTTACCAAAAGAACGCGTCATCGGTTCAGGGACGGTCCTCGATACAGCACGACTCCGTTACAAACTTGGAGACTATTTCGAACTATCGCCACGAAACTGCCACGCCTACTATATGGGTGAACATGGGGATACGGGCTTTGTCGCATGGAACAACGCACGCATCTATGGGAAGAGTATCGATGAACTATTGGCGGAGAACGAGAAATATCAGTTCGAAGACTTAGAAGCGATCTATGCGGACGTACGCGACGCTGCTTACCAGATCATCGAGCATAAGAACGCCGCCTATTATGCGATTGGGGTCGGCTTGCTTCGCATCATCCGGGCCATCGTCCGAAATGAAAACTCCGTCGTGACGATTGGCGCTCACCTAGACGGCGAGTACGGGGCGAGTGACGTGCATATTGGCGTACCAGCCTTGATTGACCGAAGCGGCATTCGTAAGATCATCGAGATTGAATTGACGAACGAAGAACAACAGAAGTTTGACGCCTCGGTACAAACTATCAAAGCAGGGATTGAGAAAGTCGAGCCCGCATCCTAAAAAAGATCCGACTGCTTAGGCAGTCGGATTGTTGGTTAAGACGCCTCTTCTTCGGCGATATCTTTCTTGTAATACTTCTCGGATGTGAAGAACTCGGTTGTCAATCGTTTCACTTCACCACTTAGAAGCAAGACGGCAATCATATTCGGGATGAGGATCATCGCTAGCATCAAGTCTAGGAAGTTCCAAATCATCTGAGCGCCTCCAATCGAACCGATGACAATCGAGACGATATATACGGCCTTCATGATTTTTCCTGCCGTCAAACCGAATAAGTACTCGGCTTGTCGCGAGCCGTAAAAGATGATGACGATAATGGTCGAGAGGACGAAGAAGATGAGTGAGATGGTGACGAGTAAGCTTCCCGTGTAACCGAAGTATTCATTGAAAGCAATCGTCGTCAACGCTGCTGGGTCATCCATCGCTCCGTCTGCCGTCCAGACACCTGAAGACAAGACGACGAATGCGGTCGTGCTACAAATGATGAGCGTATCGATGACGATCCCGATGACGGCCCAGAACCCTTGGCGCACCGGATGGTCCGTCTGTGCCGCGGCGTGGGCAATAGGTGCCGTTCCAAGACCGGCTTCATTTGAATAGAGTCCACGGGCGAAGCCCCAACGAATCGTCTCAGCAACGGCGGCACCGGCAAACCCACCGAACGCGGCCATCGGCTCGAATGCATAAGAGAAGATGAGACTGAGAACGTTTGGAATCTCAGAGAAGTTCATCAAGACGATGACGAGTCCGGCTCCGACATAGACGAGTGCCATGCCAGGGACGACGATCTCGGTGACTTTCGCGATGCGCTTCAGTCCGCCAAAGACGATGATGCCCACAAGAATAGCGACGACAATCCCCGTGATGAGCGTGTTCCCATTGAACGTCTCACGGACTGCCGAGCTGACAGCGTTTCCTTGTACCATGATACTCGGAATGAGTTCGATCATGAGAGCGAAGGCGAACCACGTCGCGAGCCACTTCCAACGAAGTCCTTTTGATATGTAGTAGACCGGTCCCCCGACAAATTCGCCGGCATCATTCTTCTCACGATAGTGCACGGCCAGTACGCTCTCTGAGAACTTGATGGCCATGCCGATGATAGCGATGACCCACATCCAGAAGATGGCACCCGGTCCCCCGAACATAATCGCTGCAGGTACACCGATGATGTTCGCGGCCCCGACTGTTGAAGAGAGGGCTGACGTCAACGCTTGTCTCGGACTGATGTCGCCTTCACCTTTCGGCTTTTTGAAAATGCTGCCGAATGTTTGCTTGAATATGTAGATGGGGTAACGAAACTGAAAGAAACCGAGCTTGATGGTGAGGAAGATACCGGATAAAACGAGTAACGAGATAATCGGTACGCCCCAAAGCCAGTCGGAAACGTTCGTGACAAGAGTAATAAATTCATTCATACAACCACTCCAATTCCATTATTTTACTTAAATACTGTTTCCTAAAGTAAGGACCTCTAAACATCTTTGACAAAATAAAGGAGGAAAATAGAATGAGAGTTGCTAAACGTTTGATTGTATCTGGACGTGTCCAAGGCGTGGGGTTTCGATTTTTTTCACAGGAGACCGCGCAACGATTCGGCATCAAAGGATGGGTTCGCAATCTAAGTGACGGGACAGTCGAGCTACATGCAGAAGGAACCGAGCAAGAAATCGACGCCTTCGAGCAGACGTTGAAGGATGGCAATCGCTTTGTCGGTGTCGAACGAATCGAAGAGACGGAAGCGAACGATCAGGAATTTCGCTCGTTCGACATACGCTATTAACCGCTTACATCTCCTTACATGTGAAAGGGAGATTTTTTTGTGAAATCTACATTTCAAAAAATTAAACCTCGAATTTTGGAGATAGGGTGGTCAAACGATAGGAAGTGTGTATAATGAAATAGACCAAGCGATATATTGTCAGAAAATTTAGTTATTATTTTTTTGTTAAGTCGTTCGGAATATCAAGTGTATGGAGGTAGTTGTATGAAAAAATCGACATTGTTCCCGTTAGCGTTTACGATTTTTGCTTTATTCTTTGGGGCCGGGAACTTGCTGTTCCCACCTGAGCTCGGCGCCTTGGCGGGGGAAAACCTCGTACCGGCGATGATCGGGTTCGTCATTACGGGTGTCGGTTTACCGCTTCTTGCTTTGTTCGCAGTCGCTCGGGTCGGCGGCGGGACAGACCAAATTGCTCGTTATATTCCAAAGCGTCTCGCGCTTATCTTGACAGGATTGATGTATGTGGCTATCGGACCATTCTTCGGAATCCCGCGTACGGCTGCTGTCACGTATGAAATGGGACTCGTTCCGTTTCTCGATGCTCCTTCTACTTTGACACTCGCGATGAGTTCGACCGTCTTTTTCGGGTTGACGTTCTTCTTGACGCTTCGTGCTCAAAAGTTGATTGAAGTCATCGGGCGCATCATTACACCAATCCTCTTGTTCTTGCTTGCAGCGATTGGAATCACAAACCTCATCTCGCCACTCGGGGAGCCGGGAGCTCCAGCGGAAGGATTTGAGACATGGGTGGGTGCACTCGGCCAAGGTTTCCAACAAGGCTATTTGACAATGGATGTATTCGGGGCCCTCGTCTTTGGGGCAATCGTCCTCGTCACGTTGAAAGCTAATGGATTGAGTGACCAAAAAGAAGCGTCTTCGCTTCTTCGCTCTGCGGGCATGCTTGCCGTTACCTGTTTGATGCTCGTCTATATCTCGCTCGGTTCAATCGGTGCGAATATGACAGTCGCAGAAGGAACGACGAGTGGCGCAAGCCTTCTCCAAGCGTTCGCAGGTACGTCTTACGGACAAGTCGGAATGCTCGCACTCGGATTAGCGGTCTTCCTCGCTTGTTTGACGACAGCAGTTGGCCTCATCTCAGAGTTCTCACGCTTCATCAGCAATCAGTTTGATTCTCTCAAATATCATCATGTCGTCATCGCGACAACGTTGTTTGGATTCATGATCTCACTCGTCGGTTTGAGTTCGTTGATTCAAATCGCCGTGCCGCTTCTCACGCTCCTCTATCCGGTCATGATCGCACTCGTGCTCGTATCGGTGACGGAACGTCTTCAACGAAACCCTGGTGTGGCGATGAAAGCGACGATTTATACGGCGCTCGTTCTCTCGTTCTTTGAAACGTGGAACGGCATCCAGCCTTCTGCGGTTACTTCTTGGATTGGAAACTTACCAATGGCGGATATCGGACTTGCCTGGGCAGTTCCGACGATGATCGTCTATGCGATCACGCTTCTTCTTCCGAAAGGAACGTCACAAGAATCACTCGCTCAATCACGCATCTCATAAGTCTCGCCCATCCTTTGGTCAAGGATGGGCTTTTTTCTGTCTTATTGTTTGCCTGGATGTGAGCTCAAACAGTAAAATGGAAAGATGAAAAGGGAGTGACATTCGTTGACGACAAAACAAAAAAATCAATTGGCGATTCTCATGTTGAACATGTTTATCGCCGTCGCCGGATTTGGGATCATCATCCCGATTATTCCGGATTACTTAAAGATGATTGGCGAGGGAGGGACAGCCGCCGGACTCATGATTTCCGTATTTGCGGGTGCCCAGCTCGTCATGTCACCGATTGCCGGGAAATGGGCGGACGTCCACGGCCGCCGACTCATGATCATCCTCGGTCTGATCGGATTCACCATCTCGATGGGAGTCTTCTATCTATCAGATAATTTGACGATTCTTCTCGTCTCTCGTGCCATCGGGGGTGTTGGTGCAGCGCTTTTGATTCCTGCCATCTTCGCTTATGTGGCAGATATCACGACACTCGAGCAACGAGCTCGAGGAAACAGTTATATTTCCGCGGCAATGTCGCTTGGAATTGTAGTGGGACCAGGGATTGGTGGCTTTTTCGCTGAATTCGGCTTGAAGACACCGTTGCTTGTTTCAGCGATTGTATCGTTTATCGCTGTCATTTCGTCTGTGCTTCTTCTCAAGGAGCCTGACCGTGCTCCATACGTGGCGCCTAAGATTAAAGAGTCTTTACCGACGCAGCTGGTCATGTCGACGCGAAAACCGTACTTCTTCGTATTGGTCATCAACCTCGTCATGGCGTTTGGTCTGATGGCGTATGAATCGGTACTTGGGCTCTATGTCAGTGAGATGTTCAGTGCGACACCACAAGAGATTGCCATCATGGTAACCGGAACGGGGATTGTGAGTGTTATCGTTCAATTGTTTGCGGTGGACCGTCTCGTCGAATGGTTGGGTGAGACCAAGGTCGTACTTGCTTTCATCGCGCTCGCCTCATTTGGCTTCTTGTTATCTTTGTTCGCTGGTACGTATATGCTCTTCTTCGCAGTGACACTCGTGATTTTCTTATCGACATCTATTTTACGACCGGTGTTGAACACGCTCGTGTCGAAACTTGCAGGAAACGAGCAAGGTCTTGCCATGGGGATGAACAACGCTTATATGAGTATTGGGAATATTTTAGGGCCGACATTGGCTGGAATCGCCTTTGATATTGATATGCGCTATCCGTTCATGATGGGACTCGTCCTATTGCTCGTCACATACATGGGCACATGGAACTGGTCGAAACGGAAAGCGGCCGCCATTTCAGAATCGTAAAGGAGGACGCTATGATCTATGTAGGTGTGACCGGATGGGGTGACCACGATTTGCTGTATACGACCCCAGAAGAACGAAAACATAAATTATCGACATATGCGGGACATTTCCCGACTGTTGAAGTCGACTCGACCTTCTATGCGATTCAACCTGTGAAAAATTTCGAAAAATGGGATGGGGAAACACCGGATCATTTTCAATTCGTTGTGAAAGTTTCCAGGGAAATGAGCGGACATGATCGTGAGCCGAAAACGCCTTTGATTGAACTGTTTGAGCGTTATCGCGTCTCGGTCGATCCGTTAAAACGAGCGGGGAAATTACGGGCTGTGCTCGTTCAATTGCCGCCGTGGTTCGATGTGTCAAAGCCACACCTGGATTATTTGAGAACGCTTCGTGCCGAGCTGTCAGATTACGAGATTGCCATCGAGTTTCGCAATCCGACCTGGTTCTCAGAAGCGTTCCGGGACCGGACGCTTCAATTTTTGAAGGAGCAGCGGTTCATCAACACGATTTGCGATGAACCGCAAACGAAAGAGAGCAGCATCCCGTTCGTACCGGTCGTGACGCATCCTGATGTTGCGGTCGTTCGATTGCATGGACGCAATACGTCAGGATGGCTCAAAAAACCTGGAATGACGAGTCAAGAATGGCGGCATGTTCGCTGTCTGTACCGGTATAGCGAGGAAGAATTGCAAGAATTGGCGACCTCACTTCGTGAGATTGACCGTGAAGCGAAAGACGTGTATGTATACTTTAACAACAACTCGGCTGGGGATGCAGCACCGAATGCAAAGCGACTCATTGAGATTCTTGGCCTTGAATATGAACTCGCGCCGAGACAAATCAGTTTGTTTTAGAAGGAAGGGATGGCCATGACGACACTGTCTATTTTTCATTACAACGATCTTCATTCAAAGTTCGACCAATGGCCGAAACTTGTTTCATTTCTAGAAGAACATCGGACTGACGACACGCTGTACTTTGATTTAGGAGATCATGCCGACCGCACCCACCCGGCGACCGAAGTGACACGTGGAAAGTTGAATGTTCGTTTGCTCGAGCAACTCCGTCCGACAGCGGTCACCATCGGAAACAACGAAGGGATCACTTTTCCTCATGATTGGCTAGCCGAACTGTATGACGAAGCGACATTTCCCATCTTACTTGGGAATGTATATGAAGCAGACGGGTCACGACCGAATTGGGTCGATGAGACGCTCGTTCTTGAGAAAGATGGTTTCCAAATCGGCCTGTTTGGTGTGACCGCTCCATATGAAGAGTTATACCCAGAGCTCGGCTGGCAGATTGAATCGCCTTACGAGGCGGCGGAGCGAGCGCTGAAACAGTTGGCGCATTGTGATGTCATCATCGCGCTCAGTCACCTTGGGTTCTTTGGAGACGAGCGATTAGCTGAAATGTTTCCTGAAATCGATGTGATTCTCGGTGCGCATACACATCATGTTTTAGATGAAGGTGTGATGACGAACGGTGTGTTGATTGCACAGGCCGGAAAATATGGGAAGTACGTCGGTGAAGTCACACTGACGCTTGGCGAGTCAGGAATCGTATCGAAAGAAGCGCGCCTTCACGAACTGTCTCAGCAATCGGATAGTCCAGACACGTTGGCGTTGTTGCGCACAGAAGGGGCAGATGCCGAACGCCTTCTTGATGTCACGATTGCAGAGACGGATGGATACGCCTCCGATTGGTTCGGACCTTCTCCACTTGGTGACCTACTCGTCGAAGGGATGGTCGAATGGTGTGCGGCGGATGTTGGGATTATTCCATCTGGGGTTGTGCTAGAAGGCCTTGCACCGGGTGGGGTGACGCTCAACATGTTGCATCGGATCTGTCCGCATCCAATCAACCCTTGTGTGCTGACATTGGACGGTGAAACGTTGTCGCGTTTCCTTCACGATACTAATGAAGAAACGTTCACGAATATGCATGTCAGAGGTCTCGGGTTCAGAGGGACCGTTCTCGGAGAACCGAGTCTCTATCAAATCGAACAACGTGACGGTCAGACTTATGTGATGGGGGAACGATTGGATTTAAATCGGACATATCGTGTCGCAACGGTCGATATGTTGACATTCGGTCCGCTTCTTCCTTATTTGGCAGACCAACCGAAGCGATATTTCATGCCCGAACTTCTGCGAGATGTATTACGAGAAACAATCGTTGCCCGTCATGAAGTGATTCGAAAAGGATAGAGTGCATCGATGAGGGCATGCTATGATAACAGAGTGGAGGTGGGAGCGATGATTCGAGTGAATCGCCACGGATATACCGTCTTGGAAGAAAAACGGGACGGGTTCGATGAAGAGGCGTTTATCGCACGGTATAGTGACGTGCTAGATAAGTACGATTACATCGTCGGTGATTGGGGGCATGGTCAGTTGCGATTGAAGGGATTCTATGAACCGCAATCTAAATTGGCGACCTATGAGAACCGAATTGATCACGTGATGGACTACGTATACGAATATTGCAACTTTGGATGTCCTTATTTCGTTTTGAAAAAAGAAACGGAAATCAACGAAGAAGAGAGTGGACCCGTCTTTGGGGGAACGAAGCAAAAACTGAAGTTGAAGCGTAAGTTTAACAAGACCGATGAATCAAACGTGTGAAGTGCTGAGCAGTCAGCACTTTTTTTATTACATTTGATTTCCAAATATTTCGTTTAGGTAAAAAGTCGTGACTTCCGGTTTTGAGGTTGGAAAAATGTGATAAATTGTCATTAAGGATCGTTTCGTCGTTTTTTGGTTTTGATAGTGAGGTGATTTGGATGCAACATGTACAAACGACCGTCGGGGATCGGGATGACGTCCATAATCGAATTCATAACTTCGGACTCGGGATATTGGCCATGTTCTTTTTTGGTTTCCATATCATGATGACCTTTTATTTTACGGCGGCAGTCATTCTATTTGAACTCTTTCATGTGTTGATCATCCGTCGCTTTGAATATGGCCATTCGTTCTTGCGAGGCCGTGTCTTCAAAGTCACATCTCACCTTGTGTTATCACTCGGGGTGCTGTTGTTGATCTTGTCCATGTCTCAGTTCTTTTTAGGCAATGTGATGATTCGCTAAGCGGAAAGGAAAAATTCCTTTCCCTTTTTTTATGTTTTTTTGAAACGTATGGTCACCTTTTCACGTACACTAATAGAAAGACTACGAAAAAGGATGGATTACTATGAGATCTGAATGGAAACAACATGCACGACACGCCTTGAAAGGAAAATGGTGGTTGATGGCCGGATTGGCACTCTTGTTCCTCATTATTAACGGGATTCCGCAATGGTTTGCGCCTGAAATGGACGTCAACTCGCCAGAACCGTTCACATCGACAGAAGTCACTTTGAGCTTTGTATCGAACGTTCTGCAAATTTTAATTGCCCCACTTGCGATCGGTTGGTCGTGGCTTGCTCTCAACGTATCACGTGAGAAAGGAGCCTCGCTCTCAACGCTGTTCAAGCCGTTCCAGACACGTTACTTCAAACATGTCATCACCTCGTTTGTGATGGGGGTATTCCTCGTGTTATGGACGTTGTTACTCATCGTACCGGGAATCATCAAAGCCTTCTCGTACTCACTCACACCGTACATTTTGCGCGATCAGCCTGAGCTTTCGGCACTCGAGTCGATCACAGAATCACGTCGTCTTATGGATGGGCACAAGATGGAAGCCTTCATGCTCGTCTTGTCCTTCTTTGGTTGGTTCCTCGTCGGGATCTTGACGCTCGGGATCGGGTTCTTCTTCATCGGACCTTACTTCTCGACGACGTACGCGACGTTCTACGATTCGATTCGAGACAAGCAAATTGATTCGAATGAGCCAGTGCACGGAACAGAACAAGGATTTTAAAGAAACAAACGCCTCGCTCAAGTGATTGAGCAAGGCGTTTTTGATTAGGCGTTGACTTCAGTTTTTTGTAAGTATGGCTTCAACGACAAGTGGTGTTCGGCCACGACTTTACGAATCGTACGTGTCTTCGAGCGCATGACGAGTGATGTCGTCTCGACGATATCATCTGTTAAGAATTTGACGCCATCGAGCAACTCACCTGACGTGACACCTGTTGCGGCGAAGATACAGTCATCACTCTTGACGAGGTCGTCGAGCGTGAGGAGTTGGAGCGGATCTTCAATGCCCATCGAGATGACGCGTGCAGATTCTTCTTCATTCATCGGGTGAAGACGGGCCTGCATGTCTCCGCCAAGCGCTTTGACAGCTGCAGCCGTGATGACGCCTTCAGGAGCACCGCCTGTACTGATGAAAATATCAATCGGATTTGTTTTGACGGCAGCTGCGATTCCGGCCGAGACATCGCCATCCTCAAACAATTTGACGCGTGCGCCGACGTTCATGACGGCTTGGCGAAGGTGTTCGTGGCGATCGCGGTCTTGCATGATCACCGTCACTTCTTCAATACGTTTATTGTTATATTTTGCTGCTTTTTCGATGATCGACTCGAGTGGTTCATCGAGCGAGACTTTTCCTTTTAAGTTCGGCCCAACGACGAGCTTATCCATGTACATATCTGGTGCGTGGAGGAGGGCACCTTCATCCGCAACAGCGATGACGACCATCGCATCTCCGAGTCCTTTTGCGACAATGGATGTACCTTCGAGCGGATCAACGGCGATGTCGACTTTCGGACCGAACGTCGTACCGAGTTTTTCCCCAATGTAGAGCATCGGTGCCTCATCGAGTTCACCTTCACCGATCACGACCGTCGCATCCATGTTCACTGTTCCGAGAACTTCGCGCATCGCTGACGTAGCTGCGTCATCGGCTTCATTCTTTTGCCCGCGTCCAATCCATTTCGATGATGCGAGTGCTGCGGCTTCCGTTGCTCGTACGATTTCTAATGCTAATTCACGTTCCATAGTGTTGTACCCTCCACGTTATCTCTATTAAATGTGTTATACTTTTTATGGCTCAAATCCGTTGATTAGTGTATCACATTTTTATAAATGATGTAAATAGGGCAGGTTCTTTTCTCCAGAACGAAAAAGGATTAGTATTAACAGCAGGGGGGATCATCATGTATTTTGTGAATAGAGAGAAGATTAATCAGACACTGGAACAAATGGAGACGATGTTAGCACATACGGACCAACTGAGCGGAGATGCGTTTACGGTAGAACTTGCGAAACAACGAATGGCTGTCCTCCTGATAGAAGGGGTCATCGACGTAGGGAACTCGATGATTGACGGATTCATCATGCGAGACCCGGGTAGCTATGAGGATATTGTCGACATTCTGCTCGATGAACGCGTGCTCGATGAGAAGACGGGTAATGCCACCAAGGCGCTCGTCGGATTGCGTGCATACTATGTCCGTGAGTTCGTCGATGCAGACGCATCCCGCTTCGATGAATGGGTGAAGACGTCGAAACAAGACTTCACAGCGTTCTCCACGCAAGTTCGTCGCTACTTAGAGGTCGAACTTGGACCAGTGTCCGCATTCTTGCCAGAAAGCGAGTGATTGGATGGAACCGATAAAAGGATATTTGTTTGATTTAGATGGTACGATGTATGCAGGAATAGAGCCCGTTCAAGCTGCTGTCGATTTTGTAAACGAGTTAGAAGCTACGGGCGTCCCATACTTATTCGTCACGAATAACGCCTCGATGACACAACAGCAGATTGCGGATAAGTTGATTTCAATGGGGGCAAATGTGAAGGCAGAAAACGTCTTGACGAGTGCGATGGCGACGGCTTTTTATATTGAGAAGATGTCACCGGGCGCGACCGTCTATATGATTGGCGAAGACGGACTCCGACTCGCCTTAGAATCTCGTGGGTTCCACGTCACGGACGAACCGAAAGCGGACTATGTGGTCATCGGTCTCGACCGTCACATTACGTATGAGAAGTTGGCGCGAGGGGCGATCGCCATTCGTTCGGGAGCCCGATTCATTTCGACGAATGGGGATATCGCCATTCCGACAGAACGAGGGTTTTTACCGGGGAACGGGTCGCTCACATCCGTGTTGACGGTGACGACAGAAAAAGAACCATTCTTTATCGGGAAGCCAGAACCGGTCATGATTGATATTGCACTCGACATGATTGGATTGACGAAAGAGGATGTCGTGATGGTAGGGGATAACTATCATACAGATATTCTATTCGGGATCAATGGGGGAATCCGTACACTTCACGTCAACTCAGGTGTACACGGTCCAGCATTTGTTCAAGAACAAGAAAAACTCCCGACCTATATGGTTGAGAGTTTAAATGAATGGAAGCATGAAAAAAAGGGATGACGAATGTCTCCCTTTTTGCTTAGAATACTTGTTCTACTTCGACGATGCCTGGTACTTCTTCGATGAGCGCACGCTCAATACCGGCTTTTAGCGTGATTGTTGAAGACGGGCAGCTGCCGCAAGCACCCATCAAACGGAGCTTGACGATGCCTTCTTCGACATCAACGAGTTCGACGTCTCCGCCGTCACGAAGCAAGAACGGACGCAATTTATCGAGCACTTCTTGGACTTGATCAAACATTTCCATGGTATCTACCCCTTTCTCGTTCTACTTTATTCTAGCAAGTTTGAGAGTGTTTCTCAATCATTTACGCTGAGCGTTTCGTCATCGGGAGTGGGGAGGATTTTTGTATAATGGTTTCGAGGGGGAATGAAAATGAAAATCACGGTTTATGGGGCAGAGGTTCAATGTGCCAGTTGTGTCGGTGCACCGAGTTCGACCGAGACGTATGAGTGGTTGCAAAGTGCGCTCGGACGCAAGTATCCGGAGCAGTCCTTTTCTTTCGAGTATATCGATTTCGAACAGAGTGAGGACGAGTTTGCCCAGGCGCTTAAAGACGATGAATGGTTTTATCCGCTCGTCTTGCTCGACGGAGAAGTGATTGATGAAGGGGTCGTTCAGTTACGAAAAGTGTATGCGGCAATTGAGGCGAAACAAGGATCCGTCAATCATATAAAATAGTGAGCAAGTGGACGAACCATGCGATAGCAAGGTTCGTTTTTTGTTTACCTATAATTCAGAAAAAGATTTTACAACTTTTGTCTCTCGGGCTAAACTGAACATAACTTGTATAAATTTTATAATATTTTGAAAATTAATAAACCTGTTTATTAAAGGAGGACTATTTGATGTTTGCCCGAAAACGAAATATGCCGATCCATTTAGACACCTCGTCCCAAATGGAGCACTTGTTGATCGCACTTCCCGATGAGTTGGAACGACAACGTCAGTTGATTCGTCTCGAACGTGAGGATTTAGCTTATTTACGTGCGTATCAACAGGAATTACGTCAATTGACACCTCGGTTGGTTGATGTGTTTTATGAAGAGCTCGAAAAGATCGACGAGATGAGAGAGTTGATTCGGCAACATTCGTCATCGGACAAATTAAAACTCACTCTTTCTAACCATATAATGGAGATGTTTGAAGGGAAGTTGAATGAAGCATATATCAATCGACGTCTCGCCATCGCCAAACGTCATTATCTGATCGGTCTGAAAGGGAAATGGTATATGGCGGCCTTCCAAAAAATATTCGAGACGCTTGTCTTATCGATTCAACATGAGCAGCTCGATGCGGACTCGAAAATGAGGTTGATGATGGCCGTCTCGAAAATCTTTAACTTCGAGCAACAAATCGTGCTCGAGATGTTTGACGATGAAGCAGACGTCGTTCGTGACCAGATGCAACACGTGAAAGATGAAATCAGTCAAACGATTCAGCAGGCGAGTGAAGATTTGGCTGCCCTCTCACAAGAAGTCATGGCTAGTTTTCAGTCGATGAATGAGCGGGCAGATGATATGAAGCATTCAAGTTCACTCACGCAGACAAAGCTACGGACGGTACTTCACTCTTCAGTGAGTGGGAAAGACACGATTTTGTCGGAGGCGGGACGCCTTGATGAAATCGCGCGTGACCTCTCCGATTCAGCTCAGGAAATCAAGGCGCTCGAAAGATTGATGAACGAGATCATGACGATTGCGGATTCGGTCAAACAAATTGCCAACCAGACGAACCTACTTAGCTTGAATGCCGCGATTGAAGCAGCACGGGCAGGCGAGCAAGGGAAAGGATTCCAAGTCGTCGCTTCCGAAGTACGGACGCTCGCGAGTCAATCGAAACAAGCGGCAGAAGAGGTGGAGGATTTGGTGAAGCGTCTCACGAACCAGATGGAAGAGACTTCGAGCCGCGTCTTATCGACCGAGCAAGAGATGAAGCAGACGATGGGACGGATCAATGAAGTGACGGATGCCTTCCTCCAAATTTCGGGTGATTCGGAGCATGCTGACGGGCAGATGGGGAGTCTCGCCGGTGATATAGATGAGATTGTGGAATCCATTGCCGAACTCAAGCGTGCCACGACCCAGATTGCGACGTCTTCGACACGGTTGATGGATACCGCACAACGATTGTAAGTGGTCAAATGATAAAAAAGACGAATCAGGTCGCATGACACGACTTGATTCGTCAATTAGTGAAGTCGAGCGAAGGGACTCGACTTTTTTTATTTAGAGAAGCTGGAACGATGACGTCGCTGAATCAGCCGTGTAGCCGGTAAGCGTCGCATCAGACTTCACTTGATACGTTCCGCGTTGTGACCAAGAATTCGTCGAGAGTGTGAATGTGATGGTTCCTGATGAATTCGTCTTGCCTGTACCGACAAGCGTCGTACCGTTCGGTTGTGTGACCGTCACACGAACATCGGCGTTTGCGACCGCTTGGCCATTTGAATTTCGTACTGCCGAAGAAATCGAGACGACTTCACCAGCGTAGTAAGAAGACTTCGATGTCGAGACTGTCGTCGTGAGTGCTTGGACAGGTTGCGTCGTACCACCAGAAGTCGGGGATTGGACAAGTCCGTTCCCGAACCATGTGTCGCGACCTGTTGTACCAAGGTCGATGGAGTCTTGCGACAATTTTGTACGGAGTTGTGTGCTCGATAGCGTAGGGAACGCCTGTTTCATGAGTGCGAGGTTACCCGCCACATACGGTGTCGCCATTGATGTTCCGCTCATTTGACCGTAGCCCCCATTTGAGAGGGTCGAGTTGATGCCGACACCAGGTGCTGCCACTTCGACAGTGCTACCTGTCGCCGAGAACGAGGCACGGTTGTTGTTGATATCTGTTGCAGCAACAGCAATTGCCGAACTGTAACGAGCCGGATAGTTGACGAGGTCACCCGATCCATCGGTACGACCATTGTTACCCGCTGCCGCGACGACAAGGATGCCTGCATTATTGGCACGATCGACAACTTGTTGGAGCGTCGTCGATGGACTTGTCGTCCCGAGGCTCAAGTTGATGATATCCATATCATTAGTGATCGACCAGTCAATCCCTGCAACGATACTCGATAAGCTACCACTTCCGTTCGCCTCAAGAGCTTTGACGGCGTATATGCTTGCCTCGTGTGCAATCCCGACTGTTCCGATGCTATTGTTACGTGCACCGATAATCCCGGCTACGTGTGTACCGTGACCATTGTCATCGGCATACGAACTCGTGACCGTGCTAAATGAGGCACCACCAGCGATTGTTAAATCGGGGTGGGGCGAAATCCCTGTGTCGACGACGGATACTTTGACACCTTTCCCTGTGAATCCACTCTGCCAAGATGAAGGAGCTTTTAGTTTAGGAATCCCCCAGTCTTGTGTTTGATTCTCAATCTGTACGATTTGATCCACTTCCACGTGTGCGACGTTCGGGTTATTCTTCAGTCCATTCAAAGCAGCTTTCGGAACTTCGAGTGCTGCTGCAGGAATATTCGAATACTGTTGTTTAACTTCCATGCCTTCAATCGACAGCGGAATTTTCTTTGCCGATTCCTTGAAAACGACGATGACACGTTCTTTCTCTTTGTTTGGGGCGGCATCCGCACCCCCAGGTACGGTTGACAAGACAAGCAATGAGGCGAGGACGGAGCTACAGATTTTTTTCAACTTGTTTCCTCCTTTAGGGTATGTAGGCAAGATGACGGGATGTCGAACTGCCGTGACCATAGAGTAACAAGTTTTACCAACGTGTAGAATACGCCAATGGCATTAAATATCTGAATATTTAGATAAGGATACAGGGAATTCAGATACAAGACTTTTGACTCAATCGTTAGAAAAATGAATAGAAATAACAGATGAACAAATTAAAAAAGCGAACCAGCCAGAGGCTCGTTCGCAATGTATTCATTTAATGACTTTATGTTTCCAAAGGATACCGGACTTTAATAGTCGGGCTACTTTCCCGGTGAGTGATTGTTTCCCCATAAACACCCCAAAGCCAGCCTTCTTCCCGAGGGAACCGAGCGTCCCTTTCAGTTTGATGTCGGGTAATTCTGGATAATTGATACCTTTCCATTTGCAAAGCAAGACTTGAACGATCTGTTCGGCTTGGGCTTCGGCAAGTTGTCCGGACGGTGCGTACGGTAAGCTCGCATTGTCACCAACGACAAACACGTCCGGCAGTCCAGGAACAAAGTGATGTTCCGTCAATTTGACACGTCCGCCTCCATCGAGCTCCCAACCTTGATTCCGTACAACGGCGACCGGTTGAATCCCGGCCGTCCATACGGTCAGATCAGATGGGAATAAGTCTTCATGGTTCCATAATCCGTCAGCATCGACACGTGTGATGTTCGCATTATTGATGACTTCGACGCCGTGCTCCTCGAACCAAGATTGTACGTACATCGAGACACGATTAGATAAGAAAGATAGAACGGATGGTCCGCGGTCGAATAAACGGACCGTCAAATCAGGCCGGCTCTCACGAAGTTCGCTGGCGAGTTCGACACCAGATAGACCGGCACCGACGACAGAAACGACCGAACCTGGTCGCAGACCGTTGATCGCTTGTTGTGTCTTACGTGACTCTTCCAGTGTTTGAATACTGTACGTGAATTCGGCTGCCCCTTGAACGTTGTGGTATTTGTCTTCGCATCCTAATCCGATGACGAGGTCGTCGTAGGGCACTTTTTCTCCACTCGCGAGCAGAACCATTTTGTCTTCGGTGTCGATGTCCGTGACCTGTCCGTATATGTAATCGATTTCATCCGGAAAGTCAATGCGAATATCGCGGTCCGAGACCGTTCCTGCGGCCAGTGCGTAATACTCAGTTTTCAATCCATGATAAGGCAAGCGATCGACGAGCGTGACCGAGATGTCTTGTAACTGATGTCCAAGTACTCTCTCAATCACACGCATTCCCCCGTAACCGCCTCCTAAGACGACTAATTTGCGCATAATAATCCCCCTTTGTTACTCTTCAACTGTATCATGTTATAATCTGCCGTAGAAGAACCATTTTCCGATAATTCACGTAAAGAAAGACGGTGATATATATGATGAATCCGATCATCGAATTTTGTGCTTCGAATTTGGCGATGGGCTCACAAATTGCCCGGGCTAAATTAGAGTCCGACCCTGATCTTGATGTGGTCGAATATGGCTGTACAGGCTATTGTGGTGTCTGTTCCCTTGATCTCTTTTGCCTCGTAGACGGGGAAGTGGTGACGGGTGAAACACCAGAAGAGCTCGTGACGAAGGTGTATGAAAAAATCGAAGAGATGGCATGGTAAAAAGTTTGAGGAAATGACCTCAAACTTTTTTATTTCACCCGTTGCATTTTAAAAAGAGGGATGTTATATTCTAAGAGGTTCGAATGTAGGTTGTCTGACGTTTAACAACGATAAAAAGAAAGCGTTTCAAACGGTAGGACACATCTCTTTTCGGGTATGACACATATAATTGGTTTTGTTTAATATGAAAGGAGCACAACATCAATGAAAATCATGAGTGTGGTTGGTATTTTGGCACTAATTGCAATCGCTTACATCTTCTCTACCAACCGTAAAGCCATCAAATGGCGCACGGTCTTGGCAGCGTTCGCTGTTCAATTCGCATTTGCATTCCTCGTCTTATATACGGCATGGGGACGTAAGGCGCTTGAATGGATCTCAAATGGGGTTCAAGCTGTCTTGAACACAGCGGGTGACGGGATTGCCTTCGTATTCGGAACAGCAGTCGGTGGCGACAACTTCGTTTTCGCATTCCAAGTCCTTCCGATTATCATCTTCATGTCATCATTAATCGCATTGCTTTACTACCTCGGCGTCATGCAGTGGGTCATCCGTATCCTCGGTACTGCCCTTGCGAAAGCACTTGGTACGTCACGTAAAGAGTCACTTTCAGCAACAGCGAACATTTTCGTCGGTCAAACGGAAGCACCGCTTGTCATCAAGCCGTACCTTCCTACAATGACACAGTCTGAGCTCTTCGCAGTCATGGTCGGTGGACTCGCATCGGTTGCCGGATCTGTACTTGCAGGTTATGCAGCACTCGGTGTACCACTCGAATACTTGCTCGCAGCGAGCTTCATGGCAGCGCCAGCAGGTCTCTTATTCGCGAAAATCATCGTACCAGAAACAGAAGAGTACGATGACGACATCGAGATTGTAGAAGATGAAGAAGACAGAGCGGCGAACTTCGTCGATGCAGCGGCACGTGGTGCTTCTGACGGTCTCTTCCTTGCCTTGAACGTCGGTGCGATGCTTCTTGCATTCGTTTCATTGATTGCGCTCGTCAACTTGATCCTCGGTTCAGTTGGTGGACTCTTCGGATTTGATAGCTTGTCACTCGAATTGATTCTCGGTTACGTCTTCGCGCCACTTGCATTCGTGATTGGTGTACCATGGGCGGATGCTGTACAATTCGGTAGCTTCCTCGGTCAAAAACTAGTCTTGAACGAATTCGTTGCTTTCTCTGAGTTTGCTCCAATCATCGGTTCTGGTGATTTGTCAGCTCGTACAGAAGCGATGATCGCATTCGCACTTTGTGGTTTCGCAAACATCTCGTCACTCGCGATCCTTCTTGGTGGTCTTGGTGGTATGGCGCCAAACCGTCGTGGTGACATCGCACGCATGGGTGTTCTCGCGATTCTTGCAGGTACGCTTGCAAACTTGATGTCAGCTACATTGGCTGGACTTCTTCTTTAATCGGTATAAGAAAACGCGATCACTTCGGTGGTCGCGTTTTTTTAGTATGAGAAGGATGTATGTATGGTGATGTTTGGCCACTTGGCGGACCAGTTCTTTTGCTGCAACCGCTCCAGATAGATGGGATGCTTTGAAGAGTTCGAATCAAAGGGTGGTGTCGGTATAACGTGCATGTTGATCAAGTCGTGAATGCCGTGTGGGGCAGCGAGGATGAGGGAACTATCCGATTGAAGACGTACCCCGATCGCGGTGACGGTCTCAGGAAAATGTGCCAACGCATCGACCGATGAAGCATAGGGTGGAAGGTTGTTGACGTGATGCATTCTCGCTTGATTTTTGACAGACCAAGGTACATCGGGGATGAGGCGGAATAATCGCTCTTCGAGTTGTTTTTCGACTGCTTCCTCTGGTTGGTTTGGGTCGAAATAAATCACATCTACATCATCTGTTTTAGTCGATGTTTCGTATCCGTGAAGGTGGTCCCAGACTTTTAAACGAATATATCCCGCACCAAATCCAACAATCCGGTAAATCGAGGTTGGCGACGGCGTGGAGAAGCTTTATGAGCTCGGCGTCTTGTTTTAGAAAATGAACCAAATCCTGTTCGTCTGTCATAATGAATGCCCCTCCTTACAATATGGTTAAAAAAAGCACCTAGGCAACGCCTAGATGCTCGTATATTGATTATGCTTGAAGTTGTACGCGTTGACGTTCGATCCACGGCTTCAATTTCAAGAAGAGTGGGACGAAGAGCGCGCTGATCAAGATCGCTTTAATCAAGTTGAACGGTAAGATCCCGTAAAGGACAAGATCCGTTTTCACCGCCGGGTCGGCCATGTCTGCCATTCCGAAGAAGAAGGCGTAGGCTGGCAAGATGACGAGATAGTTTAAGATGGCGAGGCTAAGAGCCATTGTGATTGTACCGGCAAGTAATCCAGAAGCGAGTGCTTTGTTTGACTTGCGCTTATGGTAGAACCAGGCAACTGGGTACATGAATGCGACACCTGCGAAGAAGTTTGCGACTTCCCCGACTGGAACGCCGCCACCGTTAAAGACGTAGTACAAGACGTTTTTCAAACCGACGACCACGACTCCTGCGAGTGGGGAAAAGACGATTCCGGCAATGAGTGCAGGAATGTCACTAAAGTCCACTTTAAGGAATGGCGGTAAAAATGGGAGCGGAAAGTTGAATAGCATGAGTACGAACGAGATCGTCCCGAGCATCGCCAAAGTCACCATTGTTGTCAGTCGTTTGTTGCGCGTAGTTTTCATCAGAATCTCTCCTTTAGGTCGCTCCTCGATGAATGGCATCCGTCGCATATAAAAACCCGATTGCAATGAAGACAATCGGGAGAGTTTACGCGCATACGAAAGAGATGTTTTCCGAGGTGGAAAAGTCCACGTCAAAGAAAACATCCGGATATCGGTCGGATGCCGCCATCTTCTCCCATCCAGACTATACTGTCGGCTTTCGAATCTCACGAAATCAGCAAGCAACGCCTTGCTCGCTCACGGGCTGAGAAGAATATATTCTTCAATACCGCCGGTCGGGAATTTCACCCTGCCCCGAAGATGGAACGATTTAATTTTTTTTGTTACAGTTTAGTTATACAAGATAATCCACAAGATGACAAGTCAATTGACTTGAATTGAAGATATATGAGGAGGAGTTCAGATGATTCATTTAACAGAGTCAGCCGCACTTCAAGTGCTAGAGATGATGAAACAGACGGAACGCCCGGATGCGCAATACTTGCGAGTGAAGGTACAAGGTGGCGGATGTACAGGACTTTCATACGGGATGGGCTTCGACGAGGAGAAGACGGACAAAGACATTCAATTCGACCATCATGGTGTCCGCGTCATCGTTGCGGAAGTGGATCATGGGGTCGTTGATGGCCTCGAGATTGATTATAAGCAGTCGATGCTCGGTGGGGGTTTCACAATTAAAAACCCAAATGCGATTGCAACATGCGGTTGCGGTTCGAGTTTCCGGACAGCGACGAATGCAGGTACGCCAGGAGAATGCTAAAGAATAAGAACCGATCGCGAGTGCGATCGGTTCTTATTCTTCTTCTGTCAAAATCAACCGAATGACTTTTGCAGTTACGTCGAGTTCGATGTGATGTTGCCAAGGCCGAAAGCCTGTGATTGTACACGTGTCATTCGTGATGCGGAATGAGCAGACACTCTCTTCCTCTTGATCGAGGACAGAGTAACGACTGAAATCAGATAAGCTCTGATAGATCGCATACTGTGGTGGTAGTTCATACGTCCATCCTTTTTCTAACATGATTTGGTGCATATTCGAGCCCCCTAACAAGTCTTTACTTATTAGAATAGCAAGAATACGTGTAAAAGTGGTAGATTAGTCTGTTTCTTTGAAGGGAAAATGAGTAGGGACGTCATTACAAATGGGAGGATTCAGGGTCATGAGAAAAGTATTGATATTCGGAGGGTCACGCTATTTCGGAAAACGGCTCGCATTGCGACTTGCTGAAGCAGGGGATGATGTGACGATTGTGACGAGAGGGCAACTACAGGTGCCGGAAGCTGAAGGGATTCGGTCTGTCAAAGGAGACCGGCAATCGGTCGCGACGATGAAAGACTTGGCCCGCGAACGGTACGACCTCGTCTATGACAACATTTGTTTTACTCCGTATCAGGCAAAAATCGCCTCGGATGCGTTCATGGACAAAGTCGGGAAATATGTGCTCACGTCGACGATGTCGGTCTACGCGCCTGGTCCTGATTTAAAAGAGAGCGACTTCAATCCGCTCCATTACGAATATCATCTTGAATCCGAACATGACTACGGACAAGGGAAACGCGAGGCGGAATCATTCTTCTTCCATCGCGCCTCTTTCCCGGTGGCGACCGTACGATTACCGATCGTGTTAGGTCCGGATGACTATACAGACCGATTGAAGTTTTATGTAGATGCAATCCGGAACGAGGAACCGGTTGTCTTGCATCACCCGGAAGCAAAGATGGGCTTCATCTCGAGTGCGGAAGCGGCCGCCTTCTTAGAATGGGTCGGTCGTGCCAATGTGACAGGACCGTTCAATGCGGCGAGTGATGGACTCATCTCGATGGGGGCCTTGATGGAGCGAATCGGTCAACACGTCGGAAAACCCGTCCATATTATAAAAGATGGAGACTCGTCGCCGTATGATTCGGATGTCGACTATTATATGTCGATTGCTGAGGCGAAGAAGGCGGGATTTGTGTTTACGCAACTCGATGACTGGATTGACCGGGTCATCGTTCAAACGATGAAAAGATAAAAAACGCTTCTGTGGATGTGGTCCACAGAAGCGTTTTTGGTTATTTCCCAGCAAATACAGATGTCGAGTGTTGCGGATGACGAGCAGTCGGATCCACGAGCTGTTTCACTTGGTTGATGGCGATTGGGGCTTCACCGAAACCGGTCGCAATCAATTTTACTTTCCCTTCGTATGTCGCGATATCACCGCAAGCGAAGATGCCGGCAACGGTCGTTTCCATACGTGAATCGACACGGATTGTGTTTTTCTCGAATTCCATTCCCCAGTTCTTGATTGGACCGAGCGATGAAACGAATCCGTAGTTACAAATCAAATCATCGATTTCAACGATTTTTGATTCGCCATCCTTATCTGTCAATTCGACAGATTCGATGTGTGTCTCACCAGACAGTGACTCGATGTTGTAAGGCGTAAGGACGTTAATCGTCGATGCCTTCATCTGTTCTACCGTATGTTCATGAGCACGGAAGCGGTCACGACGGTGAACGATGTGTACTTCTTTTGCGATTCCTTCAAGCATGAGTGCCCAGTCGACGGCTGAATCGCCACCGCCGGCAATCATGACACGGCGATCACGGAATTTCTCCATGTTGTCAACAAAGTAATGAAGGTTGGCATAATCTTCGCAGCCATCAAGACCGAGTGGGCGGGCTGAGAAGGCACCGTTTCCGGCTGTGATGATGATGGCTTTCGTATGATACTCTTCTTTGTTCGTCGTCAATACGAAAGTGCCGTCCTCGAGGCGTTCGACCGTTTCCACCGTTTCGCCGAGACGGTAGTCTTGTTCGAATTGATCGGCCTGAGCTTTTAGTTGATCAATCAAGTCCTGTGCTTTCACTTTCGGGAAACCGGCAATATCATAAATATATTTTTCAGGATAGAGCGTTGATAACTGACCACCGAGTTGCGGTAAGCTTTCAATCAACGTCGTATCGAGTTGGCGCATGCCTGCATAAAATGCGGTGAACAGTCCGACTGGGCCGCCACCGATGATGATTACATCTTTCGTCGTCTTCATCGAATTCCTCCTCAAAGCGTATACATCTATTATAGAGAGTTTATTGAATTAAATCCATTCAGTACAAACATGCAACACTTTCAAAAAAAATTCAAGAAGATAAGCTTTTCCATTGAGAATTCAAATTAAAGAGCGTACAATAAAACAGAAGCAATTGTGAACAGATGTTGAACAAGAATAGGCTTTATTGTGAACGTCTATGTGAAGAAACACACAACATAGTTGTTCAAAAAAACAAAATTTTAAACAAGGTGGAAATGAACATGAAACGACCTAACATTGTTATTCTTGGTGCGGGCTTCGGTGGACTCATCACAGCCGTCAACCTTCAAAAGACACTCGCTGCAGGTGATGCGAACATTACGCTTATCAACAAGCATGATTATCACTACCAAACGACATGGCTTCACGAACCAGCTGCTGGAACGATGAACCCAGATCAAGCACGCATCTACATTAACGATATTGTGAACCCGTCACGTGTGAAACTTGTCAAAGGGATCGTCGATCGCGTCGATACTGCTGCGAAACAAGTCACACTCGAAGATGGTTCAGTTGTCGAATACGACTATGTCGTCATCGGTCTCGGTGGTGTACCTGAAACGTTCGGTATCCCAGGCTTGAAAGAAAATGCGATGACAATCAGCTCGTTGAACAGTGTTCGTAAAATCAAAGAGCACATCGAATATTCATTCGCTCAATATAAAACAAATGGTTCTTCTGACAATTCGTTCGTGACGATCGTTGTCGGTGGTGCTGGATTCACAGGAATCGAATTCCTCGGTGAAATCGTCAACCGGATTCCAGAGCTTTGCAAACAATATGACGTTCCACGCGAAGCGGTTCGCATCGTCAACATTGAAGCAGCACCAACAGTTCTTCCTGGTTTCGACCCAGAACTCACAACGTACGCACAGAAATGGTTGGAACGTAACGGTGTCGAGATGAAACTTGGTAACGGAATCAAAGGTGTCGAGCCAGGTGTGGTGACATTCGGTCCACTTCAAGGTGACACGACAGAAACGATTCGTGCCAACACGATCATCTGGACAGGTGGCGTAAGTGGTAGCCCGATCATCGAAAAATCAGGATTTGAAGCGGTCCGTAACCGTGTCATGGTGGAAGCGGACAACCGTGCACCAGGTCACGACAACGTCTTCATCATCGGTGACTGCTCAGCGGTCATGGATCCTGCATCGAACCGTCCATACCCACCGACGGCACAAATCGCGACACAACAAGCACATAACGTTGCGAAAAACATTGCGGCGCTCATCAATGGAAAATCGACATCGAAGTTCACTTACGAGAGCAAGGGAACGGTCGCTTCACTCGGACATAACGATGGAATCGGAATCGTGATGGGCAAGAAAATCTTCGGTCGCAACGCTTCGTTCATGAAAAAAGTCATCGACAACAAACACTTCATCGAATTGAAAAAGTACGGACTCGTCCTTAAAAAAGGGAAGTTCTAATTTCATGATTGCACGGCTCGTTCTATCTCAGAACGGGCTGTTTTTCTTTCGAAATTGTCATAGGAAGTTCTTTGACCTCGTTGGTCGAAATTTTGTATAATGAAGAGCGGACAAGGGGGGCAATACATGCATATTATCCAAGCAGTCATTGGAGCCGTTTTATATATGACGATTTTTTTCAGTATCGGCTTCATCTTGAATATGTTACTTAAAAAGACATGGACACTTGTGTTCATTTATCCGATTTTTGTCATCATGATGATTGATAATGTCAAACTTTCGAGTTACGTGACCGAGACATCGACCGCGCTTACGAGTGTCTATGAAGGACTCGTCGGGTTGCAACTTCTCGATTTATTCATGCTCGGCTTTGGATTGCTCGGTGCAATTCTAGCTGGTGTGACGATTCGTTTCTTACGAAAGAGCGGTTATTCAATGTTTTAATTGGCGACAGAAATGTTCGCCTTTTTTGTTTTGTCCCTACTTTTTTAGGGCATGAACCGATATACTAGATAGCGAAACGATTTTTAGTAAGGGATGCGATGCGAATGACATTACCGATGTATACGATCAAAAAAGTGTTGAATAATAGCGTTGTCATTTGTCAACATGATACGGATCCGGAAGTCATTCTACTCGGGAAGGGGATTGGCTTTGGCAAAAAACCAGGCGACCTCGTCGACCCGGCCAGCGTCCCGGAGAAAGTGTATCAACTGACAGATAAAGAAGAGCAATCACAATATCAGGAACTCGTCAAACATGTCGACGAGGACTTCATTGCATTCATGCAAGAGATTGTTGGCTTTATTGAGACGAGTACGGGCAAGAAAGTCGATGAGCACATCCATATCGGTTTGACCGATCACTTGTTCTTCACGATGAAGCGAATCGAACAAGGGATGGAAGTGACGAATCCGTTTTTACTCGAGACGGAATCACTCTACCCAAACGAGTTTGCGCTCGCGGAACGGATTGTCGATATGTTCCATGAACGATTGAACGTTTTGCTCCCGGATGCGGAAACAGGGTTTATCGCCCTTCATATTCACTCGGCGACGACGTTCAAAAACGTCCTCGAGGTCAACCGTCATAATCAAATCATCGGGCAAATTGTTCAGACGATTGAGAGTCGTTTGAACGTGAAAATGGACCGGACATCACTCGATTATAAGCGCTTACTTCGGCACTTAAGGTACGCCGTTGAGCGGGTCGCGACAGGTGAGACGGTCGAGGCACCACAAAAAATTGAAAAGGTGTTGCGCGACGAATATCCGCTATGCTATAGTACTGCTTGGGAGCTGATGGGCATCATGGAACGCGAATTAAAGCGTCCCGTCCCACGAGGTGAAGCGACATATTTGACGATGCATCTCCAGCGCCTAACAAGTAGATAAATGATACCACGTGTCTTACGTGTTACTGATTCGATCAGGCATGAGTAAGGAGTGGAACGTTATGTGATGTCTCCATTGGGAGAGGTCTACGTTCTATCCTTATTCATGCCTTTTCTGTTTTTATAAACGTGATTTATGAAAACGTTTAGATACGTCGGTTGTCTGACATCTACGCCGCTATCATATTGTTTATACGTACTTAAAAAAAGGAGGAAATGTTGATGTTTAAGCAGATCTTTGGTGTTCTTCAAAAAGTCGGTAAAGCACTTATGCTTCCTGTTGCGATCTTGCCGGCAGCCGGTCTTCTTCTTGCATTCGGTAACGCAATGCAAAACCCACAACTTACATCACGCGCTGGTTGGTTAACGAACGAAGGCGTCGTGAAATTCGCTCAATTGATGGAGCAAGCAGGTGGAATCATCTTCTCGAACTTGGCGCTCTTGTTCGCAGTCGGTGTCGCCATCGGTTTAGCAGGTGACGGGGTAGCCGGACTTGCAGCAATCGTTGGATTCTTGATCATGAACAAAGTCATGGGTGTTTGGCTCGAACTCACACCTGAAGTATTGGCACAAGGTGATCCAGCTTACGCGAACGTACTCGGTATCCCAACACTCCAAACAGGGGTATTCGGAGGGATTATCATGGGTCTCATCGCCGCATGGGCCTATAACAAGTACTTCAATATCGAATTGCCACAGTTCCTTGGTTTCTTCGCTGGTAAACGTTTCGTTCCAATCGTAACGGCAGTTGCAGCCGTCGTTGCTGGTTTCGTCCTACTATTAGTATGGCCACCAGTTCAGCACGGATTGAACTCATTCTCAAACTTCATGTTGAATGAAAACCGTACATTCGCAGCGTTCATCTTCGGTTTAATCGAACGTTCATTGATTCCATTCGGTCTTCACCACATCTTCTACTCACCGTTCTGGTTTGAATTCGGTTCATACACAGATGCAGCGGGTAATGTTGTACGTGGTGACCAAGCGATCTTCTTCGCACAAATTCGTGATGGCGCTGAATTGACAGCAGGTACGTTCATGACTGGTAAATTCCCGTTCATGATGTTCGGTCTTCCTGCAGCAGCACTCGCAATGTATCACGAAGCACGTCCTGAGCGTAAAGCGGTTGTCGGTGGTCTCTTGGCTTCTGCTGCCCTTACATCGTTCTTGACTGGTATCACAGAACCAATCGAGTTCTCATTCTTGTTCGTAGCACCACTTCTCTTCGCAGTACACGCGGTATTCGCAGGTCTTTCATTCATGACAATGCACATCTTGAACGTGAAAATCGGGATGACGTTCTCGGGTGGTTTGATCGACTTCTTGCTCTTCGGTGTTCTTCCAGGTCGTACGGCTTGGTGGCTCGTTATTCCAGTCGGTCTCGTGTTCGCGGTTGTTTACTACTTCGGATTCCGTTTCGTTATCCGCAAATTCAACCTTAAAACACCAGGTCGTGAAGATGAAGTTGTTGAACAGTCAACAGCTACTGGTTCGGAACTTGCACAAGATATCCTCGTCGGTCTTGGTGGCTCACAAAACATCAAGCACCTCGATGCATGTATCACACGTCTTCGTGTCGAAGTAAAAGATAAGAACCAAGTCAACAAAGATGAGTTGAAACGCCTTGGTGCATCTGGTGTCCTTGAAGTTGGTAACAACATTCAAGCAATCTTCGGACCACGTTCGGACGCATTGAAATCAGAAATCCAAGCGGTCATCGCTTCAGGTAACGAAAAGAAAGCTAACTAATTGATGACCTAGACCAATCCTTCGGGGTTGGTCTTTTCTTTTTATGTGAAACGGTTTCATCCAAACGTTAGAGGGAAAAAGTAAGTATTCTGACAAAGGAGGGAACCATGATGTGGAAGAAAGTGTTTGGCGTTTTACAACGGGTCGGGAAAGCACTCATGCTTCCGGTTGCAATCTTACCGGCAGCCGGTCTTCTCTTGGCGTTTGGTACCGCATTCCAAAACCCGGACCTCGTTGAATTGCTCCCGTTTCTGGCGAATGACTCACTTGTCCTGATTTGGCAAGTCATGACAGATGCCGGGGACATCGTCTTCGCAAACTTAGGGTTACTGTTTGCCGTCGGGGTCGCGATCGGCCTGGCGAACGGGGACGGGGTTGCTGGTCTAGCAGCCATTGTCGGTTATTTGATCATGAACAAAGTCATTAGCACATGGAATGGGATTACCGCGGAAATCGCTCAAGGTGATCCGCAGTATGCCACCGTTCTCGGTATTCCGACACTCCAAATGGGGGTATTCGGGGGGATTATCGCAGGTCTTGTTGCAGCCTATGCGTACAACAAGTATTTCAACATCAAGTTGCCAGATTTCTTAGGGTTCTTTGCAGGGAAGCGGTTCGTCCCGATTGCGACGGCCGCATTCAGTTTGATTATCGGGATTGCGCTCGCATATATATGGCCACCGATTGGGAATGCGATCAACACGTTCTCAAGTACGGTCATCGAGGCAAACGTTGCCTTATCAGCATTCATCTTTGGATTAGTAGAACGTTCCTTGATTCCGTTCGGTCTTCACCATATTTGGTATTCTCCATTCTGGTTCCAATTCGGGGAGTATACGAACCAAGCAGGTGATCTCGTACAAGGTGACCAGCGGATCTTCTTCGCACAACTGCGTGACGGCGTGGAATTCACAGCCGGTACGTACATGACCGGGAAATTCCCGTTCATGATGTTCGGCTTACCAGCAGCCTGTCTCGCCATGTTCCACACGGTTCCGAAAGAACGGCGGAAAGACGTCGAGGGTCTCTATTTCTCGGCTGCCCTTACGTCATTCTTGACAGGGATCACAGAACCAGTCGAATTCTCATTCGTTTTCGTTGCACCACTTCTCTTCGGAATTCACGCCGTCTTTGCCGGTCTCTCCTTCATGACGATGCATTTACTGAACGTCAAGATTGGGATGACCTTCTCTGGTGGTCTCATTGACTATCTGCTCTTCGGGGTCCTGCCGAACCGGACGGCCTGGTGGCTCGTCATCCCGGTTGGTCTCGTCTTTGCGGTCATCTACTACTTTGGATTCCGATTCGCTATTACGAAGTTTGACCTGAAAATTCCTGGACGTGACGTGCAGACTGGCACGAAAGGGGACAAAGCGGGGATTGGGGACGACTTGCCATATGAAGTGCTCGTCGGACTCGGTGGTCCTGAAAACATTAAACATTTAGATGCATGTATCACGCGACTTCGTGTCACCGTCAATGACGTGAAACAAGTTGACAAAGACCTTCTAAAAACGCTCGGTGCCGCTGGTGTCCTTGAAGTAGGAGACAATATCCAAGCCATCTTCGGACCAAAATCGGACACGCTCAAATCACAAATCGCGACCATCATCGAAGGTGGCGAATACAAACCGAAAGAAAAAGTAGAGAAGGCAGTCATTACACCGGAAGCGGCTGAACAAGCCGATCATCGCTTCTTGGCTCCGATGTCTGGTGTCCTGTTATCACTTGATGATGTGCCGGATCAAGTCTTCTCGGGTCGCATGATGGGAGAAGGGTTTGCGATTGAACCAAGTTCCGGACAGGTCGTTTCGCCGGTGACCGGTCAAATCACGACATTCTTCCCGACGAAACATGCGATTGGCATTTTGGCTGACGATGGACGTGAACTATTGATCCACGTCGGTCTCGATACGGTCAACCTGAAAGGGGAAGGATTCACAGCGAGAGTCGAAGAAGGCGCCCGGGTCGAAGCGGGAGACGTCCTTCTCGAAGTCGACCTCAGCGCGATTCGTGATAAAGTGCCGTCACTGATTACACCAATCATTTGGACGAACGGGGACGGAAAAGTCGTCGTCGTACCATTCGGTGAGACTGTCGTCGCGGGTGAAGCGCTCGACTTTAGAGCCGATGACAGAGGACCAGAATAAATGATTACGAGCCGCTCCTATCATGGGGCGGCTCGATTTGTGTAGTTACTTCAATGTGCCTTATTCCGGAAAAGGAGAATCCCCCTTATAGTGAAGGAGAATTCTCACGAAAGAAGGGGTACAAATGAAACAATCCATACAATTGAATCACGGTCAGAAAGCCATTCCTACTATTGGACTTGGCGTCTTCAAAGTTGAAGATGGGGATACAGTCATGGATGCAGTCGTCGAGGCGATTCGTCAAGGATACCGTCATATCGATACGGCAGCCGTTTATGAGAATGAAGAGGGGGTCGGTGACGGAATCCGAAAAGGAATGGAAATCGCAAATATTTCCCGGGAAGATTTATTTATCACATCGAAACTATGGAACGCCGATCAAGGTTACGATGCTGCCATCTCCGCCTACGAGGCGTCACTCGTTCGTCTTGGATTGGAACAGTTAGATTTGTATTTGATTCATTGGCCGGTGGAAGACAAGATGGTCGAGAGTTGGCGTGCCCTCGAAACGTTGTATCGAGAGGGACGTGTCGGGGCAGTCGGGGTGAGTAACTTCCAAATCCATCACCTCGAGACATTGGCTGCAAACAGTGACCTCGTTCCAGCCGTGAACCAAGTTGAACGGCATCCGTTGCTTCGTCAAACCGAGTTAGCATCGTATATGAGCGAGCACGGCATCGTACCGGTCGCTTGGGCACCGCTTATGCAGGGAGGGTTGTTCGAAGAGCAGACTTTAGTAGAGGTCGCAAAAGAAGTCGATCGTTCCGTCGCCCAGGTGTTGTTACGGTGGCATCTCCAAACGGGATGGGTGATTATTCCAAAATCCATCAAACCACATCGAATCGCAGAAAACTTCGATGTTCATGACTTTGAATTGACCAAAGATCAAATGGAACGAATCGACTCACTCGACCGATATCAACGTGTCGGTCCGGACCCAGACGATTTTGATTTCTAATGCAGTATATAAAAAAGTCCTTCTCTCGAGCGAGAGAAGGACTTTTGCCATTATTTCTTAATGTCGAACTTTTCGCTAAGGAAGTTCACGACTTCTTCAGCTGTGTCCATGTTGAGGACTTCGTTGACGATTGCTTCTGTTTCCGACTTCGTCAAGCGTTTCACGAGGCTACGCGCACGAAGGACGCTTGAAGCGGACATCGAGAATTCGTCGAGACCAAGACCGAGAAGGATTGGAATCGCGAGTTCTTCTCCAGCCATCTCTCCACACATGCCGACCCATTTGCCAGCTTTGTGTGCTTCAGTGATGACATTGTGGAGAAGGTTCAAGATGGCAGGGTTGAACGGTTGGTACAAGTAAGAAACTTTTTCGTTCATCCGGTCAGCCGCCATCGTGTATTGAATCAAGTCGTTCGTTCCGACTGAGAAGAAGTCGACTTCTTTTGCGAATTGCTTCGCCATGACAGCGGTTGATGGGATTTCAACCATCATCCCTGTCTCATATTTTCCGACTTCGATTCCTTCTTCTTTCAACTTCGCTTCTTCTTCGAGAAGAAGGGCTTTCGCCGCGCGGAACTCTTCGAGTGTCGCAATCATTGGGAACATGATTGCAAGGTTACCGTGAGCTGAGGCACGGAGAAGGGCACGAAGTTGTGTGCGGAACAAATCTGTTTCCTCAAGGCAAAGGCGGATGGCACGATAGCCGAGGAACGGGTTCATTTCTTTCGGGAGGTCAAGGTATGACAACTCTTTGTCGCCACCGATGTCGAGTGTACGGATGACGACTTGCTTGCCTTCCATGCCTTCAAGAACCGTTTTGTAAGCTGTGTATTGCTCTTCTTCAGTCGGGAACGTTTCAGAGTCCATATATAGGAACTCCGTACGATAGAGCCCGATTGCATCTGAACCGTTTTTCAAAACGCCTTCGAGGTCGTTCGGTGTCCCGATGTTCGCAGCAAGCTTCACTTTGTGACCGTCCGCTGTGATTGACTCTTCGTTGACGAGTTGCTTCAACTCTTCTTTGTACGCTTCAAAATCAGCACGTTTGCCTTCGTATTCTTTGACGAGATCTTCTGAAGGGTTGACGAAGACGTCACCTTCTGTTCCGTCGATGATGACGAGGTCACCGTTTTTGATTTCTTCAAGGGCAACTTTTGTTCCAACTACTGCCGGAATTTCAAGTGAGCGTGACATGATGGCAGAGTGAGACGTACGTCCGCCGATGTTCGTCGCGAATCCTTTGACGTATTTACGGTTAAGTTGTGCCGTGTCTGATGGTGTCAAATCTTCGGCAATGATGATGACTTCTTCTGAAATCGAAGCTGGAGTCACGAATGTCACTCCGAGAATGTGAGCCATGACACGTTTTGTGACGTCACGAACATCAGCTGCACGTTCGCGCATGTATTCGTTATCCATTGATTCGAAAATCATGATCATCGTTTGGGCGACTTCGTCAAGTGCCTTCGCTGCGTTCATGTTTTCGCTTTCAATTTTGTCGTTCACTTGCGATACGATTTCTGGGTCCTCAACGATTAAAAGGTGAGCTGAGAAAATCTCGGCTTTGTCTGGACCGAGCTCACGAAGTGTATGTTCGCGAATGGCTTCAAGCTCCGTTTTAGATTGTGCGATCGCATCGTGGAAGCGAGCCTTTTCTGCAGCGACATCTTCAATCTTGTGTGATGGGATATCGAATGAAGGTGTCTCCATGACGAATGCTTTTGCAACTGCAATTCCTGCAGATGCACCAATACCTTTAATGTGTGACATAAGCGTAGTCCCTCTTTTCAAAGAAATAGTGTACTTTCCTGCCTCGTTACTTCATACCCGAAAAGAAAAAAGAATTAACGAGAACGGAGAAAGTTAAAGTAGCAACGGTCTACGACTAGGGGAAGCCTCGACCAGTCAAATTGGCCTCACTTCACGATGAAGAGAAGCCCGATTGCGTACTTTCTTATCCTATCATAAAATAAAACAACGTCACAACGAGGAGATAGCCCATGAATTCGAAGATTTCTTGACTCTTACGCATACTATTTCATTATTTTGGAGAAGTTCGTTATGCTTACCATATATATAGAAGGGAAGTGGCAATATGTATCAAATTGCTCAATTAAATTGGACCGATTCTTACGAGACAATCGTCGTCGGAATTGGAGCGGCTGATTCTATCGATGAGGGGCTCGACACATTGTTTGCTGGACGCGTCAAAGCGCTTATTCAATCAGGAGACCTCTCTACGAAGACGGGGGAAGTGACAATCCTTCCGACATTCGCCGGGGAGACGACCCGTGTTTTATTTGTCGGACTTGGTCAACGAAATGACATGACGACCGAGAATGTTCGGAATTGGTTCGGGAAAGTCGCGAAGCTGATCAAAGCACGTGGACTGAAGGACGTCGCGGTAGCGCTTGATACGTTTACGGACGGAGCGGCGCGTATGTTTACAGAAGCGTATGAAATGGCGACCTATGCCCATCCTACATATAAGTCTGCTCCAAATGAAACGGTCGAAGAACCGACAATCACGTTGCTCGGTGACGTGGACCAGACGGATATCGATGCGGGTGTGGCTTATGGGAAAGGAGTCAATGTCGCTCGAACGTTGACGATGATGCCGGCCAATATTTTGACGGCGGAGACGTTAGCGGATTACGCGGTTGAGTTGGCGAAACGTCATGATTTCAAATACCGCATTCTTGAAAAAGAAGAGATGGAAGGACTCGGGATGGGGGCATTGCTCGCAGTGAACCAAGGTTCGACGATTCCGCCAAAATTGATTGTGCTCGAGTATCGAGGGGCAGAGGAAGAAGCTCCGATTGCCGTTGTCGGAAAGGGTGTCACATTCGACACAGGTGGCTATTCAATCAAGCCAAAAGATGGAATCGTCGGAATGAAAGGGGATATGGGTGGCGCTGCTACCGTCCTCGGATTGTTCGAAACCCTCGGATTGACACGACCAAAACGGAACGTGATTGGCATCATCGGTGCGACCGACAATATGATTTCTGGGGATGCGTTCAAACCGGATGATGTGATCACAGCCATGAATGGGAAGACGATTGAAGTCTTGAACACAGACGCTGAAGGACGCCTCGTCCTAGCGGATGCGGTCACATTTGCGAAAACGTATGAACCAAAAGCTATCATCGATGTAGCTACGCTCACAGGTGGCGTTCTTGTCGCCCTCGGTACAGACGTGACAGGCTGTCTGACAAATGATGATTCGCTCTATCGTTGGCTTGAAGCGGCGAGCCGTGAGACGAACGAGCTCGTGTGGCAGATGCCATACTTTGATGTCTTCATCGACAAGGTGAGAAAATCGGAAGTTGCCGACTTGAATAACTCACCAGGTCGTTTCGGCCATATGATTTTTGGTGGCGCATTTGTCGGTGAGTTTGTCGGCGATACACCATGGCTGCATCTCGATATTGCGGGAACGAGCGAACGAGCGGCAGCGAATGACCTCGGTCCGAAGGGGCCGACTGGTGTCATGGTTCGAACCCTCGCACGGATGATTGAATCGTGGGATCGGTAAGAGCAGCTGGAGTAATCGGTTTGGCGATTCTGTGTGGCTTATGCTACACGGTGTGGCCGAACCGTATTTGGTTAGGGAGTACAGTGTTTCTCGCCGTATTTGGCGTGTTGATGATGTTACAGGAGGTACGACATGGTAGGAGTAGGAATTGATGGTGCACGTGGCGGTTGGGTACGGATCACATATGACAGCATCTCACTTTGTTTAACGATTTCGGAGACGTTGGAGGAGTTGCTGATTGATGGTGCCATGCATTTTGTGGATATGCCGAAAGATTTAGGAACGGTCGACCATCCGAGCCGCGAATGCGATGCGTGGATGCGTTGCCGACTCAGCCAACGAAAGTCGTCCGTCTTCACTCCGCCGATTCAAGAGGTGTTGCAAGAAGCGACTTATGAGGAAGCGAATGAAAGGAGTCGGGCGTTGGTTGGCAAAGGAATCAGTAAACAAGCGTGGAATCTTGTTCCCCGTATCCGTGAGTTTCAGCAGGTGAAGGCATCTGACGTTTACGAATCACATCCGGAAGTTTGTTTTTCAGTCATGATGGGGCATGAGGCAAGTCATTCGAAAAAGACGGTCGAAGGGCAGGATGAGCGAATCGAGTTACTTCGGCAATACTCGAAAAGTTCTCCATGGAAATGGAAAATGTCGAACGTCCAAATCGACGATATTATCGATGCGTGCATCTTGGCGGTAGCTGCCTATGAAGCGGGGACAAGTGGTCTCTCGCTCCAGCCGGCGACATCCGATCAACCCGTAGTGGCTGTACCTCAAATGAAAAAAGAGCGATGAAATCAACATTTCATCGCTCTTTTGCTGTCGTCGTAGGCGGACCGACGATAAATCGCCATATGTAATGAAACACTTTGGCATTGTATACGGCTTTCAACAGGACTGCGAGTACGGGCCCGACGATAAAGCCGAGTACACCGAATAGCTTTAATCCAACGAAGATGGAGATGAGTGCGACCAGTGGATTCAATCCGATATGGGAACCGACAATTTTCGGTTCAGCCAAGTTGCGTTGGACGATGACGATGATATACAACACGACCAATCCGATGGCAACGAACCAATCACCTGTCACCGCGGCATAGGCGGCCCAAGGAATAAGTAGCGTACCGACCCCTGAGGTCAAAGAACCCCGCAAGTAAAGCGAAAGAGAGCGGGTTGTCAACACGAAGGATGAGCATCCCGATCAAGACGATCCCGAATGTGATGGAGATGAGCGTGAACTGGGCACGGACGTATCCAAATAGGGCAGACTTGAGGTTGATCATCACTTCCTCGAATTCTTTGAATCCTTTTCGTTTGTTCAGACGATTCAGTGAGTTGACGTATGATGGCCAATCCTTTGTGATGAAGAACCAGGCGAGGACAATGACGACCACGAGCAACAAGACGAGCGGGAGCGCCGCTAACATGTTTTGTAGCACACTGGCCACTCCGCGGGACAAGACACCAATCGCTGAGGCGAGTTGGACACCGAGCTCGGTGATTCCTCCCTCGAGCGAGGTCGTCTGTCCGGGATTTAACTGCTGATAGCTCTCGTATGCATCATTGACGAGCGGTGCGATTTTCTCATTGAACAGTCGTTGGATAAACTCGGTGAGTGTCTCAATTTGTTCAGGGAGTCGTTCCGCTGCCACCGTTGCATAATGAATCAATTGGATGATGACGATGGTGATGATTCCGACGACGATGCTAAGCACGATGATCAAGGAAATGAGAGTGCCGAGTGCACGAGGCATATTTGATTTTCGCTCGAAAAAGTTGACGAGCGGGACGGTCATCAAGGACAAGAGCAAGGCAAATACGAACGGATATGTATATTCGAAAAGTATATTCAATAGCCAAGTGATTAAAAAGAAACCGATTACGACGAGAATGAATCGAAGCAATTGCCAAAGTCTTGCCGATGACATGTGGAACCCACCCTTTCCAGACAACTAGGTTGAGCATAGTATATCATGTAAGCGGTAAATAAAGCAGAAAGATAGGTGAATGAGCGTGAGAGAAGTTCAACAAAAAATCGATACGATGATTCTTCATTTAGGTGGCTATTGGAAACCTTTATCGGGGTTAGCACGATTGTTAGAAGAAGTAGGAGAAGTAGGAGGCGCGTTAAGGAGAGAGGCTCAGGATGAGTTGAAAGAGGAGTTGCTTGATGTCCTAGTGATCTCCACGTGTCTGGCAAACCAGTATGCGATTGCATTGCAACAACCAGAGGCGGAGGGAGGAGAATCGAAAGAGAAGCTGTATTTTCAAATTGTTGAAGAGGCAGGGGAAGTGGCGCGGATTTTGAACGCTTATGAAGGCGATAAGAAGTTAAAACCGAACCGTAAAGGTCAATCACTACAGCATCATATCGAGCAATTGCAACGTGCCGTTTTGTCTCTTGGAGAGTCTTACCATCTCAATCTGTTCGATTCACTCTTTGCCCTCATCGAAGAGAAGTCGGCCCGGGACTTTGGACGATTTGATCATACGCCGGATCCGATTACGGAGACATCGGTGCGTACTTATTTATCACATCAGCCAGGTCGCTATTGGGGTGGAGTCCCAGTTAAATCGTTTGAGCGATTCGACCGATATATAGAACGAGAACAACATATCGAGCGTTTTTGTCGCATTGCAACGATTGAAGGATTGGACGGATTTGTAATTCAACAGAAACGAGATGGATTGATTGTTACAGAGAATCCTTCGATTAAAGAAGGTTTTACTGTCGCCATCGAACGTTACGGTGCGGAGACGTTTCTGATCATCCGACCGGTCAAATAAAAACATTTACCTTTTTATCAAAAACATTCATCTTTTTTTCAAATATTTACTTTTTTTAAAAAAGCATTATGCTAATATGAAATTGTTGTTAGTAGGAAATGCCGCAATGAGAAAGGAATATTTTGGATGAAAATGAAACTATTGAAAGTTGCCCTCATCTTAACGGTCCTCTTGTTTGGTATGCAACTTCCGTCTGCTGAAGCTGCTACTTACGATGGAGAGACGACTGTCAATTTGAACATTCGTACATCCCCTAGTCTGAGTGGGAAGGTAGTGAAAACATTACCAAAAAGCACGAAAGTAAAGTATGGAACGTATAATCAGTCCTGGCACAAAGTGTATGTAAACAATCGTACATACTATGCCTCGGCCCAGTACATTCGGAAACTTTCATCCACTTCAAGTTCGCTAACGACGCAGGCGGCAACGTCTACTGGTCTGACAACTGCGAACTTAAACGTACGAGTCACGTCTCATCGATCGGCGAAGATTGTCGCTACGTTGAAGAAAGGGACGGAAGTGAAGTATGCCGTTCATAATTCTTCTTGGGCAAAAGTCTACCTAAATGGCAAGACGTACTATGCCGCAAAAGCTTACATCGCACCGAAACTGACAGAGTCGAATGTGGAGCGGACAAACGGCTACGCGAACCGTGAGTTGAAGTTGTTCGCTGAACGCAACCAACGTTCGAAAGTGCAGAAAGTTCTTCCGAAACATACGGCTGTCGTCTCGAGTAAATATAATTCAAGTTGGTCGATTGTCTATATCGGGAACGAGACGTATTATACGCCGACTTGGGGCATCACAGCAGGCACATTGGACAGTGGTGTAGAGAAAAAAGACGGATATGCAAACCGGGAGATGAAACTCTTCGCTGAGCGGAATCAACGTTCGGCGGTGAAGAAGGTACTCCCCGTGAACACGGCTGTCCTCTCGAGCAAATACAACTCGAGCTGGTCGATTGTATATCTCGGAAGTGAAACTTATTACACACCGACAGCTTGGATCTCTACGTCGAAAACGCCAACGGAGCCTCCGACGACAACGAAACCGGATGATGGACTCACGCAAGGGTATGCAAACCGTACAGTAAACTTGTTTGGGAAAACCCATCAGAGTTCGGAAGTCCTCATGGTTCTTCCGAAATACACGGCTGTTTCATACAAAGCGTACAATTCGAGTTGGTCGACTGTTCATATCGGCTCGAAAGTCTACTACACAGCGAGTTCGTGGTTGACGAAAGGGAAAGCCCCGGCAGCGCCGGAAGCTGCACCAAAAGGTACGGTATACATCAACACACCAGGTGATGTATTGAACGTTCGTTCGAAAGCGAGTCTTGATTCGAATGTGGTTGGTCAACTCAATCACGGAACAGCTGTTTCACATTATGGGACAATCAATGGTTTCCATAAAATCAAGTTCAATGGACAAGATGCTTTCATTTCTTCAGCATTCGTGATGACATCTAAGCCGAGCACATCGACTGGAACAGTCATCGTCCTTGATCCAGGACACGGTGGAAAAGACCCAGGAGCAGTTAATGGATCTCTCTATGAGAAAACGATTGTACTCGATGTAACGAAACGTGTAGAAGCTTATCTTCGCTCAAAATATGATTACAATGTACGTCTCACTCGTTCAACTGATGTCTATTTGACTCTAGATCAGCGAGTTGCTGCAGCGAAGTCGTTACGTGGTGATTTGTTTGTAAGTATGCACGTCAACGCAGCCGGTTCATCATCTGCGAAAGGGGTAGAAACGTTCTATTCTTCTCAGTCTGCGCACAGCGCTCGAAGTCGTGTCCTTGCTTCAAACATTCAAAGCAACTTGGCGGGTAAAATGAGTGGAATGTCGAACCGAGGAGTGAAAACAGCTAATTATTACGTTATTACGTATAATACAATGCCATCTGCACTCGTCGAATTAGGATTTATCTCATCACCAACAGATTTGACTTACCTTCGAAGTAACACGTCTCGTCAGCAAATGGCGGAAGGTGTGGCTGAAGGAATTGCCAAATATGTTCAGACTTATTATTGATTTGAATTAACCCAGACATGATTGTCTGGGTTTTTTTGATGTACAAAAAACCGAACCGATTAAATCGGTTCGGTTCAATTTTATAGATCATCAAATCCGTTCGCGTCTGTCACTTTCGCATAAGAACGTGACTTTTGTTCGAAGAAATCAGATTTTGTCGCATTGAGCGAGTCATCTGAGTATGCACGGATCCAAGGCATGACATCTTCGTCAAATCCTTCATACAAGTCATTCAGACCGATGACGCGGAGGCGTTTATTCGCCAAGTATTTGACGTAGTCTCGCATTTCACTGACGTCGAGTCCATCGAGGTCACGGAGAACGTATTCACACCACTCGATCTCGAGATCGACCGCTTCTGCCATCGTGTCGTATACGAACTGACTGAACTTTCCGTTTTCATCAATCTTCGGATTTTCTGTTAGCACGGCACGTAAGAGCTGGCTGATGAAGTAAGAATGTTGCATCTCATCACGTTGGATATAACTGATCATCGTTGATGTACCGACCATCTTTTGGTGGCGGGCGAGATTGTAGAAATAAGCGAATCCTGAATAGAAGTTGATGCCTTCTAGAATGACGGATGCAACGAGCGATTTCGCAAAGTTTTCAGCGTTCGGAGTCTCGCGGAACGCTTCATATAAGTCCAAGATGAATTGATTGCGCTTCATGACCATTTCATCGTCTTTGGCGATGTCAAAGATTCGATTTTGTTCAGCGAGTGGCACGAGACTTGATAGGACATAGCTGTATGATTGATTGTGCACGACCTCTTGTTGTGCGATGACCGCGAGAACGGCGTGTACAGACGAGTCAGATGAGAACATAGAAGACTCGAGGATGTATCGTGTCTGGACCGAGTCGAGAATCGAGAGCAGTCCGATGATCCGTTTGAATGCATCCTGTTCACGTTCAGTCAATTGCGGCCATTGTTGCATATCCTTAGACATTGAGATCTCATCAGGAATCCAAAAGTTCGATAATAACTGTTTGTAAATGGTATAGAACTGAGGATACGCGATATCGTTCCAATTGACGATCGAACTCGTTTCCCCGCCAATGATGGCGGTTGCCCGGTTAGGATGTTTGGGCGACAATAATTTGATTTTCTGAATCGACATGATGCATAACTCCTTCTTCTACATGGTGAGCCATCCGCTCTGCCCAATTTTGGACGTTGAACGGTTGGTTACGTGGGGACTGCTCGATTTTAAGCAGTTCCCCGGCAAGTGGGATTCCGTATTTTGAAAGGTGGTACGCCATCTCGTCAACAGCGCGACAGAAATGTACAAACATCTTGTCACCGGTTCCGAATACCGCAGCTTGTCGAATCGGCACTTGGAGTTCCTTTAACACGAGGCGGAACGTATCTTTCATTTCGTCTGGTAAGATTCCGTCTGCCCACGTGTAAGAGCCGAAATAGACGAGGTCGAACGAAGCGAGTGATTGAGCTTCGCGATATCCGACGCGATCGGCATCATAGCGGACGACCGTATCGCCACGGTGATGATGTGTCGATTCGATGAGCGATGCCACTTCTTCTGTGTTTCCACTCATCGAATGACAGATGATTGCGATGTTCATAGGGTGGACCACCTTTCTATAAAATATACATAATGATTATGACGACGGTTTACGAAGCACACGACTCACATTCGTCGACTTCGACAGTCGTCGAACGAGTGTAGTAAATCGACTTCATGCCAAGAGACCATGCCTCGAGGTGCATCGCAAGAAGCTCTGTCGCTTTTACATCGTTCTTCACGTATAAGTTGAAGCTGATTGCTTGGTCGATGTGGCGCTGGCGAGCCGCGTTTTGACGGATGCTCCATAATTGATCAATTTCAAATGCTGATTTATAGAACCAGTTCGTGTCCGGCGTCAAGTCGGGAACCGTGACTGGAATCTTATAGTTTTTCTTCTCTTCTGAGTAGACCTTTTTGTAGACCGGGTCAATCGATGCGGTACTACCAGCGATAATCGCCGTCGATGAGTTTGGTGCAACGGCCATCATATAGGCGTTACGGACGCCGTTTTGATGTACTTCTGCTGCGAGACCGTCCCAATCGAGGTCGTCGTGTGAACGATAGTTCCGGCGCTTGAAGTATTCGCCTGTATGCCATTCTGAACCTTCGAAGACGCCGAATGCTCCTTTTTCTTTGGCGAGTTCCATCGATGCTTGGATTGTGAGATACGCGATTTTTTCATAGAGTTTCTCTGCATATTGAACGGCATCGACCGATTCCCAACGGATTCCTTCTAGTGCGAGCAAGTGATGCCAACCGAACGTTCCTAGACCGACTGCACGATACTTCTGGTTCGTGATCATCGCCTGTGGAACTTCGATCGTATTCAAATCGATGACGTTATCGAGCATACGCATTTGAATCGGGATGAGTCGTTCGAGCACATCGGCTTTCACGGCACGAGCAAGTGCGATTGAACTCAAGTTACAGACGACGAAATCACCAGGAGTCTTTGTGATGACGATTTTTCCGTCTTGTGTGTATTCTTCTTCGATTGTCGTTGCCGACATGTTTTGCGCAATTTCAGAACAGAGGTTTGAACTGTAGATCATCCCGGCATGTTTGTTTGGGTTTGCGCGGTTCACTGCGTCTCGGAAGAACATATATGGTGTACCTGTTTCAAGTTGTGAGCGCATGTAACGTTTTACAAGGTCGATGGCTGGAACTGTCACACGAGATAATTCTGGCGTGTTGACACATTCCATATATTTCTCTGTGAAGCTTCCACCGTTCTCTGATTCGTCAAAATAGTCTTCAAGGCTATATCCCATCACGGTACGAATCTCGTGTGGATCGAACAAGTGCCAGTCGCCGCGTGCCTCGACCGTACGCATGAAGAGGTCCGGTAAGCAAACGCCTGTGAACAAGTCGTGTGTCCGGAGGCGCTCATCCCCGTTGTTCAATTTCGCGTCTAGGAATTCGAAGATGTCCTTATGCCAAATGTCTAAATAGACGGCAATTGAGCCTTGACGCATACCGAGTTGGTCGACAGAGACGGCCGTGTTGTTCAATTGCTTCATCCAAGGAAGGGCACCACTTGAGACGCCTTTGAATCCTTTGATGTCACTACCACGTGAACGGATTTTCCCGAGGTAGACACCGATTCCACCGCCACCTTTTGAGAGCGTCGCCACATCGGTGTTCGAATCATAAATGCCACGGAGGGAGTCATCAACTGTATCAATGAAACAAGAGCTGAGCTGTCCATATGATTTACCGGCGTTTGACAACGTTGGTGTCGCGACCGTCATATAAAGGTTTGATAAAGCCCAATAAGCTTCTTCGACGAGCTTCAATCGAGTCGTCTCATCTTCTTTTTGCATGAGCGTCATCGCGATGACCATGAAGCGCTCCTGTGGAAGCTCATAAAGGTTCTTCACATGATCGCGCCCAAGATAGCGGTCCGACAACGTGCGGAGTCCGATATATGTGAAGAGACGGTCACGGGATGGATCGATCAATGTTTCGAGATGGTCCATGTCTTCTTTTGAATACGTATCGAGAAGCGCTGACGTGAAAATTCGTTTTGATGTTAACGTCTCGACCAGTTGATAGAAGTTACCATAACGCATAGATGCTTCGTAACCGCGGTTGCGTGCCGCTTCAAGATAGAGGCGGTTCAAGTACATTTCCGTTGCCACGAACGTCCAGTCCGGTTCTTCGGCTTTCAACATATCGAGGGCATGCATCGTCAATAAGTCATATACTACATCTTGTGTTAGCGTTTTTGTCTCGAGCGCCCGAATAGCCCGTTCTTCATAGCGCTCTACGCTTAAGTGAGGATACCGTGTCTGGATAGATTGAATAAGAGAAGAGACGTCAGAAAGCGTTGGAGCCGCTGGTAGCATCGTCTCGTGGTGGATAGGGGATGTCAAAATAGATCACTCCTTTAGATGGTGTAGACGTTATAAAAGGATAATAAGAACTTCCTTACCTGTCACAATATCGTGTTAACGATCAAAATACCCGTTAACTATATATTGACACTTTTTTATCTTTTTAATCATAAAACACCTATATTTAGTTTTTCAATCCTTGACATTCTGGAATGTGCCCGTCACCTTTTTGCTTTTGCTCCAAAAGGGCTTCATGACCCAATTTGAGACAGAGAACTGAGATGAAAAAAATTTATGTATTGTCTTTGCTTGTTTTTTCACAAATTGATGAATTCGATTTCATCACTCTTGATGAAACATTTCATCCGTTTGTTTGAGGTGGAATGGATTGTATTTGACGTTACTTATCAAAATACCTGCATATTCATTTCATACTAGATATAGTGTTCTGATGAATCAAGAAATATGAATCCATTTGTCAAGGCTGGTATCCGAGTAAAAAGTAAGGTAGATTGGTGAAGTAGGACATGGAATTTCAGCGAAAAGAAGGGTTTAACAAGTGCGTACAGAAGACTTATTATTAACATGGGACCCACTCGGTTATGGGGCAGGTTCATACGGACCTGAGTTTGATGAAGTCATGATGGCATTAACCTATGTCGATTCTCCCGAACAATTGACCGAAGTGATTCGCCGAACGCTTCTTGAAGCGTTCGATGCGTGTCCACTAGAAACAGAGATTTTCGAGATGGCGCAGCGACTCCTCGTATCGTCATCTTGCCAACTATAAGGAGGAACCAATAATGTTACGAATTGATCCAACACCGAATCCGAATGCGATGAAAGTGACACTTCCAGAGAACGTGTTTGGCGCCAAGAGTCAAAGTGTGAAGGCGGGCGAAGCGACAGATCAACCGCTTCTCGCCAAGTTAGTTGAAATCGAAGGCGTGGAGAGTGTCTTTGCTTATGGTGACTTTGTGACCGTATCAAAGGAGAACGGTGTGAGCTGGGAAGCAATTCTTCCACTCGTTGAGACGGCATATCGCGGATGAAACCGATTGTCTCGATTGTCATTCCGGCTTATAAACGCGAGACGGAACTGACGGAACTGCTTGAAAGTCTAACGGTCCAAACATTTCAGCAGTTTGAGGTCTTGGTCATGAATAATGAAGGGCCGCCAAAACAACACCTTTTGGCGCCTTTTTTGAATCAATTGGATGCACGTGTCATCGAAGTGGGTGAAAACCATCATGTTCGTGCCCGTAATCGTGGTGTTCTCGAAGCGAGAGGCGATGTCATCTTGTTACTAGACGATGACGATTTGCTCATGCCGACACATCTAGAGGCAGGGCTACGCGACCTTCAACAGGCTGACCTCGTCTATTCGGACGCTGAGCTGTTCCGCTTCGAATGGAGAGGAGGCCGTCGTGTCGTGACGGACTGGGAACCGTTCGCTTACGCGTTTGATCGAGAGCGGATGCGTCAGGACTCGACGTTTATCCCTTCGGGTACGATGTATCGCAAATCGATTCATGACACGATCGGCCTATTCGACGAAGACGTCTATAACTACTGGGATTGGGATTTCTTGTTAAGGGTAATGGATGCATTCACCGTGTCACACCCGGCGCGTGCGACGGTACTGTACGCGTTCAACGGGACCGACAACCTATCAGCAATACAGGATGAAACGAGACGTCGTTATTTTGATCGTTTTTGTCAAAAGCACGGTCTGACAGACATGGAGATGAAGAATTTCCATATCGTTCAGGAGGAACGACGTTCATACGTGAGACAGACAGAGAGAACGTTCACAGGCGTGCTACCTGGTCGAACGGAAGGAGAATAAGTATGTATTCATCAAAAGAACTTGAGTTGTTAGAATTGTTAGAAGAAAAGGGGTATCTCGAGACGAAGATGTTGGCTGACTTGTTGGCACTCGATGAAGAGACGATTGAGTCGATGCTCGAGAAGTTCAAGCAAGACGGGATTCTCCTTGGATTTCGTGCCATGGTCAATTGGCAAAAAATCAATCGCCACGATGTCACTGCCTTCATTGACGTTAAAGTGACTCCGAAACGAGGGCGCGGATTTGACGACGTGGCCGAGCGTATTTATCGCTTCCCAGAAGTGACGGCGCTTTATTTGATGTCGGGGGCTTATGACCTTCAAGTCGTCATCCGGGCAAACTCGCTTCAAGATGTTGCCTCATTTGTCTCAGACAAGCTTTCGCCGCTTGATTCGGTTTTGTCGACGACAACTCACTTCAAATTGAAGACGTACAAACATGACGGGATTTTGTTCACCCCACAAACTGAAGATAAGCGGTTGAACATCACGCCATGAAGTCTTTATCAAATCAAGTCGTCTCGATGAAGCCATCGGGCATTCGCCGTTTCTTCGACTTAGCACAGACGATGGATAACGTGGTCTCTCTCGGGGTGGGAGAACCGGATTTCATCACACCGTGGAACGTGCGAGAAGCGAGCTATGCCGCACTCGAAGAAGGATATACGGCCTATAGTGCTAACGCCGGTCTCATCGAGTTGCGTGAAGAGATTGCAACTTATATGAAAGAACGCTTTTTAGTCGAGTACGATCCGACGTCTGAATTGATTGTCACGACAGGGGCATCGCAGGCGCTCGATATCGCATTCCGTGCCCTTCTCAATCCAGGGGACGAGGTCATCGTGGTCGAACCGGCATTCGTTTCATATGGTCCACTCATCGAGTTGGCAGGTGGAACCGTCGTGCCTGTCGCGTGTCGTCCAGAGAAAGGGTTTCGACTCGATCGGGATGACGTCGAGCAAGCCATCACAGAACGAACGAAAGCGATCTTGCTCTGCTTCCCGTCCAATCCAACGGGCGCTACGATGAATGGCGACGAACTCGCGCAAATCGCAGAACTCGCGACAAAGTATGACCTTTGGGTGGTCAGCGATGAGATTTATGCGGAACTTTGTTATGACGACCCATTCGTCAGCTTCGCGACGCTCCACGACATGCGAGACCGGACGATTGTTGTGAATGGTTTCTCAAAAGCGTTCGCAATGACAGGATGGCGTCTTGGCTTCACATGCGCGCCCGAAGTTGTGACGCGAGAGATGTTGAAGGTCCATCAATATGGCATGATGTGTGCACCTACGCTCGTTCAATTCGGTGGACTCGAGGCACTTCGGACTCGTGAGCAGCACGTGCCGAGCATGGTGAAAAGTTATCGTCAACGTCGGAACTATTTCATTCAAGCGCTGAACGAGGCGGGATTACCGACGCACGTGCCAGGTGGAGCATTTTATGCTTTTCCTTCGATTCGACATACTGGATTGACGAGTGAGGAATTTGCAGAACGTCTTCTCATCGAAGAACGTGTCGCCGTTGTTCCTGGAAATGCCTTCGGTGAGAGCGGGGAAGGATTCGTCCGGGCGAGTTATGCGACTTCGCTCGAACAACTACAAGAAGCGATTCTCCGGATTCAACGTTTCATGAAACAATTTGAAGTCACAGTAGCCAAGGACTCTCATTCGTGAGAGTTCTTTGGCGTTTTAGCGATATAACGAAAGGGAAAAGACGGGCGAGGTGAAGATGATGAAACGATTTGACTTTGTTGCAATCGGGTGTGGTCCGTATAATCTTGGTCTCATGGCCCTTGCGGAAAAAACTGAACTGCATGGGATTTGCTTTGAGCAACGCGCGGAGATGATGTGGCATGAAGGCATGTTGATTGAAGGGATGACGATGCAAACGCATTATTTACAAGATCTCGTCACGTTGGCGGACCCGACCCATTCGGCGAGTTTTCTGAACTATTTGAGTGATACGGGTCGACTCCAAACATTTATCACGCAAGAACAAGATAAGATTCCTCGAACGGAATACAATCGTTACTTGCGATGGGTTGTAAATCAACTGTCGACGATTCGTTTCAATCATTATGTGTCTGACGTTGTAGTGGAAGAAGAGGGCTTCCTCGTGACCGTCGAATCAGATGGTCGATCGACACAAGTTCATACAAGACATCTCGTCCTAGGGACAGGGGCGGCGCCATTCGTGCCGGACGGGTTTGAACAAGTCATTCATACGAGCGATTATTTGACGTACCGGGACGTCCTCAAAGACCGATATCGTGTCGCGGTCGTGGGGAGCGGACAGAGTGCGGCGGAAGTCTTTCTGGACTTGTTGCGTGAAGCGACGGATGAACAACGCGTCGACTGGATCACACGCTCCGAACAATTTGAGTCACTCGAAGCAGGCAAGCTTGGGGATGAAATTTTTAGTGTGGATTATGTCGATTATTTTCATAAGCTACCGTACGACGCTCGGCAAGAGCTACTCGGGTCATTCGAGCGTTTCCGTCATGGTGTCAATCCTGAGACGATGACCTCGATCTATGAGACCTTGTATCATCGGACGGCAGAAGCGGAAGCGACGAAGGCTGATATGATGACACAGGTTGAAGTGGAATCGATTTCTTATGATTGGTTAACACATCGTTTGAAAGGGACCCAACGGTATACGGGAGAAGTGATTGAAAGAGAGTACGATCTCGTTGTCGTGGCGACGGGGTATCGCCCGGTGATCCCATCTTGGATAGATCAGCTCCCGGTTGTATGGGAAGTAGAGGGAGAATGGGCAGTCCGTGACACGTATGAGGTGATCATGAGCGAGTCGCTAGGCGGAAAGTTGTTTACGCACACGAATATAGAGCATTCACATGGTCCGGCTGCGACGAATCTCGGGATGGCAGTCTATCGAAATGCGGTCATTTTGAACGACATGGCTGGAGAAACGATCTATCCGATTCGTCATCAGAAGCCGTTTACGACATTTTGAACAAAAAAAGGCTAGGCGAGTCGCCTAGCGGAATCAGGGGGGAATACTTGAAGTCTTGCTTGATTTGTATTTACCCCGCACTTCGACTTTAAAACATACCAACACGTCAAAAATAATCTTTTTTGCTAAATTCTACACTTTATCGAAAAAAGTATGTTATAGTAAGTTGATGAATTTAGCATAGGAGTTGTTTGTAATGGCAAAATACGAAAAAGATCAAGTATTAACAGGTAAAGTAACAGGAATCCAACCTTTCGGTGCTTTCGTAGCACTCGACGATGAGACTCAAGGTCTTGTACACATTTCAGAAATCTCACACGACTACGTAAAAGACGTAAACGATTACGTTCAAGTTGGTCAAGAAGTTGAAGTGAAAATCCTTGAAGTGGACGAAGCTTCTAAAAAAATCAAGCTTTCAATGAAAGCGACTCAAGAAGCTCCAAAACGCGAGAAGTCTGCGAAGCCAGCTCGTCGTGCGCCACGCCGCAACGAAGCATCTTCAAACTTCAAGCAAGAAGAAGCTCCAGGATTCACAGTCCTCAAAGACAAACTTGAAGACTGGATCAAAAACACAAACTTCAAGAAGTAAGTGTTTCAAGGTGGCCCGTTCTAAACGGGTCACCTTTTTTATTTTACAGGAATCGGCGGATTGAATGACGAAACTGTAAAGCGAATAGGAGGGGATGGCATGAAGATTGGCATCATCGGAACGGGAGGAATTGCGACGAGTGCCCATATCCCGAATTATGTCAAAGCAGGCATGGATGTGGTAGCGGTCATGAACCGGACACGGGCAAACGGGGAACGTGTCGCACGACAGTTCGGCATCCCGAACGTTTATGAGACGGTCGAAGAGATGCTTTCACGCGAAAATCTCGATGCGGTCAGTATATGTACACCAAACGCCTTACATAAAGAGCAAGTGCTGCTTGCGCTTGAAGCAGGATGTCACGTTCTCTGTGAGAAGCCACCGGGAATTTCAGAGAATGAAGCGATCGAGATGTTGGAAGCGGCAAAACGAGCCGGAAAAACATTGCATTACGGATTCCATTACCGACATCGTGAGGATACGGTTCTGTTGAAGCGAATGATTGATGCGGGTGAACTCGGAGACATCTATGCAGCGACGGCGCTCGCGCTTCGACGGCGTGGAATTCCGGGATGGGGTGTCTTCACGAATAAAGAACTGCAAGGCGGGGGTGCATTACTCGACATAGGTGTGCATATGTTAGACCTGGCGCTTCATTTGATGGGATACCCGAAACCGAGAGAGGTCGTCGGTCATGTCGGTCAGTACTTAGGGAATCGTTCGGGTGTCGGCTTGCTGGGGGAATGGGACGCGAGTTCGCTCACAGTCGAGGATACGGCGAGAGCGATGGTCACGTTTGAAAACGGAGCATCCTTATTACTCGACGTCAGCTACATGGCCAACATCGAGGAAAAAGATACGATGCGAGTGGAATGTCGCGGCACGAAAGCCGGAGCCAGTCTGTTCCCGCTCACACTTCACACGGAGAAATTTGGGGCATTGTTTGACGAGCGACCAGCTTATTTGACTGAACACGACCCGTATGAGCGGCAAATCCGACTCTTCCTTGAGGCCTGTGGAGAAGAGCCGAACTATCAGCAAGCGGAGGAAGCGGTCATCTTGCATCACATCATCGACCGTATCTATCAGTAAGCACGATACTTTTCATTCCGTGAAAACAGGGTATATAGTGTAGGTGTTACATATTTCTATGAGGAGGTTAACTTATGCACAACTTTGAATACAAAAACCCGACAAAACTAATTTTTGGGACACATCAGGTCGAAAAATTAGGTGGAGAACTAGAAGCGCTTGACGCGAAGAAAGTGATGCTCGTCTATGGTGGCGGAAGCATCAAAAAGAACGGGACGTACGATGAAGTCGTGGCCGAGCTTGAAAAAGCCGGTATCTCATACGTAGACTTCTCAGGTGTTGAACCGAACCCGCGGATTGAGACTGTACGTCGTGCGGTGAAATTTGCGCGTGAAGAGGACGTTGATGCCTTGCTAGCTGTCGGTGGCGGTTCCGTCATCGACTGCACAAAACTGATTTCAGCAGCGATTCCATATGACGGGGACGCGTGGGACATCGTACTTCGTGAACATATCCCGACAGAGGCGGTACCATTCGGGACAGTCCTTACACTCGCTGCGACAGGGTCGGAGATGAACTCGGGATCGGTCATCACGAACTGGGAGACTCAAGAGAAGTTCGGTTGGGGTCACCCACTTGTATTCCCGACATTCTCGATCCTCGATCCACGTTACACCGTGTCGGTTCCAAAAGACCAGACAATTTATGGCATCGTCGACATGATGAGCCACTGTTTCGAGCAATACTTCCACCCGAACCATGCGCCGGTACAAGAACGCATGACAGAAGGTGTTTTGAAAGCGGTCGTCGAATCGGCACCGAAACTCGTCAACGATTTAGAAAACGTAGACCTCCGTGCCATCATCTTATTCTCAGGTACGATGGCATTGAACGGTGTACTTCAAATGGGTGCAGCCGGTGACTGGGCATCGCACAACATCGAACACGCCGTATCTGCTGTCCATGACATCCCGCATGCTGGGGGCCTCGCGATCCTCTTCCCACGTTGGATGGAACATGTGTTGGATGAAGACAATGCGGCTCGCTTTGCTCGACTCGGTACGGAAGTGTTCGATGTGGAGCCAGGTGCAACGGATTTAGAGACAGGGAAGCGTACAATCGAGGCCATCCGTGCGTTCTTCGATCAACTCGGTGCACCGAACTCGCTTCGTGACTACGATATCGATGAGTCGACATTCGATGCGATTCTTGATTCTGCGATGAAACGTGGTGCATTTGGTCGTTTCCGTACGCTCGAACGGGAAGATGTTGCGCATATTCTCGAACTAAGTAAATAAGGCGATTTCTTGCCTATTTTGCAATAATGATTGAACGAATCTAGACTTTCCGTTTATGATGGGTCATGTATGGCTCTTTTACGAGCGATTTAAAGGAGGAAATGACATGTCAACTGTACGTTTCGATTATTCAAACGCGCTCTCATTCGTAGGGAAGCATGAAATCGACCAAATGCAAGAAACGGTAAAAACTCTCCACTCGGTGATTCACGAGCGGAGCGGTGCCGGAAGTGATTTTCTTGGGTGGGTCGACCTTCCGACCGAATACGATCAAGATGAGTTCGCACGAATCAAAGCTGCGGCGGAACGAATTCGCGAGAATTCAGATGTTCTCGTCGTCGTCGGAATCGGAGGTTCTTACCTCGGTGCCCGTGCAGCGATCGAAATGCTTCAACATTCGTTCTTCAACGTATTGTCAAAAGAAGAGCGCAAGGCGCCACAAGTATTCTATGCGGGCCATAACATCTCTTCAACGTATATGAGAGAGTTGCTTCAAGTGCTTGAAGGGAAAGACGTCTCAATCAACGTCATCTCGAAATCAGGAACGACGACAGAACCTGCGATCGCATTCCGTGTCCTCAAGCAATTCATGGAAGACAAGTATGGTCAAGACGGAGCGCGTGAGCGGATCTATGCGACGACAGACCGTGCCCGTGGCGCCCTCAAGACGCTCGCGGACGCTGAAGGTTACGAGACGTTCGTTATTCCAGATGACGTCGGTGGACGTTTCTCTGTCCTCACACCGGTCGGACTTCTTCCGATTGCCGCTGCAGGAATCGATATCGATGCTTTGATGGAAGGCGCACGCGATGCACAAAACGCCTACAGCTCGCCAGAATTGGCTGAGAACGAAGCGTATCAGTATGCAGTCGTACGTAATGCTCTCTATGCGAAAGGTAAATCGATTGAGATGCTCGTCAACTACGAACCAGCTCTACACTACGTGTCAGAGTGGTGGAAACAGCTTTACGGAGAATCAGAAGGGAAAGACAACAAAGGGATCTTCCCTGCGGCTGTCGACTTCTCGACTGATCTTCACTCGATGGGTCAATACATTCAAGAAGGCCGTCGCGACTTGTTCGAGACAGTCATCCGTGTGAAAGAAGTCCGTCACACAATGAACGTCCCAGAAGACGCACAAGACTTGGATGGTTTGAACTTCCTCGCAGGCGAAACAATCCAATTCGTGAACGACAAGGCGACAGAAGGGACGCTCCTCGCACATACAGATGGGGACGTACCGAACCTTGTCGTCGAATTGCCAGAGATGACACCTTACCACCTCGGTTACTTGTTCTACTTCTTCGAGAAAGCATGTGCAATGAGCGGATACATCCTCGGGGTGAACCCGTTCAACCAACCTGGCGTTGAAGCATACAAAGCGAACATGTTCGCATTACTCGGTAAACCAGGGTATGAAGAACAAAAAGCAGAACTTGAAAAACGCTTGAATCAATAAGAAAACGAATCGGTCCGCGTGTCGGACCGATTTTTTTGTTTGAAACTGGGTGCAGACAAGGTAAAGTGAGAGTAGACAGGGGAAAGAAAGGGATGGACTATGAAGACATTCAAGGATTACTATCATAATCAAGTCGAGTTAAGCTTCACCCATTATCCGTTCTCAGACACGCCGCTCCACGTCTGGGTCGTCGCCCGATATAAGGACAAATGGGTATTGACGAAACATAAGCAACGAGGGCTCGAATTCCCAGGTGGGAAAGTCGAGCCGGGAGAACATGAGGATGCCGCTGCCATCCGGGAAGTATATGAAGAGACCGGAGGCGTCGTCAAGACATTACGATACATGGGGCAGTATCGTGTGCTCGGCCGCGGCGACACCGTCATCAAAAACATTTATTTTGCGGAAATCGAACGATTCGAAGATCATCCCGCAGTCGACGAGACGGATGGGGCCGTCTTGATCGATGTCTTGCCGGACAACCTACTACGGAATCCACGTTACAGTTTTATGATGAAAGACCGTGTCTTACCGGAAACGATGAGGGTGCTCCATGAGCAACACTTGGTTTGATCGGGTCGACGTCTTGCCACCTTATGCCGGTTATCGGGTGACGCGTGGGTGGTATACGACAAATGATGGGGAAGAGGTCGTCGCCTATTCGATTGAACCGAAACGGTCGAACGGACAGGTATTGATGTACTTACGAGGGGGGACGGCACGAATCGGAGACGTCCGGTTGCCGCGACTCATGCAATTTGCGGCACGTGGTTTTCATGTGGTGGCCCCGGTTTATCGAGGCAATCACGGAGGTACGGGAAAAGAAGACTTCGGTGGAGAGGATTTAGAAGACGTACTCTCACTCTATGATCGCGTCCAAACGAGTGGACGACCGATTCATGCACTCGGTTTTTCGCGCGGTGGGATGATGGCACTCTCTCTCGCATCTGAACGACCGGTCACCACTGTCACTTCATGGGCCGGTGTGACGAATCTAGAGTGGACGTATGAAGAGCAGCGCTCGATGCGGAAGATGTTACGTCGCATGACGGGCGGGGACCCTGAATCGGCAGAAACGGCATATACGGAACGTTCTCCGCTCTATAAGGAATGGGGCGCTCCAACGCTGATCATCCATGGTACGGATGATGAGCAGGTCCGATTGCGCCATGCGACGGCAGTCGCCGAGAAATTAGGTGAGCAGGCCGAGTTTTGGGTGCTTCCGTTCGGACACCAACTCCCGTTTTGGGATAAATGGGAGACGACCGAACAAGCGATGGAATGGATGCTACAACAAGCGAAAGCACCGACTCGATGAGTCGGTGCTTTCGTATTAGATGACCAGTGGACCGGCTGCGATGACCGATTCACTCGCTTTCGTGAACCGTGTGAAGTTCTCTTTAAACTTCATCGCGAGTGCCTTCGCCTCGACATCGTAGCGAGCTGGGTCGCTCCACGTGTCACGTGGATTGAGCACGTTACTCGGTACGCCTTCGATGGCTACTGGAATCTCGACGTTGAAAATGTCATGTTTCTTCGTCTCGACGTCACGAAGTTGACCGTTGACTGCGGCGTTGACCATCGCACGCGTGTAAGCGAGTTTCATACGTGAACCTTCACCGTATGCACCGCCAGTCCAACCTGTGTTGACGAGGTAGACATCCACGTCGTGTTCCTCAATCAATTTACCGAGCATATCCGCGTAACGCTCTGGAGCGAGCGGAAGGAACGGTGAACCGAAGCAAGTCGAGAATGTCGCCTGTGGTTCTGTGACACCGCGCTCGGTGCCGGCAAGTTTTGACGTATAACCCGACAAGAAGTGGTACATCGCCTGTTCTTTCGTCAGTTTGCTGATCGGAGGCAAGACGCCATATGCATCTGCCGTCAAGAAGACAATCGTATTCGGATGACCTGCGCGAGATGGGAGCATCGCATTGTCGATGAACTCGATTGGATATGCCGCACGTGTGTTTTCCGTCAGGGAAATGTTCTTATAGTCCGGTGTACGATCTTCATTCAACACGACGTTTTCAATCAATGAACCGAAGCGAATCGCATCATAGATTTGAGGTTCGTTCTCACGAGACAAGTTGATCGTCTTCGCGTAACAACCTCCTTCGATGTTGAAGACCCCGTCCGGTGACCATCCGTGTTCGTCGTCTCCAATCAAGTGACGCTCAGGGTCAGCCGAGAGCGTTGTCTTCCCAGTGCCCGACAATCCGAAGAAGAGTGCCGTTTCGTTCGCATCGTTGACGTTTGCTGAACAGTGCATCGATAACACGTTCTGCTCAGGTAGCAAGAAGTTCATGACGGAGAAGATAGATTTTTTAATTTCGCCACCGTATTCTGTTCCCCCGATCAGAATCGTGCGCTTGGCGAATGAGACGAGAATGAACGTCTCAGAGTTCGTACCATCGACCGCAGGGTCTGCTTTATAGCTCGGTGCATAAATGACCGTGAACGGGTCGAACGCACCTTTCGTCGGCCATTCGCGTAAGAACAATTGTTTGGCGAACAGACTGTGCCACGCATACTCCGTAATGGCACGGACAGGCAACGTATAGTGTTCATCTGCACCAGCGGATGCTTCTAGATAATACAGCTTATCCTTCTTTTCTAAATGGTCGAGAACTTTGTCAAGAAGTGCTGAAAACTTCTCTTCTGCGATCGGTTGGTTCACTTTACCCCAATCGACGAGGTTGTTGCTGACTTCATCTTGTACGACGAATTTGTCTTTCGGTGACCGTCCGGTAAAAGCACCGGTGCTGACAGATAATGCCCCGTCTTTTGTCAGTACACCTTCACCATTTTGAATGGCTTCTTCCACCAGCTCTGGAACCGTCAAGTTCCGTAACATGTCGGCACCATTAATTAATTCTTCGATTTTCAGGAGCGTTGTCGCCATCCTGAATCCCACCTTTCCCCTAAATAGATGTGGATGAAATCCGCATACTTCCGCGATTACGATTAATCAGTATGACATTTTTAATTATATGTGACACACTAATTAAACACAAGCGTTTCTTCTCTCTAAGTAAGCGCTTTCTTACAAAGTTATTTTATCACATTCTCTTATCACAAGGTGTTAAAAAAAAGAAACGAAATAAAAAAATGTTTGACGATTCACAAACAGAAATGTTTTGCAAGTCTGTGAAAACTTTTACGAATTCGTCCGATTCCCTTGACATAATCGAGTGTCATTTATATGATGGTTTTCGTAACGGATACTCTTATTCTGAGCGGTGGAGGGAACAAGGCCCTACGAAGCCCAGCAACCGTCCGACATGAAGTCTTGTGCGGAAAAGGTGCTATCCTGAAGCGAAGCCATTAGCTTCGAACGATAAGAGGGTAAGGAAGAACGATTCAACCTTTCCCCATGTATGTCATCGGGGGAGGTTTTTTTCATTACCGTCCCAAAGCAACGCGTAAGGGGAACGAGTACCGTCCACATAATACCCTTATTATAGGAGGTTTTTTGAATGTCAAAATTGAACCGTCGACTTTTTACTTCAGAGTCGGTTACTGAAGGACATCCAGACAAAATTTGTGATCAGATCTCTGACTCCATCTTGGATGCCATTTTAGCGGAAGACCCGAATGCCCGTGTTGCGGCAGAAACGTCTGTCACAACAGGTCTTGTACTCGTAGCTGGTGAAATCACAACGTCAACTTACGTGGATATCCCGAAAGTTGTCCGTGAAACAATCCGCGAAATCGGATACACGCGTGCGAAATATGGCTTTGATGCTGAAACGTGTGCGGTCTTGACGTCAATCGATGAGCAATCGGTAGACATCGCGCAAGGTGTTGACCAGGCGCTTGAAGCACGTGAAGGTCAGATGACTGAAGAGGAACTCGATGCAATCGGTGCAGGAGACCAAGGTCTTATGTTCGGATATGCGACAAACGAGACACCTGAGCTCATGCCGCTTCCAATCTCGTTGGCACACAAGTTGTCACGTCGTCTTGCTGAAGTGCGTAAGAACGGTACGCTCGAGTACCTTCGTCCGGACGGGAAGACGCAAGTAACGGTCGAGTATGATGAGGACAACAACCCTGTTCGCATCGATACGATTGTTATTTCGACACAACACGCTGAAGAAATCACGCTTGAGCAAATTCAAGAAGACTTGAAAAAACATGTCATCGAGGCAGTCATTCCGGCTGAACTCATCGATGCTGAAACAAAATACTTCATCAACCCGACTGGTCGCTTCGTAATCGGTGGACCACAAGGGGACGCAGGTTTGACTGGACGTAAGATCATCGTCGATACGTACGGTGGATACGCTCGTCACGGTGGCGGTGCATTCTCTGGTAAAGATCCTACAAAAGTTGACCGTTCAGCGGCATACGCAGCCCGCTATGTAGCGAAAAACATCGTTGCAGCAGGACTTGCTGATAAAGCAGAAGTTCAACTTGCATACGCAATCGGTGTTGCACACCCAGTATCAATCGCTGTCGATACGTTCGGCACAGGTAAATTGAGCGAAACGGAACTCGTTGAACTCGTTCGCGAGAACTTCGATCTCCGTCCAGCAGGCATCATCAAGATGCTTGACCTTCGTCGCCCAATCTACAAACAAACGGCAGCTTACGGTCACTTCGGTCGTACAGACATCGAACTCCCATGGGAGCAAACAGATAAAGCAGCCATTCTTGAAGAAGGCGCGAAACGTTTCGCGTAATCATCAAAAACGACCTTTCCGAGGAAAGGTCGTTTTTTTATGCTGTCGGTGGTACCTGTTTGTTCGAATCGGATGAAGAATCGGTTGTCGGATCTTGTCCAAGCGCCGTATCCTTCGCTTCGACGACTTTCTCCCCGATGTCCTGTAAGTCCGACTTGGCCTCTTGAGCCGTCTCGACGATTTTAGTGACGTCCTCTTTCACGGTATCGACTTCCCCGACGACTTTTTCGTATACGTTTTGGACATCTGTAGAGACTTCTTGAATCTTTGTCGAGGCCGACTTCACTTGTTCAATGACTTGAGACGCCTTTCCGGCAGGATCTTGTTTCACTTCGTTGACGATGCCCCCGACCGACGATTTCGCATTCGAGAGGGATTGCTTTGTCTGCTCCCGGTTCGAGGAGCTAAGTAAGGCGAGTAGACCACCGACGAGTGCACCGAGCAACATCCCGGTCACGACACTGATTTTTGGACTTCCCCCGTCCAATTGATCGAATTGGCGGTTCGGGTTTGCTGTCTGTTCTACTTTCGGGTCATGTTCTTGTCTAGGTTCCATGTGGTTCCACTCCTTCGTTTGATTGGCATTGGTTGTGTTATACCCTAGAGCAATGTCTACGTAACGTTTTCTGATGAATCGTCATGAAAAAGAAATGAAGGAGCAGGATAAAAACACCGGGATAGGGAATGATACAAATAGATTGGCCAAAAGGGGGAAGCTGTCATGAACATGAGGGAAGCAGTGCCAGAAGATGCGACGCTGATTCGGAACATCGCGCTGGCGACCATTTCACAGGATGATTCCAATCGAACGAGAGCGATGGAACGCGCGTATCGGCAAGAAGAGATTGTACGAGCAATCAGTTCAAGTGAAGAAGCACGAGAACAGTATTTTATCGTTGGCGAATATGAAGAAGATGTCATCGGATTTTGTCATGCCATCGATCGCGGTGACATGTGGGAGATGCTCCGCCTCTATCTGCACCCCGATTATCATCGAAACGGCTACGGCGCAGCCTTTTTGGCCCACCTTCAATCGAAAAAAGAACAGCCGATGGAAGTGTACGTTGAGAATTCGAATGAGCAAGCAATCGCCTTCCTCTTGCATCAATCTTTCAAAGAAGTGAATCGCATCCAGGAAGAGGTGTATGATCGCCCGATGGAACTCATCCATTTACGATATGACCCGAGCTAAGCCTCCAGACGGATTTTATTTAAACATCAGTTGCGGCTGATGTTTTTTTGATACAATGAATGTAGTCTATAAACGAGGTGACGGCTGTATGGCAAATGAAGAAGTACGAAAAGGAGTCATCGTCATCGTGTATCCGTTACAATTCACGTCACGGATCAGCGAGAACTTTATTCGACGGCTCGAAGACGAGTATGAAGTCATCGTCGTCCGCGAACAATCGATTGGATTGACGGCGGGTGACCATAAGCAACTAATCAAGCGAGCATTGCGCGAGGCAGGAGAATATAAATTACCGATTCATGTCGTGGCATTCAGTCTTGGCGCACTCTTAACGAATCGCCTTTTACAGGAGTACGATGTGCCACTCGGGAGTCTCACATATATCTCCCCATTGTTTGATTGGCATGCCACTCGTCAAATCGGTGGGTTGAAACAAGTCGTCGCAAGTGCTGTCGACCGTTTTCGTCCTGACTTGCCACTTGGGATGATGACATTTACTGGCGGCGGAGACGAGTCGTCCCGATTCGGAGAAATCACATATGCGCAATATCGGGAGATCGAAGAAGAAATCGTCGAGCATCAGGAAGAGAAGAAGCATCTGCCACGCCTTCCGCTCGCCTGTTTCTATGCACCAGACGACCAGTTTGCGGACGTGAAGTTGACGTTGAATGTTTGTCGAAAAATCGGTGGGGACCAAGTGTATATCCGGCGATTGGAAGGATTCCCACACTTTGGTTACGAACGATTGAACACGAAATTCGCGGAAACCCTCATGACGTTTTATGAATTGATTCAAGAATGACAGAAGGCGACTCTAATGAGCCGCCTTTTTCTTATGCACGTTTTTCAATCGCCACGATGAATGGGGGATGATTGACTTGGTTGATAAATCCATAACGCAGGACGCCTGCCTGTTTTTGATCGAGGGACTCTACATAATGAAGCACCTCGTCTCGTTCGACTTTCCCACTTTCATGTCCGTGGTAAATCACGATGACGATGACGCCACCGACAGCCATGACGTCTAATAGTTGGGATAATGCGGCAATCGTCGTATTTCCGTGTGTCGTGATCGATTTATCACTTCCCGGTAAATACCCTAAGTTGAAGACGGCCGCGGTGATCGGACGCGCTTCCTTTTCAACGACCGCTTGGACCGTATCGTGACTATCATGAATCACGGTCACACGTTCACTGACATCCGCTTCTTCAACCCGCGCCTTTGTGGCTGCTACAGCTTCTGATTGGATATCAAAAGCATAGACATGTCCTGTCTCGCCTACAGCATTCGCTAAGAACAACGTATCGTGTCCGTTCCCGGCCGTCATATCGATGGCGACCTGACCTTCCTCGAGATGGTCATGTAGTAATTGTTTTGCAAAAGGTAGTACTCTCATTAATCCCATACATCTCATCCTTCTTTTTTCCTTGAAAAGAATCCCGGCGCTCCAATTCCGCACGAATCTTGTTTAGCACCTGCATCTTGTGACGGCTCCATAGCGGACCGATCAAGAGGTCGGGAGGACCGTCTCCTGTCAAACGATGGACGATCACCTCGGGAGGAATCCGTTCGAGTTGATCACAGACGAGGGAGACGTATGTGTCTTCATCCATCAAGTCGAGCAGTCCTTTCTCATATTGACGGGCGAGCGGTGTGTGTTTCAAGACGTGAAGTAAATGGATCTTGATTCCTTGTATGTCCATTTTAGCAACTTCTCGTGCCGTGTCGAGCATCATCTCTGGTGTCTCACCTGGGAGGCCATTGATGATATGAACGCAGACACGAATATTGTGACGGCGAAGTTTCGCAAGACCGGTCAAAAACGATTGATAGTCGTGCCCGCGATTGATCTTTTTAGCGGTGGTGTCGTGTACGGTCTGAAGACCAAGCTCTACCCAAAGGGAAGTCCGTTCATTCAACTCTGCTAAATAGGCGACGACGTCGTCCGGCAAGCAGTCAGGACGTGTCGCAATCGAGAGACCGACGACCCCATCCTCATTTAGTGCCGGTTCATACAATTCACGTAACCGCTCGACTGGTGCATACGTATTACTAAACGCTTGGAAATAAGCAATATAATTGGCATTTTTCCACTTCCGGTGGAGACGAGCCTTCACTTCTGCAAATTGAACGGGAATCGGATCGCAAGCATTTCCCGCGAAATCACCACTTCCATCGTCCGAACAGAAGGTGCATCCGCCTTTTGAGACACGTCCGTCACGGTTCGGGCACGTGAAGCCACCATCGAGTGGCACTTTAAACACCTTGCCCCCGTACTCTCGGCGATACGCCTCATTTAGTGTATGGTAGCGATTTTGACCGAATGGATTCATGTTCATCTCTCCTTCCTTGCTCATCCTATCACAAACGGAAAATGACAAAACTTCATAATAAGTAATTTTTCTTGACACTTCGTTGGCGTTCGTTTAGGTTTGATAAGGAAATCTTGTCGATTCGGCCTTTTTGTGCCGATTTTTTTAATGTGAAAGAAGAATGAAAGGAGGACTTGGTGTGAACAATAAAATGCCAATTTCGGTATGGATTTTAGTCATTGCGATGGCGCTCAATACAACGGCGGCGTCTTTTTTATGGCCATTTAACACACTGTATATTCATGATTTTTTAGGTGAGTCGATGACGCTTGCTGGGGTGGCGCTTCTTGTGAACTCGGCACTCGCGATTGTCGGGAACTACATCGGAGGGACGCTATTCGATCGAATCGGTGGGAAGACGACGTTGATGATTTCTGTCGGTCTCTTGCTCGCGAGCTCGCTTGGATTTTTACTGTTTCATGCCACGTTCTTCGGCTATCTCGTATGGCTCGGATTGATCGGTCTTTCAGGTGGACTCGTCTTTCCGACCGTATATGCGTTTGCGGGTCTCATTTGGCCAGAAGGGGGACGCCGTTCGTTCAATGCGATTTACGTCGCGCAAAACGTGGGGGTCGCCCTCGGTACGGCAATGAGTGGTCAAATCGCTCGATTTAACATCGAGTGGATTTTTTATGCGAACTTCTTCTTATCGGTCTTATTTGTCGTGGTGCTCTTGTTTGGACTGCGTTATTTGAAAAACCCGGCACGTCCTGTCGTTCAGTCGCAACTAGAAGCGGCAGCCACGACACTATCGAGTGCGACGATGAAATCGATGTGGTATGTCGCCGTCGGTTATGCGGTGCTTTGGTTCGTGTATGTTCAATGGCAGGGGACGATTGCGGTTCACTCGAAAGATCTCGGCGTCACAATCAGTCAATACTCACTCCTTTGGACAGTGAACGGGGCGATGATTGTCTTCGCACAACCGTTGCTCAACCGCGTCTTACGACAGTTTGAGGACGACTTAAAACGTCAATTGATCATCGGGGCATCCATCTTCCTCGGTGCGTTCTTGATTGTCCCATTCGCTGGTGGATTCGGGATGTTCATGGTCGCGATGGTTGTCATGACCATCGGGGAGATGTTTGTCTGGCCGGCTGTTCCGACGATTGCGGCGAAGCTTGCCCCACCTGGGAAAGCTGGGCAATACCAAGGGCTCGTCAATATCGCAGCATCCGTCGGTCGAATGATTGGACCGACGTTCTCCGGTTTATTATTCGACGCGTTCGGCATGAATGCAGTATTTACATTGATTATTTTGCTGATTATCACAGCTAACATTGTCTTTTTACGCATTCGTTCATTAAATGTTCAAAATTCGTGACTTTGCGCATATTCTCTACAGATTTAAAGCTTCGACCTATTGACTTTCGAGGATAAAATTTAGGTGAAGGATCCTTTCACCACATATGTTGTTGTCGGTCAATTCTCATTGAAGGGGATGGGCATGATGAACGAGGAAGTCAATTTACTCGTGTTGGCAACGCAGTATATGTTTTGGGTTGGTTTTGTAGGAATGGCGGCTGCGACTTTGTATTTTCTCGTTGAGCGGAGCAGTCTGGATCCCGAGTACCGTTCGGTCGCGACGGTGGCGGCACTCGTTACGTTTGTAGCAGCGATTCATTATTACTTTATGAAGGATGCGGTCGGCGATTCTGGATTACTATCGGAAATCACCGGGTTTCCGACGGAGATTCGGTATATCGATTGGCTTGTCACGACACCCTTACTCTTAATCAAGTTTCCGCTACTGCTTAGCCTGCAAGGGAAGATGAAGACCGGTTTATTAACGAAGTTGATTATCGCGGATATCATCATGATTGTTGCCGGTTATCTCGGCGAGTCGTCCATTAACTTGAACGGCGGATTCACGCAACTTGGACTTTGGGGATATATTGTAGGTTGTATTGCGTGGCTTTATATCATTTACTTGCTCTTCACGAACGTCACGAAAGCGGCGGAGACGTCACCTCCACCTATTCGGAAGGCGTTACTCAACATGCGTCTCTTCATTTTGATTGGGTGGGCGATTTACCCAATCGGCTATGCGGTGACATTGTTCGCAACAGGGATTGAAGTTCAGCTCGTGCGCGAATTGATTTACAACGTTGCGGATTTAATCAATAAAGTGGGATTCGGATTAATTGCGTTCTTTGCTGTTAAAACCATCTCAACGCAAAAACAAGTCAAAGCTTGAAAACTTCAAGTTGACGTTGAATTTCAGAATGGGCTAAAATAGACTACGATGAATAGCAAGCGTTGAAGAGGACTAGTAGCGAACGTTCCGTTTCAAAGAGAGTCGATGGATGGTGTGAATCGATAAGCGGATGTTGTGAACTCGCCTTGGAGCTGTTTTCCTGAAACGAGTAGGGAAAACCGGGGTTACGCCTCGTTACCGGCGTCTCAAGTGGCAGCAATGCAACATGGGTGGTACCGCGGAGAGCTTTCAAGCCTTTCGTCCCATTTTCGGGGACGGAAGGCTTTTTATTATGCAGAGGAGGAAGAATGTTGAGCTATTTTAAACATCAAGAAATCGAGCCGAAGTGGCAAAAGCGTTGGGAAGAGAAAGAAGCATTTAAAACGACAGAAGACCCGGAGAAGGATTGTTTCTATGTCCTTGATATGTTCCCTTACCCATCCGGTGCAGGTCTTCACGTCGGTCACCCGGAAGGTTATACGGCGACGGATATCATCGCTCGTATGAAACGGATGCAAGGATATAACGTTCTTCATCCGATTGGCTGGGATGCATTCGGTCTTCCTGCCGAGCAATATGCACTCGACACAGGGAACGACCCGCGTGAATTCACAGCGCGCAACATCGAGACGTTCCGCCGTCAGTTGAAAGAACTCGGATTCTCATACGATTGGGACCGTGAAATTAGCACGACGGACCCGAAATACTATAAATGGACGCAGTGGATCTTCACGCAACTCTTCGAACGTGGCCTCGCATACGTCGATGAAGTTGCGGTCAACTGGTGCCCGGCTCTCGGTACGGTCCTTGCGAACGAGGAAGTCATCGATGGCTTGTCAGAGCGTGGAAATCACCCTGTCTACCGTGTCCCGATGAAGCAGTGGGTGCTTCGTATCACGGAATACGCAGAGCGTTTGCTTGAAGACTTGGAAGGTCTCGATTGGCCTGAGAGCGTGAAAGAGATGCAACGCAACTGGATCGGCAAATCGGTCGGTGCCGAGGTCGACTTTAAGGTCGACGGTCATGATAAGATCGTCACAGTATTCACAACACGTCCAGATACACTTCACGGGGCGACATACGTGACACTCGCACCAGAGCATCCGTTCACGAAAGTGGTCACGACACCGGAACAATCGACGGCAGTCGAAGCATACATTGAGGAAGTCTCGAAGAAGACGGACCTCGAGCGTACAGACCTTGCCAAAGAGAAGACAGGTGTCTTCACGGGCGCTTATGCGATCAACCCGGTGAACGGCGAGAAACTTCCGATTTGGACAGCGGACTACGTTCTCTCGACATATGGGACAGGTGCAGTCATGGCTGTTCCTGGACACGATGAGCGCGATTATGAGTTTGCGAAAACGTTCGACCTCCCGATCCGTGAAGTCGTCAAAGGTGGAAACGTGGAAGAGGCGGCTTACGTCGAAGACGGTGAGCACGTCAACTCTGGTAGCTTGAACGGACTTAATAAAGCCGATGCCATCAAGACGATCATTGAAGAGCTCGAAGCTAGTGGCACAGGGCGTGCGAAGACGACATACCGTCTTCGTGACTGGTTGTTCAGCCGTCAACGTTACTGGGGCGAGCCGATTCCGGTCGTCCATATGGAAGACGGAACGATGAAGACGGTACCGGTCGAAGAACTTCCGCTCGAACTTCCGATCATCGATGAAATCAAACCATCTGGTACAGGTGAGTCGCCACTTGCGAACGCAGAAGAGTGGTTGACGTATACAGATCCGGTCACAGGGGAAAAAGGTCGTCGCGAGACGAACACGATGCCACAATGGGCAGGTAGCTGCTGGTACTACATCCGTTACATCGATCCAGATAACGAAGAGATGATCGCGGATCCTGAGAAACTCAAGCGTTGGCTTCCAGTCGACTTGTATATCGGGGGTACGGAGCATGCCGTTCTTCACTTGCTCTATGCACGTTTCTGGCATAAAGTCCTCTTTGATATCGGTGTCGTCCCGACGAGCGAACCGTTCCAAAAACTCTACAACCAAGGGATGATCCTCGGTGAGAACAACGAGAAGATGTCGAAATCTCGTGGGAACGTTGTCAACCCGGATGATATCGTGAAGTCGCACGGAGCCGATACACTCCGCCTTTACGAAATGTTCATGGGACCACTTGATGCGGCCATCGCATGGTCGACGAATGGTCTTGACGGGGCACGTCGCTTCCTCGACCGCGTCTGGCGTTTGTTCGATCAGACGAACTTCGCAGACGTGGCACCAACTGCCGACTTTGAACGCACGTATCATCAGACGGTGAAAAAAGTCACGGAGGATTACGAAGCCCTTCGCTTCAACACGGCGATTTCGCAGTTGATGGTCTTCGTCAATGAAGCGAACAAACAAGAGACGTTACCGAAATCACAAATGGTCGACTTCATCAAGATGCTTTCACCAGTCGCGCCGCACTTGTCTGAAGAGTTGTGGGAGAAGATGGGCATGACGGAAGAGTTGACGTATGCGGCTTGGCCGACATACGATGAGTCAAAACTTGTAAGCGACACGATTGAAGTCGTCATCCAGGTGAACGGGAAACTCCGTGCGAAAATGCACGTCTCTCGTGACGCATCAAAAGAAGCACTTGAGGCGGAAGCACTCGGGAACGAGCGTGTCCAAGAGTTCACAGAAGGCAAGACGGTTCGTAAAGTCATTGTCGTTCCTGGAAAACTCGTCAATATTGTAGTTGGCTAACAAAAAGAATGTGTGACATTGTCGCACATTCTTTTCTTTTTAGTGAGGTCATTTTCTTTTATGGACGGTTTTGATACACTAAAGGGCGATACTGAAGTAGAAGGGGACGACATGTCCATGAAACGTTCTTATGTGCTATACACGACATTATGTGCTGTCGTGGTCGGTGTGATCCTTTGTTATGTTTTTGTCTTTTCAGATGAAGAGATTCAACGACAGGTCGCCTCGACATTTGAAAAAATTGATATTCAAACGAGTCATCAAACGGCCTCACTTCCACCCGTGGAAGCTGCGCAGGATGATGAAGATATCGATACGACCGATGCCCTCGAACAAATCAGTCAAATCGATGAAGTGTATTACAGTGACACGATCGGGGCGTATTTGGTCTTAACCGAACAAGCTGAATTTTTTGAAGTGAGCGGAAACGGGACGCGCGTCAACTCTGTGCTCCAACTTGAGAATTCAGGCAAACAGCGCCTCGATGACTTTATCGGGATGCGCATGGTCGAAGAAAATCTTGTGTATGCGGTGACAGCGAACGGTACGCTCATTACAATCGAGCGAGAAGAAGGACGCTGGGTCGAGCGGCCACGTAAACAAATCAAAGGACTCGTGTCGGAAGACCGAATCTTTGGTCTTGGGTATGACCGGGAAACGAAACGGCTGTTCATGATGAACCGATTGGCGGATACCCCGGACCTTGAGCTCCTTTATGTCGAAGAACGGGAGATCGAACCGGAGACTCCGGCCGATGACAAATCATCAGAAACGTCGACTGACGCTGACACGAATACTCAAGAAACAGAAGAATCATCGGAAGATTCAACGATAGAAAACGTCTCGACGAATGACGATGCCTCGAGCGAAACGGCTGCAACTGAAGACTCGCCTGACAATGAGTCGAACGAACAAGAAGCGGAAGAAGAGAAACAAGAGCCCGAGACCGAATGGATGCTTGATTCACGACAAGCGTTATCTGCTGACGGGATGAGTGCTTCCATCCAGCAAAAATTCGAACGGTTCGAAGGAGTTGGGCTAGTCGAGAGGCAAGGACGCGTCTACGTGCTCGACTCTGAGGAGCTCGTTCTCTATACGGTCAACCCAGAAGAAGGGACCATCAACGGTCAGATGGTGACGCCTCGTGTGTATGATTCGACCGGTATGTTTTTACAAGACAATGAAATCTTTGCAATCGTCCACCCGGAAGTATTCGATTTAGATGCCTTCGTATCTGTGGACTGATCATGGGGGAATGACAGATGAGCAAGCGTTACTTTTTTGAAGAAGTGAAACAATTCCACGAGACATTTGGACATCCAGGAGCGAAATCGCCGCAACCGTTGACGCTTGATCGTGCGACAAAACGATCGGTGTGGACGGCAGAGGAAGCGGTCGTCGAGTTTTTGCATCAATCATCGGAATCGGAAGAAGAGTTTTTACAAGCCATCGAGCAATTCCAAGTAGGATTCCAAAAGGCGGTTCAAAAATCGTTGCAAGACGCACCTCCGTCGGATGATGTGGAACGCCTCGTCGGACAAGGGGATGCATTGACGGATGCGTTATACTTTGTGATGGGCAGTTTCGTTGAACTCGGGCTCGACCCCGTTCCGTTGTTTGAAATCGTCCAGCGCGCCAATATGGCGAAACTTGGACCGGACGGGAAGCCGATCTTACGCGAGTCAGACAATAAAGTCATGAAACCTGAAGGATGGATGCCGCCCGAGCCGGAGCTCGAAAAAGAAGTGCGTCGTCAAATCGCAGGGAAAGAATAACCATAAACGGCTTGAGCCCTCATTAGAGTGGGTTCGAGTCGTTTTTTGTTGTGATGGTCGTGATGACATGCTGATATTAGATGGGATTGGAAAGGTTATGGGAGTAATTAATGGTATAATTTAACATAAGTAAGCGAATGAGGGATATTGATCATTGATATGGAGGTCATTTAACTGAAAAAGCTATTCGGTATTCTATGTTGTAGTTCAGCACTTCTATTAACAGCATGTAGTGAGGATGAAAAAGAGTTAGAATCTAAAAAATCAGAGCCTGACGTTTCAATCGAAACGATAGAAATCAATGAAGAGAATAAATTGACAATCATCCCACTCTATACCCAATACCAACAATATTTGAACGCATCCCTTGAAACAACCGATGCGGAGGAAAATAAACAAAACTTCAAAAAATATGTATTGGATTACATAGGGGAAGTCGGAGAGGAAGAAAAGATCGATACATCTATATTAAAAACGAGCTTTTCACTAAAGCCGACTCCTCATAAGCAACAATTGCTGAAGCAGTTAGACAAATTAATCGAGCAGCATGACGAGATTAAAGAGATTATTGCATCGACATATGCAGATTCAAATCAAATTCTCCCTAAAAAGAAGGGCATGGTGTTTATCGCACCGTATAATCCTGAATTCTTCTACGATAGTGGACCGATTGAAGGGGTAGGCGCCCAAGCGTATAAAGACACCTTCATCTTGTTTCTTGATACAGATTTTGACAAAGGTGTGTTAGCCCATTCGATGGCTCATGAATACCATCATCTGATTCTTCGTGATCAAAACGAATATAACCTGAGTTCGATTCTCGAGTCAGTGATTATTGAAGGGAAAGCGGATGCGTTTGCCGACCGCATTGTCAAAGGGGTAACGCCACCGTGGTATGTAGACGTTGATGAAGCGACCATGAAACATATTGCGAGTCGAGTGAATGATTATGAAACGTCCTTCACCGATTTTGTAGTCGGTAATTATCAAAAAGATATGCCACGTTGGAGTAACTATATTCTAGGGAGGGATGTGCTCCATGACTATTTGACGGCGCACCCAGAACTGTCGATTCCCGAATGGACCTTCAAAGAAGATCATGAGATTTTAGAAAAATACAAGTATCGAGATGTGATGGAATTGGAAAATTAAGTTGAAAAGAATGTTAAAAGGCTTGACCCTGAATGAGACAGGATCAAACCTTTTAATTGTTTAGTGATCATGATAGAACGCAGACGATGCGTTTGACCGAACCTTTTACCGCCCTGTCGCCAGTTCGGCTGCATGCGATCCGGCGCAATGTCCCGTTGTGAAGGCGGCCGTGATGTTGTAGCCACCTGTGTATCCATGAATGTCGAGTACTTCACCTGCAAAGAAGAGACCTGGTGCCTTCTTTGACATCATCGTCTGTGGTGCAACTTCTTTAACCGAAACGCCGCCACCTGTGACGAACGCTTTATCAAAGTCGAGTGTCCCGACGGCGTGCATCTCGAACATTTTCAAACGTGTTGCGAAATCAATGACGGATTGCTTTTTCAACTGACTCGCATCTTCTTCTCCAAATGCGAGTTCTTCGAGCAATAAGTCAAGAAGTCGCTCAGGGATGTAGCCTTTCCATACGTTTTTAACGGCACGCTTCGGTTGGCTCTGTACTTGGTTCCACAGTTCCTGAACGAGCGCATCTCGTGACGTGTCCGGGAAGAAGTCGAGTGACAAGAGGACGACCTGTTCTTTGCTGCGCTTCCGTTCTTTGATCGTATATTGACTGCAACGGAGTGCGATTGGACCAGAGATCCCGAAATGGGTAAAGATCATGTCGCCTTGGTGCGTCTTGATGGCCTTTCCTTTTTTGCCGTGTACCGTCAATGCGACGTCCCGTAACGATAATCCTTGAAGTTGTTTCGTTCCGATGAACGAATCGTTCAATTTGATGGGCACCTCTGTCGGGAAGAGTTCCGTGATGGTATGTCCGGCCTTCTCTGCCCATGGATAGCCGTCCCCGGTCGAACCGGTGTGCGGGACAGACTGACCGCCGACCGCGACGACGCAAGCTTTTGCCTCGAGCATCTCACCGTCCATCAACTCGACCGCATGAAACTCGTTTTCTTCATTAAAATGTAGCGTTTTGACTTCAGCCTTTTTTCGAATCTCGACGCCGAGGTCTTCAATCGCCCGAAGCAACGTGTTGACCACATCCTGTGCCTTATCCGTCACAGGGAACATGCGCCCATTATCCTCTTCTTTCAGCGGAATCCCGAATCCAGTGAAGAGGTCGATAATCGATTGATTGTCGAACTGAGCAAGGGCGCTGTATAAGAAACGACCATTGCCTGGGATGAACTGAATCAACTCATCGATTGGCTTTCGGTTCGTGACGTTACAACGTCCTCCACCTGAAATGGCCAATTTCCGACCAAGTTTTGAACCTTTATCAATCAGCAAGGTCGAAGCGCCACTTTTTGCCGCTGCATACGTTGCCATGAGCCCGCTCGGTCCTCCACCGATGACGATGACATCTTTCATAGGGTATCTCCTCATTTCTTCATCTATATGATTAGTAAAATTATCGTAACTTTATTATCCGTAACAGTAAGAGTATAATGAGAAGCGGTTGTTTTGTAAAACCGAATTCATTGAAATCGTTGATTTATAGATGGAGGTACCTCATGTCATCAAGCGCCAAACAAGATTCTGGAAGAGCCTCCTTCGTCAAAGGAACGCTTCTTTTATCAGCGGGAAACTTGATTTCCCGAATGTTAGGACTATTGTACACGTTCCCGTTCCAAGCGATGGTCGGGATTGCCGGAGTGACATTATATCAAGCGGCATATACGTATTATGCGATCATGATCTCCATTTCGACGGCAGGGATCCCCGTCGCCGTTTCGAAATTTATCGCAAAATATAATGCACTAGGAGAATACGGGACGAGTCAACGACTGTTCCGACAAGGGATGAAGCTGATGCTTGCGACCGGTGTCGTCGCTTTTTTATTACTCTTTTTTGCGGCACCATGGCTATCCGAACTGATGGTCCGAAACTCGGAGAACAATCAGCAATACATTGACTCGCTCACCCTCGTGACACGAAGCGTCAGTTTTGCGTTACTGCTCATCCCGGCGATGAGTATGGTACGCGGTTATTTCCAGGGACATCAAGATATGGCTCCGACGGCAATCTCACAAGTCGTCGAACAGATTGTACGCATCCTGTTCCTTCTCAGTGGAACGATGCTCGTCTTGTTCGTCTTTGCGGATTCAAACTTCATTCAACCGATTGCCAATGCCCTCGGAGGGACGCAATCCGTTGAAACGACTGAATTGAACGGATTGAAAGTCATCGCGGTCACGATTGCGACGTTCAGTGCGTTCATCGGGGCAATCGGTAGTTTCGCCGTGCTCATCATGTATTGGAAGCGTCGGAAGGACATTCATCGTCAGACAGAGAATCCAGCGGGCACACCGGTTCGCTCGATGAAATCGTTATTGCTTGAATTGCTTAGCTATTCAATTCCAATCGTGATGGTCGGGGTATCGACCCCTCTCTATCAATTGATTGACCAATTGACGATGGTCAATACGTTACTCAGCTCGGGTGCGAGCGTTTCTGAAGCGACGTCAGCGTATGGCTTTTTGACCGGAAACGCCCATAAAATTGTGTTGATTCCAGTCTCTGTGGCAGCGAGTGTGTCGATGGCGACGATTCCGCTTGTGACTCGTTCGTTCACGACAGGGGACATGCAAAAAGTTCGAAATCAAGTAAACCATATTTTCCAAGTCTCGTTCTTCGTGACGATTCCTGCGGTCATTGGTCTCGTGGCACTTGCGGAGCCATTGTTTGGCACCTTGTTCCCGGGTGACCGTGAAGGATGGGTATACTTGTTCCACTACGCACCAAGTGCATTCTTCTTGGCCTATTACTCGGTCGCGGCTGCGATCCTCCAAGGGATCAACCGTCAGTACTTCACCATCTTTGCCACATCGATGGGACTGTTGACGAAACTTGCATTGAACGTACCGCTCGTCTATTGGCTCGGCGGAATCGGAGCCGGGTACGCGACCATCGCTGGATACATCGTGGCCATTATTCTCATGGTGTGGATGATTCAACGAACGCTCCACTTCCCATATAAGCAACTGCTTCGTCGTACCATCTTGATGTTCTTGATGGGTGGGGCGATGTTCGCAGCCGTCTTCCTCTCTCTTCTCGTCACAATGAATGATGAAGCGAGTTGGGGGAACGACATCTTTGCGACAATCGTGGGAGTGACAATCGGCGTTCTCGTATATGGATACCTCGGGTGGCGGAGCCATCTCGCAGGGAAATTACTAGGGAAACGCTTTGAATATCGGAGGAACGGATAATGCGAATTGATAAATTGCTATCGAACATGGGATATGGTTCACGAAAAGATGTAAAAATCTTATTGAAACAAGGGGCAGTGCGAGTCGATGAGACACCTGTAAAAGATGCGAAACGGCACGTCGACCCAGCATCAGAGAAAGTCACGGTGTTCGGGGAAGTGGTTGAGTATCGTCCCTACATCTATTTCATGATGAACAAGCCGGAAGGGGTCATCAGTGCGACTGAAGATCAAGTCGAGACGACAGTCATCGAGTTGATTGATCCAGAGTATGCCCATTATGACCTCTTCCCGGTCGGTCGTCTCGATAAGGATACGACGGGACTGCTCCTCATCACGAACGATGGCGCGTTCAATCATGCGCTCATGTCACCTCGCAAGCACGTCGACAAAGTATATATCGCCGAGGTCGACGGGGAGATGACAGTAGAGGATATCAAGACGTTCGCGAATGGGGTCGAGTTAGAGGACGGATATACGACGAAGCCGGCCCGTCTTGAAATACTGAGCAAGAGCGGACGTCGGTCGGTCATTCGCCTCACGTTGTCTGAGGGGAAATATCACCAAGTGAAAAGAATGGTCGCGGCGGTCGGCAAACATGTCGAACGATTGGAGCGTGTTCAAATCGGAAAGTTAGAACTCGATGAGACGCTTGAGCTCGGGGCATATCGTGAGTTGACGGAAGAAGAAGTTCAACTGTTTCTTCAATCATAAGAAGATGAGAGAATCTGTCTGATGGGACGGATTCTCTTTTTGTATAAAAAGCTCTGTTTTTCGATTATATCTTTTTGAAAATGGCATCAAAATCATCACGCCAAGAGTCAACCAACCAGTCGTTATATCTGTGATACAAAGGAACAAGTGGTTCAACTTCATTTGAACTTATGATACAACCTCGATCATCGTACATATGAAACACGATGTTCTTTTCGGTGCTAATAAAGTAAACAGCTTGTCCAATTGAAGGTTCTCTTCCTTGCTCGTAATTTCCTATACCTCTAAGGATTTTCTCGTAAGAGATTGACTTGATCTGCGAGGATACAAATTTTGCTTTATATTCATGTTTGATTTCTATAAATTCCCCTGTTATTTCGTCAATATCTTCATTTAATTCAAATAACGTTTCTTCTTCAATCTGTTGTTTCATGAATAAACCATACAAAAATTCGGGAGTGGTATTCCCGAACATGATGTCCTCTGTTTCGTTCCAATCCTTGATAAAGATATGGATGTAATCATCAGATTGAAACACTTCCTCGAACAATGTAGTCACTCTGTTTACAACTTGCTCTATTCTCTCATCCGTTCCGTTTTTATACGGTTCGCCAAGTTCGAATCTTAGATGGACTTCTCCAGATAGGTTTGGGAAATTGTCCTCTATGTACTTCATTATTTCTTCTTTCACATCATCACCTCATCTTAAGCAATTGATACAATCTAAAACCACAAAACCTTCATTCATAAAAAAGAGACCTGAACGCCAGGTCTCTTGAATATACATATACAATTCAATTTGCCGTCTTGAGTGAACGTTTTGATGAAGTCCACGTGCCACGGCTAGGGCTCTCCACAAGGTTATTGTACTCAAGTACGTTCAAATCACGTTGCACGGTACGTGACGTGATGCCGAACTCTTCTACTAGTTCTGAAGTGGTAACGGATTCCCTTTCATTGATGAACAAATAAATGGACTTGATGCGCGTTAACATCCGATCTGTTGAGCCTTTCATTGGATAACCTCCCAATGTGTAGAATAATGATAAACCATACCTACAGACGACAAAATGAAATATAAAATTGTTATTTTCTAAAATTACACCTTTAGTATACCGCTCTTGAGCAAAAATGCAAGTGGAAAGCACGAACAATCTGTTTGTAAAGATTTGATTATGAACGTAAATATCGAATGAAGATTATATTTTTACATTGAAATGAAGCTGAAACACGAACGAAAAAAACTTTTCTAAATGAATGTTCGTCTTTCATACATTTGGATATACTAGTAAGGGAGAGAACATTCGCAAAAGGGGAGATGAACATGAATTGGAGACAGGAAGTCGACAATCGTAAAGACGCATTTTTAGAAGATTTGAAAGGGTTACTTCAAATCCCTAGCGTACTCGATGAATCGAAAGCTGCGCCGAACATGCCGTTTGGTCCGGAGGTTCGTCAAGCGCTTGACTACATGTTTGAAATCGGTGAGCGAGATGGATTTAAAACAAAAGACGTCGGAGGTTATGCGGGACATTTGGAATATGGAGACGGGGAGGAAATCGTCGGCATCCTATGTCACCTTGACGTCGTCCCAGCAGGGGAGGGATGGACGTATGGCGCGTTCAACCCGACCATCACGACTGATGGGAAAATTGTGGCACGCGGAAGTAACGATGATAAAGGGCCATCTATGGCTGCATACTACGGGCTACGAATTGTCAAAGAGCTCGGGCTACCACTTTCAAAGCGGGTCCGTTTGATTGCAGGTTGCGATGAAGAGAGCGAATGGCGCTGTGTCCGCGAGTATTTCAAACAAGAACAAATGCCGACGTATGGATTTGCGCCAGATGCGGATTTCCCGATCATCAATGCTGAAAAAGGGTTGTATGATGGTGTGTTGACTCAATTACCGATTCAACGTGTACCAGGTTCTGCCTACCATCTCGTGTCATTCACGAGTGGGGAGCGTCCGAATATGGTGCCGGACTTCGCGAAAGCCGAATTGAAGACGGATGAGGTACTCGAGGAGAAGTTCGAGGCCTATCTCGAAAAATATGAAGCGGACGGAACGTGTGAATACGACCGTGGCACATATACGTTTACGATGAAAGGAAAAGCGGCGCACGCGATGGAACCGGATAACGGGGTCAACTCGGCCTACGTCCTCGCTGGATTCTTGTTACATCTTCCACTTGATATTCAAGGCGAGCGCTATGTTGAATTCGTTCGTCACGTATTCGCCGATTCTCGTGGGATTTCGCTTGGGATTGAAGCGAGCGATGAGACGGGCGACTTGACGATTAATGGCGGCGTCTTCCGATACAATGAAGAAGAGCGTACGGCGACGGTCAACATTCGCTATCCGTATACGGCCAAATTCGAAGAACGGTTACAAAACCTACGTGAAATCGCTTTGTCATTTGGGTTCGAGTTGAAGACCCGTCAACATATGCCGCCTCATCATGTGGCAGAAGATCACCCACTCGTGAAGACACTAGCAGGCGTGTACGAGCGTCAAACGGGAGAACATGCAAACTTGATGGCCATCGGAGGCGGAACGTATGCACGTTCGCTCGAGGCAGGTGTCGCATTTGGTGCATTGTTCCCAGGTGCTAAAGATGTGGCGCATCAGGTCGATGAATATATGGAGATAGAAGATTTATTACGTGCCGCGGCAATCTATGCTGAGGCCATTTACGAGCTCGCTAAATAAGAAACAAGGAGAGCTGGCTGGTATAGTCGGCTCTCTGTCCTTTAGGAAGGAAGTTATCATTGGATTCGCAAAAAAGATTGTTTCAGTCTGTATACGTCGCGATATTCTTCGCGCAAGGGGCATTGATCCCTTATATGACCTTATACTTTTCACAAACTAAGTTTGGGTTGACACCTAGCCAAGTCGGGATTGTGGTGGCCATCTTACCGATTCTATCCATCGGCGTGCAACCATTGTGGGGGATGTTGACCGACCGGACGGGGAGAGTCCGTGCCTGGTTGATTTTGGCGATGCTAAGCGCCGCACTCATTTCTCTCACGTTTTTAGTGGCGACCTCTTACATTTGGATTGTCATACTTATGGTGATTTGGTCCGTTTTCCAATGTGCTCACATCCCGCTTGTGGACATGATGACACTCGACTATACGACGCGGTCGAAAGTTGATTACGGTGCAATTCGACTCTTTGGATCAGCGGGATTTGCCATTGCCGTCTTTGCAATGGGACGAATCTCTGATAGCACGTGGGGACTAGCTAGTACATTCGTGTTGAGCGCTGTTTTACTAATACTTGGCAGCGTATTTGTTCGAATGATTCCTGAGAAAAGTTCGATTCGCGATGTGACGTTGGCGCCGCTCTCATGGACGGCTGTTTGGAACAAACGCTTTGTATTCTTCTTATGTGGTGGGATGCTCGTCTTCGGACCGATTTACGCGAATAACTATTATTTCGGCCTTTACGTGACAAACAGCGGTGGCTCGACGACGTTGGTCGGAACGCTATTCCTCGTGGCAGTGTTATTTGAAATCCCGTTTATGAAAGTGGCGTCCCAATTGGTTGAACGCTATGGAAACGTCAGCGTTCTTGTCGGGGCCGCTATCATCTCGGCAGTTCGGAACGGGGTACTTGCGTTAGAACCACCGATTTGGGTCGTGTGGCTCCTCGCGATTGCACAAGGTCTCGTCGTCGGACTTTTGATTCCCGTCGCACTTCAATTCGTTCGGACGCTCGTCGATCGGCAAGTTTCCTCGACGGCCATCGGGGTATATATGGCATTGACGTCCGGGCTCGCGACAGCTGGATTTAATATGCTGAGTGGTAAAATCATTGAACTTGACGATATTTTAGGCGTGTTTTGGATGTATACCATCGTCACGGCACTAGGAGCGTTGATTTGGATCGGAATGTCACGTCGCAACCTGAAAGGATGAATGAGATGAGTACGCATTACTTTATTGCGATTCCCATTGAAGCGACTGAATTGGTTGACGTACAGCAAACCATCTTACCTTATTATTCGTATCGAAGAATCTATCGACCGGAAGAGTTCCATATGACAGTGCAATTTTTAGGAAGCGTGGATGGGGATGAATTAGACGAAGTAAAAGAAATCACGCGTAGAATTTGTGAGAAAACATTACCATTCACGTTGGAGTTTCGAGCCATCGACCATTTTGGGCGACCGGATCGGCCCCGCGTTTTGACCATCGTTCCGGATGATTCTGAACCCCTTCAACGGTTGGCGCATACCCTCCGCCATGAACTAGTTGATGTGATTCCAAGATTGGACCGGAAGTCGTTTGTCCCTCACGTGACGCTCGCTAAAAAATGGGGCGAAGGGGAGCGTGTCCCGTACGTCCCCCCTGAATTTCACGCGACGGAATCAGTAGAAGAATTAATTTTATATGAAGTACAGCCGACTCATACACCTGCTTACCGAGCAGTAGACGTATTTCCGCTAAGACGGCCAGAGGAGGATATATGGCAATCCCGGTTAAAATTTTTGACGTAATCTCAAAATATGAACGTGATGTATTAGATCAATATAATCGTTATTTGGAATATGTGGAATCCGATACGGCACGTCTACAGCGCCTTCATGAAAACAATCGCTTAAACCCGGTCGAAGTGCTCGAAATTGACCGACCGTGGTGGAAGTTTTGGGCGAAGACGGAACGAATCGAATTGGAGCCGAAGCCGCTCTCTGAATCACAATATCAAAAGTTGTTACGAGAGCGCCGGCATATCCAAAAGCTTCAATTCGCTTGCGAAGGGGTGCTTGAGACAGATTTACCGCATCTGGCGTTTATTCGTGACTTCGCTTATCGTGTGATGCGCACCGATTGGAACGAACGACACTTTTTCTTGTATCGACCGGTCATCGAATGGAATGGTGCGATGGTTGAATTGAGTCATGTCATCGTCGGACCGACGCACCTTTATATCGTAGAATGGCTTGAAGGCGATCGAAGCATCTATCACATATCGAAAGAGAAGACATGGATTCATCAACCGCTGAAAGGGGAAAATACCCGTGTAGTGAACCCGCTGATTGCATTGACACGGACAGAGGAACTGATTCGTCAAGTTCTACCGCATTATGCGGGCGTGCTACAAAAAGTCGTCATTGCGACAAATGGATATTTTGATAACGTTCCAAGTGTTCGATCGACCCAATATATCGGTCGTAATGAATATACGGAATGGATGAAACAAGTGAACGGTCGTGCACCGATTGTAAAAGCACAGCAGATTCGTGACGTTGCTACCATATTAGAAGTGACTGCCAAGTTGCCGTTTCGTCAATTCATGGATCAGTGATTGAGAGGAAGGGACGCATATGCATCACACACCAGATCAAAAGACCGCCTCACATGTGACCATCGAGAGCGCGTCTTTCGTATCATTTGAGACCATACAACTTGAGATTGTGCGCGAATATGAATCCGTTCCAGTACAAATCGAACAGAATGGACGCCCGGTCGACTATCTCGTCGAGCAACAGTTTGTGACGGAATCCGGGAAGATCGAACAAATCCTTCGTTTAAACGAACCAATCTCTTTAGAAACGTTGTACACCGTCTGCCATCCGGGTCATAAGACGACGGTTGTCGTACCACGAGAAATCGTCCGATCAGAGGAATTTGAACGTCGTTTCTCATATGATGGTCCACTCGGCGTATCGTTTACGCCGCACGGAATGGAAGTGACGGTATGGTCTCCGGTTGCTTTATCCATGTGGATTACAGTGCATGATGATACGAATCACAGAGAAATTGAGCGATTTCACATGAACCGCGGCGCACGCGGGGAATGGAGTGGTGAAATACCACAAGCGTTCCAAGGTATGTTTTATCGCTTAGAAGTGAAAACACCGGTCGATACGAGGCAAGTCGTCGATCCTTATGCGCGAGCCGTCAGTTTGAACGGTGAGTATGGCGTACTACAAGATGTCTCACGATTTGTCAATAAACAGGTCGAACGAGCCGCGCGCCCCCCTTTATGGAAGGCAACGGATGCCGTCATCTATGAACTTCACATTCGGGATTTTACAAGCCATCCCTCATCGATGAGTCAATTAAAAGGACTATACGGTGGGGTATCTGAAAAAGGAGTTCGGACGAAAGAAGGCAATAGTGCCGGACTCGACTATTTAAAAGAACTTGGCGTGACCCATGTCCAGTTGCTTCCTGTCCATGATTTTGGAAGTGTCGATGAGACAACGCGTATGCCGTACAACTGGGGCTATGACCCGATTCATTGGTTCGGACTTGAAGGAAGTTATGCCTCAAGACCGGATGTGCCGATGAGTCGTGTGTTCGAATATGCGACACTCGTCTCTGACTTGCATCAAGCTGGTCTTCGAGTCGTTACAGACGTCGTGATGAATCATATTTATATTCGAGAACAATCCCCACTCGAAGCACTCGTACCATACTATTATTTTCGATACGAGCACGACGGGACGATAGCGAACGGAACCGGTGTCGGGAATGACACGGCGTCAGAACGCTATATGATGCGACGTATGATTGTCGACTTCGTGACGTATTTCGCAACAACCTATCAAGTGGATGGGTTCCGCTTCGATTTAATGGGGATTCATGATGTCGAAACGATGAATCAAGTACGGGCCGCGCTCGATAAGATTGATCCCTCAATTCTCGTCTATGGAGAAGGGTGGGACTTGGCGACACCGCTTGGACAGTCATTGAAGGCGACGTCACAAAATGCTGCACGCATGCCTCGCATCGGACATTTCAACGATATGATTCGAGATGCGTTGAAGGGGTCGACGTTTAATGACAGGGAACGTGGATTCATCTCCGGGAATGAGTGGCGAGAGTGGGAACTTCGAGAATGTCTTACTGGAGCCGTCCACATTCCGAACGTAACGGTCGGTCGTTTCCCGAGTCCGACTTATTCCATCAATTATGCCGAAGCTCACGACAACTATACGATCTATGACAAGTTAATGTTGTCTTGTGAAGGAGTCGATGAAACGACTCGTCTTGCCATGCAACGTCTTGCTAATGCGGTCGTCATCACATCCCAAGGCATCCCGTTCATCCATGCCGGTCAAGAGTTTGGGCGGACGAAACAGGGTGTCGAAAATAGCTATAATTCACCCGATCACATCAATCATTTTGATTGGGATCTTCGTGACACACGAATCAAAGACATCGAGTATGTGAAGACGCTCTTGAAGTTACGGCGACTCCATACATGTTTCCGGTATGATTCCAGACAAGAAGTCATTGACCATTTCACGTTTCTCCCATCGCCTCCTGGCGTCATTATCTATGAATTGACGGCCAGTCATTCTTATGATGCGTGGCAACGGGTACGCGTCTATGTGAACGGTACGTTCGACTCGCTTTCATTCGAGAGCGATGCGAAATGGAACGTATACGTTCAAGGAGAAACGGCGAGTCTCGTTCCGCTCGCACGAAACCCAACACACATTCAAGTCGAGTCGTTGTCAATGACGATTCTCGCGTGTTAAGATGTTGATTGTATCTCTTTAATTCAAGTAAGATTTGAGCGTGATGAATATGTATTCAGATATAGTCGGTGCGCTCGGGAAAGAGTGGACAGTCGCTTCAGCCGGAGGCATTACGGGCGAAGCGTATGTAGCGACGACGCGCCAACAGAAGATTTTTGTCAAACGAAATTCTTCTCCGTTTTTGGCGATCTTGTCAGCGGAAGGAATCGTACCAAAGCTTCTTTGGACAAAGCGAATGTTTAATGGGGACGTGTTAAGCGCCCAACAATTTATCGAAGGCCGCGAACTTTCACCAGAAGATATGAAACGACCTGATGTCGCGGCGCAACTCGGAAAGATTCATAACTCGAAAGAGCTATTATTCATGTTGCAACAGCTGAACCACACACCGGTGACGCCGCACTTGTTGCTCCGTCAGTGTGAGGCATATGAACAAGATGAAACAGACCCAATCATCGGAGAAGCCATTCAATGGCTAAAACACCATTTGCCAAAAGTCGACGAGCAAGAATTCGTCGTCTGTCATTCTGATTTAAACCATAATAATTGGATTGAGGATGAGAGCGGCCTACTCTATTTGACGGATTGGGATGATGCGATCATTGCAGACCGCGCGTTCGATTTGGCGATGGTTGTATATAGCTATATGGATGAAGTGGAGTGGGAGCGCTGGTTCTCTCATTACGGGTTACGTGTCTCGAGTGAGCTCCATAATCGAATGCATTGGTATGCAATCGCCCAGACGATTTTGACAATCTATGGGGAAGAGAATGACTCTGCGCGAACTGAAGGATTTCATGTATTACGTGAGCTGATGGACGAGGCGTACGAACGAATCAATTAAAAGGGATGGCTGTTCGCCACCCCTTTTTGAATGTGTTAAATGTCATCTGGATTCATAAAGTAAGCCCAAACGAACGTTGCGATGACACCAGCAAAAAACGTCAGTGGAGCTGCATAAAAAATAAGGAACTGATCTAAAGTACTCATTGTATTTAACCTCCTTGTGAAGGATGATTCACGTTCATTAAACTATGATTTCGTGTATAATCGCAAGAGGACTGCTCGTCCGTAACGTGCATATTCCCATTAAACTTGAACATTTGATGAACGAAAGGTAGGATTTTCATGCGTTTACGACATAAGCCTTGGGCAAAAGAATATATGGAAGCTCAAGAACATGTATTTATTCACCATCCTGAACAGTTGAAAGGTAACTGGAGCACTGAATTCGGGAATGACCACCCGCTCTTTATCGAGGTCGGTTCAGGAAAAGGACAATTTATTTTAGGGATGGCGAAACAACACCCGGATGTGAACTTCATTGCGATCGAGTTGTTTGAGAGCGTAGCCGTTTCCATCGTACAAAAATTAGTCGAAACCCCGATGCCGAACGTGAGAGTATTGACGGTCGATGCGAAACGACTCGTCGACTACTTTGAAGCGGGGGAAGTCGATCGCGTATACTTAAACTTCTCCGATCCGTGGCCAAAGACACGACATGCAAAACGACGTCTAACGTATAAGACGTTTTTGGCGACATATGAGGCGATTCTTCCGAAAGCAGGAGAGATTCATTTCAAGACGGACAACCGTGGATTGTTTGAATATTCGCTTCAGAGTATGAGTCAATACGGGATGTTCTTCACAGAAATTTCACTAGATTTACATGTCAATGAACCAGAAGATAATATTCGAACAGAGTATGAAGAGCGCTTTAGTGCGCTCGGTCAGCCGATTTACCGAATGGAAGCCGTCTTCCGTCCGAAAAATTGACACGCTTTTTTCTTATTTTAATAGTATTTTCTTCACACTTTTTTCTTTCTTCTTGGTACAATAGGAATGACGCTAAACTGGAATAAGAGAAGGGGGAACATGGGGATGTTGAAAAAAGCATGGGCAAGCCTGCTTGCAGTAATCTTCATTCTAACAATCGCACCAATGAATACCTCAGCGAACGAAGCGTTCTTAGACGCTCTCGAAGAGGATTTGAAAGCAACGCATTACGACTATAAAGAAGGAACAGCTGAAATCATCAAAGAAGAGACGCTTCGCCATTCAAACGGCAACGAAGTCATCGCGGCTGTCGTAGAGCTCGATACGATTCGTGATGGGATCTTCATCACACGTAAAACCGAGTACCATTACTTTGATGCGACAGACAACAAGATTCTTACATCAGCGGATCTCGTAGAAGTAGAAGGAGCCTCAGAGTTTGCGGACGCGAACATCGACATGCTTGGTCAACAGATCGTCTATTGGTTACCGGTATTGGTCTTGCTTCTATTGATTGCGATTCCAGCACTCATTTTGTTCTTGGTTGTACCACGTTTCTATTCAACAAGTTCATATATGAATGCCGTATATGAAAAGAATGACAACCCAAGATAAGAAATGAAAGTACCCCGTTCAAGAGAACGGGGTACTTTTTACTGTTGTTTTAACTGTCCGACGATATCAGTTAGTGACATCCCATTTCCTGAAGAAACGGAGGCGATGAAGGCACTCTCGACAATTGGACCATCGAAAAATTCGACATGTTTGTCACCTTCGTACATATCGATGGCGAGTTCCGCATTCATTGTCGCCGATCCGATATCACTGAGGAGAAGTGCTTCTCCTTCGACCTGATCGAGCGCTGATAAGATGCGATTCACGTCCGTTCCGATAGCGCCATCCTCAAGGCCACCAGCTAGATGAATGGGCACGGACGGTGCCATTTCCTTCATCAAATCTTGGATGCCTTCCGCAATTTTTTCGCTGTGCGAGACGATGATCAATTCAACGATGTCAATCGACCTCCTTCATAATCGCGGCCAAAAGGATTGAGCTAGAAAGGGCACCCGGATCAACGGTTCCGCGAGAGTTTTCTCCGAAATAAGAGGCTCTTCCTTTCGTGGCCACCATATCTTCTGTTTTTTGGACAAGTGCGTCTAATTTCTGTTTATAATCTTCCCCTTGTTGGACTTGCTCGAGGAACGGGTCCCACACGTCGACCATCGTTTTTTGGCCGACTTCCGATTTCCCTCGTGCTTTGATAGAATTCGAACCTTCCTGAAGTGCCTCCTTGAGTAAGCCAAAGTCCGCTTCGGTCGCATCCCCGAACTTGTTTGCCATCTTCACGAAAGCTGAACCGTATAAAGGGCCGGCCGCACCGCCGACTTTCGACATGAGGGTCATCCCGACCTTTTTACTAAGTGCTCCAAGAGAATCATAATCCTCATCTAAAATTGTAGCGACCGCATCAAAACCACGAGACATGTTGATCCCATGGTCACCGTCGCCGATGGCCCGGTCTAAATCGGTCAACGTATCCTTTTGCTCTTCGATGCCAACTTGTGCGTCGCGTAACGCCTGCTTCATCCGATCAATCGTCAACATAAACCAAACACCTCATTTATTAAATTTTGAATCCGAGTGCTGCTGAAGGAGCGTCGAGATACGTCGTCATCTCATCATCGAGAGGGAGTAACGTGATGGAGAACCCATGCATCTCGAGTGAAGTCATGTAGTTACCGACATACTTTCGTTTGAGGGTATATCCAGCAGCTTCAAGTTTTTCTGCAACGAAATGATACGTCACATACAGCTCAGATAGTGGCGTTCCACCCATTCCATTCACCATGACGGCAACTTCTCCTGGCTCGACTTCTTTTTTCAGGTGACTGAGGAGGTCGTCGACGATTTGGTCGACATCACTCGTCGGTTTCCGTTCAACACCTCGTTCCCCGTGAATCCCGATGCCAATCTCCATCTCTTCCTCGTTCAAGTCGAACCCAGGTTTACCGCTCACCGGCATATAACAAGGTTCGACTGCCATCCCCATGGAGCGAACGTGAGACGCTACTTTCTCGGCGATGGATTTGACTTCTTCGAGTGACTTCCCGCTAGCAGCGGCAGCTCCCGCGATTTTATGGACGAAGACGGTTCCGGCAACCCCTCTGCGATCTTCTTTGTTCGAAATGGCGACGTCATCTGCGACGACGACGTGGTCGACTTTGATGCCGTCTCCTTCGGCCAGTTCTGCGGCGAGCTCAAAGTTCATCACGTCGCCGGAATAGTTTTTCACAATCAAGAGAACGCCGTTTCCACCGTCAGCTGCTTTGATTCCTTCAAGCACCATGTCCGGAGTAGGAGAAGTGAACACTTCCCCACAAACTGCCGCATCGAGCATACCGTCCCCGACATATCCGGCGTGTGCTGGCTCGTGACCACTACCGCCTCCAGAGACGAGACCGACTTTTCCAGACTTCGCTCCGTCAGCCCGACAGATGACATTCACACCGTCGACTCGACCATACACTTCAGGATGGGCATGGACCATCCCTTCAACCATTTGCGATACGAGTTCACTTGCTTCACCGATTAGCTTCTTCACGCGAGATCACTCCTTTTTTAAATTGAAAACTACCAATTTCAATTTTCCACTCTTTCAAGGGAACTAAACAAAAAAACCGACGAATCATTCGTCGGTTTCGTATCATGCATATTCGAGTAATGCGCCAGTCTCAGAGTCGACTGTAAACTCATATGTTTTCTCTTCATCGTTCTCAAGAACCGAGATGCCACCTTTGTAGACGTCGTATTCACGGCCGTCGTATGTGTAGATCTCCGGTGATGCAGAAATCCATGCCCCTTGGACATGACCTTTTGCTGAGAAAGCACGTTTTGTGTACTCTAACGCGTTTTCTGCAGATAAGCTACGTTCATCTAAAGCTTTTTTCGTCATAAGTGCGGCAATGACGGCAACCCCGATTCCAATAAACCAATACCTTTTTTTCATATGACTACCTCCCCTTGAACTATGGCTATCATGTACATCGTACCAAAACCTGTACCCGAATGGAATGAAAAGCATTCGCATCCTGTCAAAACTTTTGTATATAATGAGACAAGAACGGTTAGGAAAGGATGATGAAAGATGGATCAGAAGACGAGAGATTTATTTAAGACGCTAACAGAACTTCCAGGAGCTCCTGGGTTCGAGTCTGAAGTTCGTCAATTTGTACGTGGACGAATTGAACCCCATTCAGATGAGATTGTCACGGATGGCATCGGATCAATTTTTGGGAAACGTGTCGGAGATGAGTCGGGACCGAAAGTCATGGTAGCCGGACATATGGATGAGGTCGCTTTTATGGTGACACGGATTACCGAGAACGGCATGCTTTACATACAACCACTCGGTGGCTGGTGGAGCCAAGTGCTCATGGCACAACGCTTCGACATCATCACGTCGAACGGTAAAATCCCGGGTGTCGTCGCTTCGACACCGCCTCATTTGTTAGGACCAGATGCGATGGGTAAGCCGATGGACATCAAGCAGATGTTTATCGACATCGGAGCAGATTCTAAAGAAGAAGCAGAGTCATGGGGTGTACGTCCAGGGGTCCCTGCTGTCCCATCGAGCGCATTCACCCCACTTCATCACCCGAAAAAGATTATGGCCAAAGCTTGGGACAACCGTTATGGCGTCGGTCTTGCGATTGAATTGTTGGAGGAAACGACAAAAGCCGATCACCCGAACATCTTGTTCTCGGGTGCTACCGTACAAGAAGAAGTCGGACTACGTGGAGCGCAGACGGCATCTGAATTGATTCAGCCAGATGTGGCACTCGTACTCGATGCTTCACCGGCAAATGATGCCTCAGGGAGTAAAACGGAGTTCGGTCAGCTCGGTGAGGGAGCTTTGATTCGAATTCTAGATCGCGTCATGATCATGTCTCCTGAAATGCGTGATTTCTTACTCGATACGGCTTCAGACGAAAACATTAAAACACAATATTTCGTCTCACCAGGCGGTACCGATGCGGGGCGCGTGCACATGAGCGGAGAAGGGGTGCCGACAGCCGTCATTGGCGTCGCATCTCGTTATATCCATACACATGCTTCAATTCTTCATACAGATGACTATGATGCAGCAAAAGCGTTACTCAAAGCGTTAGTCAAGCGACTTGATCGTTCGACACTTGAAACGCTACGTCCATCTCGTTAAGTCAAACATTCCGTTCACTCGAAAGATGAGTGAACGGTTTTTTTTTGTGGATGTTCTTGCTATTTCATGAAAACGTCTTATACTGATAAAGGTGTTTATACATGTATATTACTTATGACAAGACACTTGTATAAGGGTAAGGAGGATATGTTATGTTCAAGAAAAAAGGAATCTCATTGAGCCCGTCGCTTTATTTTGTGACGGCGCTAAGTTATATGGCACTAGGTTTGTTTAGTACATTAATCATCGGTCTGATCATGAAAACAATCGGAGGTCAGCTCGAAGGGACGACGTTCACAGGGATGAGTGCCACATTGATTCAAATCGGGGATGTTGCCATGAGCTTGACCGGACCGGCAATCGGGATTGCCATCGCCTATGCGCTAGAGGCGCCACCGCTCATTTTGTTTTCTGCGCTCGTTGTCGGGGCATTTGGATATGAGTTCGGCCCGGCAGGAAGCTACGCTGCGACAATTCTTTCGGTCGAAGTCTCAAAACTCGTCTCTAAATCGACGAAGCTAGATATTCTAGTGACGCCGTTCACTACGATTGCCGTAGGCTATCTCACAGCAACGTATATCGGCAAGTATGTCGGCCTGTTCATGACGCAACTCGGTGGTTGGATTGAATGGGGGACGGAGCAACAGCCGTTGTTCATGGGAGTGGTCGTCGCGACATTGATGGGACTTGCGTTAACGGCACCGATTTCAAGTGCTGCCATCGCATTGATGCTCGGTTTGAATGGGATTGCCGCTGGTGCAGCGACTGTCGGTTGTGCGGCTCAGATGATCGGGTTTGCCATCACGAGTTATCGTGATAACGGAGTCGGTGGGGCGATTGCTCAAGGGATTGGCACCTCGATGCTTCAAGTCGGGAACATTGTGAAAAACCCTTGGATTCTCCTTCCGCCGACAATGGCCGGTGCTGTATTGGCACCAATCGCGATTCTGTTGTTTGAACTGGAAAGTGTCGCTGCGGGGGCGGGCATGGGAACAAGTGGGCTTGTCGGTCCAATCGTCATGCTCGAAACAATGGGCTTTACTTGGTACACCTTTCTCGTCGTCATTGGTTTCCTCATAATCGGACCAGCTCTATTGAGCTACGCGGTATACGCAGTCTTGCGAAGAACCGGTCGGATTCAACCGAATGATTTAAAAATTGATTACTAAAGAAGAGCAACGTTTCGAGGAACGTTGCTCTTTTTCATCCAATTCCGAACCACATTTTCACGGACTCAACCGTCTCACGAGGGACGCGGAAACTGATTAAGAATAACATGAGCACAATCACGTAAATGGGGATCAAGAAACGCTTTCGAACGATGGGTAAGTGACGTGCCAATTTCTTGAGATATTTTTCGAGCACATAAATGACGGCGAAACCGACAACGAGCCAAATCAAGATCTCTAGTCTCGTTTTATCAGTGTCAATAAACAAGTAGCCGTATCGCAAAATGGCAAGCATTCCAAATACACCGACCATCTGTTCAAGAGGGTGCTTCATTTCAGGGTTTAACGTTTCGCGTGTTAATTTCATTCAGCTTCACCTGTTTCAACTAGTTTCGGCTTTGATTATAACAAACAGCAGAGCAGAATGTGTGACTTGACTTATGCTATTATAAGTGAGGAAAAAACGAACAGGAGTGATAATCATGAAACGACTATCCACAATGGCAGAATATATGGAAGCAAAAGAAGCGAAAAGTGTCCTTATGTTTTCAGCGACATGGTGTGGGGATTGCCGATTCCTTGACCCATTCATGCCAGAAATCGAAAAGAAATTTGAAGCATGGACGTTCTATTACGTCGATCGTGACGAGTTCATGGAACTTGCGCAAGAACTTGATGTTTTTGGCATCCCAAGCTTTGTTGCGTTTGAAAATGGCAAAGAGGTTGATCGCTACGTCGGTCGTGAACGGAAGACGCCGGAACAGGTTGAAGCTTTCTTGAACGGATTAGGGTGAGTCTTCATGGAACGGAATGAGCTAAGACGTTATCTAGAATCGCATTTTAATGAGGAATACCGTACTTCTTACGACCGTGAGAATGAGGTGCTGCGCGTCGAACGAAAATCTGACCGTTTTGGGGTCAATATTCGCCTTGCGCCGATTGTAGCAAAGGCTAAGACACGCGGTACGGTTGCCGTCGATGAAGTCATCGAGTATATCGAATCAGCGATGAAGGCGGATGATCACATCTCCCTCACGGGAAATGAAGATGCCATCTATCCGGTCATTCGTTCGAACTCTTTCTCGAAGACGACAAAAAATGGAGAAACACTTGCATTCACCCCGCACACGGCCGAGACCGCTATTTTTTATGCGCTGGACCGCGGGAACGGGTATCGATTGATTGAAGAACGGCACCTTTCGGATGAGATGACGCTCGACCGCATCGAACGAATCGCCCGTGAGAATGTGAAAAAACTACCGACCGAGATGAAGCAAGACGAAGTGGCTGGGAATCCCTTCTACTTCTTATCAACTCGCGATGGCTACGAGGCGTCTCGTGTGTTAAATGATGAGTTTCTCCGGATGATGGAACGACGGATTGAAGGGGATATGCTCGTCGGTGTCCCACATCAGGATGTGATGATCGTTGCGGACATTCGAAATGACCAAGGATATGATGCGATGCAGCAATTGATGTTTGATTTCTTCACAAATGGTCGGATTCCTATAACTGCACTCGCCTTTCACTATGAGGCGGGGGAACTTGAACCGATTTTTATTGTCGGAAAAAAGACCCCGCCATCGAACACATAATCTGATAAAATAAGTGAGATGAGTTTGAAAGAAGGGACGTAGGAACGTATGCAAATGAATGTGTTTTACAACCGAGAAGGAATCGGTGATGTACTCATGGTGTTGTTGAAAGAAGGAGAAAGACATCATCAATCTGTCGAGCGGACGGGAGATGTGGCAATCGTCAAGTCAGCAGACGGGGAAGTGAACGGGTACAACCTGTTTCAAGCGAGTCAACATGTTGATGTGACAGGATGGAATGGTCCGGTTGAGTTGACAGTAGGATTAGTGGAACAGTTGCAAAGCATCTTGAATGACAACGGGATTGAAGAGGACTTTTCGTGGGTTGACGTGACACCGAAGTTTGTCGTAGGTTATGTCGAAAGCGCAGTGAAGCACCCGGACGCTGACAAATTGTCGATCTGCCAAGTTCAAATCGACCAAGGGACTGTTCAGATTGTATGTGGCGCACCTAATGTAGCAACCGGACAAAAAGTCGTTGTCGCAAAACCGGGTGCGGTGATGCCGACTGGTTTGATTATCCGTCCATCTGCACTCCGCGGTGAGAGTTCACACGGGATGATTTGTTCTGCCCGTGAATTAAACCTTCCGAACGCCCCGCAAGAAAAAGGAATTTTAGTATTAGATGACGAATATGAAGTAGGTACAGCATTTAAAATCGGTCGCTAAATTCGACCGATTTTTTGTTAAATATGGATTGAGTGAAAAAGCGAGGAATCAAGTATGGATGCATATGAACGTTCACTGAAGCAACAAGCAGAGCGAATCAAACGAGAACTGTCGAAAGAAGGACAAAAAGGTTCCCCACCACCAAAGGTTGAGGCAGCCGAGGAATTCATTCCGTCAGACGTCCCGTCACCGATTTATGGATATGCTCGCCCCAAACCAAAGATTGTCCTACCGGTCGAACACTCTCCTGAAACGAGAGATGCGTATGATTCAGCGATGGAATCTACTCATTCTGCGACGGAAGAGCTGAACCAAGAGTCATCTACTGAAACCGTCTCTGAACCTGAATGGAGTGAAGAGTCCAACGAGCTGATTTCCGGGGAAATTGAAATTGAAGACAAATCGATTCTTGGTGAAGTTTCGATTCTTGATAATGGCTTTTCATCTGTTTTTATGCAATCAACAGATTTATCTCGTTCAAAAAAGGAGACAGTCGTGGAGGCTCAACAAGATGCCACTCCTCAAACCGACCTAGATATTGATGGATTGGCGGAACAAATTGGTCCGTCGATCGAGCAGATTGCAGAAACATTACAAACACCATCTGAACAGCAAGGAATGCCTTCTGACACAGATTTGACACCAGCGGTTCAAGTCTCATTTAAAGCGGATCAACCGCCTGTGAATGTGATGATGACGCCAAAAGATCGGATGGCGATGTACCGTAGCCGACGACTTGCACAAAAAAACAATAATCTGTAATAGCACGATTCTGTGAGTTTTGCTATAATGACAAAGGTTTGTCGCATTTTGACGAGCCGCAATGAATTAGGGGGGCTATTTACAGATGAACCGTTATCACTTCGTCGGAATTAAAGGAACGGGCATGAGTCCTTTAGCTCAAATTTTATTTGATATGAACAATGAGGTCCGTGGATCGGACGTTGAAAAAGCATTTTTTACAGAAGAAGCATTGAACCGTAAAGGGATTGAAATTTTGCCATTCGATCCTGAAAATATTTCGGAAGACCAAATCGTTGTACAAGGAAACGCGTTCAGTGACGATCATCCAGAAATCGTGCGTGCACGTGAACTCGGATTGACGATTTATAAGTATTACGAGTTTTTAGGTGAACTCGCGAACCATTACACGAGCGTCGCCATCACTGGGTCGCACGGGAAAACGTCAACGACGGGATTACTTGCACACGTCATGCGTGGAATCGAACCGACATCGTTCTTAATCGGCGATGGAACGGGAGAGGGAGTGGCGGATTCGAAGAACTTTGTCTTCGAAGCTTGTGAGTACAAACGACATTTCTTATACTACCGTCCAGACTACGCGATTATGACGAACATCGACTTTGACCATTCGGACTATTTCTCTGGTCTTGATGATGTCATTGACGCATTCCAAGAAATGGCGAAACAAGTGAAGAAAGGAATCATTGCTTGTGGCGATGATGAAAATCTTCAACACATCCAAGCAAACGTGCCGCTCGTCTATTACGGTTTCGGGACGCACAATGATTTCCGTGCTGAACAGGTCACATCGACAGAAAATGGAACGACATTTGATGTCTTTTTACGTGATGACTTCTACGGGACATTCCGGATTCCTGGATATGGAGACCACAGCGTGTTGAATGCGCTTGCCGTCATTGCGACATGTGACTACGAGAACTTGCCGAAAGAATTGGTAAAAGAACGTCTTGAAACGTTCAACGGTGTAAAACGCCGATTCAGTGAATCGATGTTAAACGATCAAGTGCTTGTCGATGACTATGCGCATCATCCGCGTGAGATTAGTGCAACGGTAGAAGCAGCTCGGAAAAAGTATGGCAATCGAGAAGTCGTTGCAATCTTCCAACCACATACGTATACACGCTTGAAATCATTCATGGACGACTTTGCGACGGCATTGGCCGAAGCAGACACTGTCTATTTATGTGATATTTTCGGTTCAGCACGTGAGCAAGAAGGGACGGTCACCATCGAAGACCTTCAATCACGAATCGAAGGAGCACATATCTTAAAACGTGGTGGTACAAGCGTGTTACGCAACCATGCCGATGCCGTGCTCTTATTCATGGGTGCCGGTGATATTCAAACGTATCAGCGCGAATATGAAGAAGTTGTAAAACTTGAAGCGTAAGTGTGAAAGGGAGACGAAAGTCTCTCTTTTTTATGTTTAGCCATCCAAAATCTCGGTAATAGTAGTATCGATGAATATGACAAAGGAGATGTTAGGAATGGCTAGTCAAGTTGCACTCAACACCTTAAACAAAGAAGTAGCGAACTATGGATTGCTGTTTGTAAAACTTCATAATTATCACTGGTATATTAGTGGACCGCATTTCTTCACGTATCATGAAAAACTAGAAGAACTCTATAATTTAGTGGCAGAACTCTACGATGATGTGGCAGAACGACTCCTTATGAATGACGGCGAACCATTTGCGACGATGAAAGAGTATCTCGAACATTCAACGTTAAAAGAAGGCGATCGTCATGCCGAGACAGATCAGATGATCAAAGATATCATCAGTGACTTCAAACAAATCCGTCAAGAGATGCAAGATGCGATGGAGAAATTTGAGGACGGCGATGAGGCGATTGAAGATACATTCGTTTCTCATATCGAGCGACTTGAAAAAGAAATTTGGATGATGTCTGCCGCCCTCGGGAAGAAAACAAAATTATAAATATAAAGAATGGTGCACCTGAAAAAGGCGCACCATTCTTTGTGTTATTTCAAGTTTTCTGGATTGAGCGGAAGCAACGCATCGATGACGAAACGTCCATCTTTTCGGATGAGCAAATCGTCGAACCAGATTTCGCCGCCACCGTAATCCGGGCGCTGGATGTTGACGAGATCCCAGTGGACAGATGAGTTGTTGCCGTTATAAGCCTCATCATACGCTTGACCAGGTGTGAAATGGAAGCTTCCATCAATTTTCTCATCGAAGAGAATATCCTTCATTGGATGTTGGATGTATGGGTTCACACCGATGGCGAACTCACCGACATAACGCGCACCTTCATCCGTGTTGAACACCTCATTGATCCGTTCTGTATCGTTAGCTGTCGCATCTACAATCTTCCCGTCTTTAAACGTCAACTTCACATTCTCGAACGTGAAGCCTTGATATGGAGATGGCGTATTGTATGTGATGACACCATTGACCGAGTCTTTGACCGGTGCTGTGAACACTTCACCGTCCGGAATGTTCATCTGACCAGAACACTTGATGGCTGGGATATCTAAAATCGAGAATGAAAGATCGGTACCTGGTCCTTTCAATGTCACGCGATCTGTCTTATTCATTAACTCGACTAGCGCATCCATCGCACGGTCCATTTTTCCGTAATCGAGTGTACAGACATTGAAATAGAAGTCTTCGAACGCTTCTGTCGATTTTCCAGCGAGTTGCGCCATCGATGGGGATGGATAGCGGAGAACGACCCATTTCGTTCCTTTAACACGGTCTTCGGTATGCATTTTCCCAAGTGTGGCACCGACAAGTTTTTGCTGTTCGCTTGGAACGTCTGACAACTCGTTAATGTTATCACCAGCACGTAAGCCGATGTAGGCATCCATTGCTTGCATCTGTTTACGTTCGATGTCGGCCATCAGTTCGAGTTGTTCACGGCTTGCGCCTGTATACAACTTACGTAAGATACGGCTCTCTTTTAAGAGAACGAAAGGATGTCCCCCTGCTTCGTATGCCTTTTCGACGAGTGCTTCAACGAGCGACTCTTCGACGCCGAAGTTCTCAATTAATACCTTTTCCCCCGGTTGTAGCTTGACGGAATAATTGATTAAACCGTCAGCTAATTGTGTAATTCTTGGATCTCTCACACGATCACCCCTAATTTTTTTTATGAATTTCTATTTTAGTGTAATCGAAAACACAAAAACGGGTAAAGGAATAATCAGACCGAATGGCGAAAACGGTTGTAGCAAATCTTTTCAGTCATAATGGTGCTATAATGAAACAAGAAACGATTGAATAGGAGGAATGGATTGAATGGAGATCACATTAGGAGGCATCGCTGGGCTAATTGCGGCGCTCGCGTTTGTCGTACTCGTCATCTTCTTGGCGCGTGTCTTGTCGAATGTAAATCGTACACTCGGAAGCGTCGCCAATACGACCGAAAATTTAGAACGCCAGCTCGATGGAATCACGATGGAAGTGACGGCGCTCTTACATAAGACGAACCGTCTCGTAGACAACGTCGAAGAAAAAACAGAATTGCTCGCACCTGTCGCTCATGCGCTTGATGAGCTAGGGACATCATTGAACGAGGTAACCGAGTCTGTTCGTACCGTCTCGACTTCTGTCCATTCGGCAGCGGACGAAAACAAAGAACAGATTGCGCAAGCCGTCCGATGGGGATCGGTTGCGGTCGAATTGTTCAAGAAGAACAAACCTGAATCTTCTACTACAAAAGAACGTCCACGTCGTCGCACACGACGCGAGAAGAAAGCAGAAACACCTGTATCACCTGATTTGATTCAAACGGATGATACGATCAAATAAGTTAATCTCGGGGAGGAACTCACATATGACAGACCAAAAGCAATCAACAGAACAGAATCAATCAAGTAGCGGATTTTTGACGGGTGTCATTCTCGGAGGGATTGTTGGAGCGGCAGTCGCGTTATTGACGTCTCCGAAAAACGGACGTGAAGTCCGGACGTACCTTGATGAGAAGACGTCAACATCGCGAGAGCGCCTGACTGTCAAATCGAAAGAGATGCGTGAGAAAGCAGAACCGGTCGTCGGGGAATGGATTAAAGTGGCGAGCGATAAGGCGGCACCTGTCCTCAATATCGTAAAAGATAAGGCACGCGAAGCTGCAGAATTGAAGCAACAAATCGATGAAGATGAGCTTTCGATTGAAGAGGCGATGGAAAAAGCAGATCAACTCGTTGCGGAAGCAGAATCGGAAGTGAAGGAACAGATGGACCGCGCGGCTGAAGAAGAAAAGCCATCGAACGCATCGGATTCAGAGTCTGACGATTCGCTCGAAGCACCTGTCAATGAGTTGCTCGACGAGGAATCGAAAGAAGAACTAGAAGATTTAAAGAAAGACTTAAAAAAAAATGAGTAATTCGTAAGGACCGAATGGATTCGGTCCTTTTTTGGTGATTTTGTGACGTAGAAGGTTTCCTTATGACAAAGCGCACAAAGTTCGATATAATTAGGAATCTGGAAAGAACGGCTTAGGAATGAGAGGGAAACTATGAGTCCACAAGATCAATTGAATCGATTACGTCGAGAAATGGATGAATTGAACCATGAAATGCTCGACTTGCTTAGTCGGCGCGGTACACTTGCCGTCGAAATTGGAAAAATTAAACGTCTTCAAGGTGTCGAACGTTATGATCCGGTCCGAGAGCGAGAGATGCTTGATTTTATTGCCGCATCAAACCAAGGGCCGTTTGAAACGTCACGTCTTCAACATATCTTTAAAGAAGTCTTTAAAGCGTCTGCTGAATTACAAGGAGAAGATCGAGATAAAACGCTTCTCGTTTCGCGTAAACGTCAACCGGAAGACACGTTGGTCCATATGAAAGATGTGACGATCGGAAACGGCCGTCCACAATTGATTGCAGGACCATGTGCCGTAGAGTCTTTCGAACAAGTGAATGCGGTCGCAGAAAAGCTTGCATTGTCTGGTGTTAAAATCATGCGAGGCGGTGCTTATAAACCGCGTACGTCACCTTACGATTTTCAAGGCTTAGGTTTTGAGGGATTGAAACTGTTAAAGACGGCAGCTGACCGACATGACCTACGAGTCATCACAGAAATCATGACTCCTGGCGCAGTGGAATCGGCGTTACCGTATGTTGACATCATTCAAGTCGGAGCTCGCAACATGCAGAACTTCGATTTGTTAAAAGAAGTTGGGAAGACAGACAAACCGGTCTTGTTGAAGCGCGGATTATCCGCTACAATCGAAGAGTTCATTTATGCGGCAGAGTACATTATGGCGAGCGGGAACAGCCAAGTCATCTTGTGCGAGCGGGGAATTCGAACGTATGAACGTGCGACACGCAATACGTTGGACATTACCGCTGTGCCGATTTTGAAGCAAGAGACGCATCTGCCTGTTATGGTAGACGTCACGCATTCGACCGGTCGTCGTGATTTATTGTTGCCAGCTGCAAAAGCGGCCCTTGCAATCGGAGCTGACGGTGTGATGGTAGAAGTGCACCCGAATCCGGCGATCGCCCTCTCGGACGCGCAACAACAATTAGACTTCGATCAATTCGATCAATTTGTGGAAGGACTCACGGTCCAGTTTCCCCAACTTGATTTGGTGAAAAAGTAAGCTTTCCAAATGGAAACGTTTTATATCGCATGAAGACAGGGTAAATGGATGACAGATACCTGTCTTCCTTTTTTAAGACGTTTTATGAAAACTTTTTGAAAATCAGGACTTGTAGGAGGAGTAGTTTATGAATAGTAACAACGTAACAATCTATGATGTGGCACGAGAAGCCGGGGTGTCGATGGCGACCGTCTCTCGTGTCGTCAACGGAAACCCGAACGTCAAACCGACAACACGCAAGAAAGTACAGGATGCGATTGACCGTCTTGGTTATCGTCCGAACGCCGTCGCACGTGGACTAGCAAGCAAGAAAACGACAACGGTCGGTGTCATCGTACCGGATATCTCGAACATCTTCTTTGCCGACTTGGCGCGAGGTATCGAAGACGTGGCGACGATGTATAAATACAACATCATCCTTGGTAACTCAGATTCGAGTCGTGACAAGGAAGTCCATTTACTCAATACGCTATTAGGTAAACAAGTGGACGGTATCATCTTCATGGGTGGACGTTTGCATGAAGATCTCGTGGAAGAGTTCAAAAAATCACCAGTTCCAATTGTTCTCGCAGCGACATTGAACCAAGGATATGATCTCCCGGCTGTCAATATCGATTATGAGCAAGCGGCGTATGACGCGACTCAGATGTTGATCAACCACGGACATGACCGTGTTGGATTCATCACTGGACCACTCGAGCAACAAATCAATGGCGAGAAGAAATTTGCCGGTTACCGCCGTGCTCTTGAAGATGCAGGTCTTCCTTTCCATGAGAACGATATGATTCTCGGAAATTATACGTATGCGTCTGGTCTCGAGGCGATGCAAAAAATGTTGCAACGTGACGATTGTCCGAAAGCCATCTTCGCAGGGACGGATGAAATGGCACTTGGGGTCATCCATGCGATTCAAGATGCAGGTTACTCTGTTCCAAACGATTTCGAAGTCGTCGGTCACGATAACACGCGCCTCGCGACGATGATTCGTCCGAAGTTGACGACGGTCGTTCAACCGATGTACGATATCGGAGCCGTCGCGATGCGTCTCTTGACTAAGATTTTGAACGCGGAAGAAATCGAAGAGAAAAACGTCGTGCTTCCTCACCGAATCGAACGCCGTGACTCGCTTCGTCAGGACTAAAAGAAAAGCTGCCCGTTCATCCATTTTTGAGATGAACGGGCAGCTTTATTTATAAATAAATCGATTTTCGATCATTCGAGATGAACGGCCAAAAGGCACGCTTCGTGACTTCCCAATTCTTTTCTTCAATTTGTTGACGCCGCGGGATATGATCAAACGCGTAAAGAGAGTCGTCCCACCGAGTGGGTAACGGTTGACCAGCGACATCGGACCATTGCTCAATCCACTCGGTCGGGATATCTCCGGCATAGGGTGTCTCTCTCGTCAGACCGGCCCACACTTGTGCCCAGGCGCGAGGAACGGCTCGATACCAGTCATAGCCGCCGCCACCAAGTGCGACGAGACGACCATCGGTATACTCGTCTGCCATACGTGAAGCGATTTGGGGAATCTGTTCGAACGTCCGTATCGTTGATGCGAGATGGGTGAGTGGATCAAAGACATGGGCATCCGCACCATTCTGAGTCAGGATGATATCAGGTTTGAACCATTCGCACGCTTCACGTAATACGGTCTCATAGCACGTCAAAAATGAGTCATCTTGGGTGAACGCATCGACTGGTACGTTCCAACTATAGCCGTATCCTTTCCCATTCCCTCGCTCTGTCACCATTCCGGTACCCGGGAAGAGATAGCGACCTGTCTCGTGTATGGATAAAGTCATCACATCATCATCGTCATAGAAGAGCCATTGGACCCCGTCCCCATGATGCGCATCCGTATCTACATAGAGAACGCGCGACCCGTATTGTTTTCTCACATGTGCGATGGCGACGGCCGCATCGTTATAGACGCAAAATCCTGATGCTTTGCGCCGCATTCCATGATGTAGACCGCCCCCAACATGGAAGGCTCGCTCTGCTTTGCCGCTCGCAACTAGATCGAGCGCATGAATCGTCCCACCGACAAGCCGTGCGGCTCCCTCGTGTATCGTCGGAAAGATGGGAGTGTCTTCCGTACCGAGACCAAACTTATTCGCTTTCAGCGTAGAAAGTTCTCCTGCCGCCGCAGCTTGGACGGCTTCGATGTAGTCAAAGTCATGAACGAGCGCTAACGCTTCAACCGAAGCGAGTGGAGGAGACACACATTCCGATTTGGAGAGTTTTCCGGCTGCAATCAGAAGGGATGTCGTCAATTCCAGTCGTAACGGATTGAACGGGTGATCCTCATGAAAGCGATAAGACGTCTCGTCTTCGCCAAATATGTAAATCGGTCTCATCGTGACATCTCCGGACCGAGGACATCATACCCTTCACGTTTCAACCGTTCGATGATTCGGAGCGGGTTCATCGTCTGGACGCGGAAAGAGATGATACGTTTATACGGATCGCTCGTCGGATGAACGAAGACGTTGATGATATTGACGTTTGTTTTGGCGAGGAGTCGGGTCACTTTTTCGAGTGTGCCGGTCGTATTTTCGACGAGAATTTCAATTTGCGAACTCGGTTCGAGTGCGCCTGTCAATTGCACGAAGTAACGTAATAAATCGGTCTCTGTCAATACACCGACGAGTTTCCCTTGTTCGACGATAGGGAGACAGGTTAGCCGGTTTTCGTAAAATAACGCAGCTGCATCTTCAAAGAAATCGAATGGATGCGCTGTCGGTACCTCGGATCGCATGATGCTCGATACAGGGTTTTGAAAGTCTGCGTTTTCACTTTCGGGATGAAAGACGCTCGTCGCACCACTCATCTCGAATTGGCCGACAATCCCGACGACTTGTCGAGCGGGATTTGTCACAATCAAATGTCGGACACGATGTTCACGCATTAATTTTGCGGCATGGGCAATCGTATTGGTCGGTTGAATCGTCACGACATGTCGATTCATCATCTGTTCGATTAACATGAAATCCCTCCTTAGTCGTACATAAATCGTCGGCGAAGACGAAGTGAGTCAAAATGGTCGATCGATTCTTGTCGTACGTTTTTTCCGATACGAGCCATCAAACAGTTGGCAGGATGGGAGGCAATCTCAGGATCGTCTGTCGGGAAGAAAACAAGTCCACCGTGATTCATCATCTTCTCCATGACTTTTCGATAATCCCAAATCGAGAGTCCACTACCTTTCAAATCCCAGTGCCAATAATATTCGGTCGTCAAAATCAAAAAGTCATCCATATGTGGGTCCATCATCGATACTTCGAGTAATTGTTTCCCGATTCGTTGACCACGGAAGCGAGGACTCACCTCGATTGCCCCGAGTTCAAGGATGTATGGGTCGTTTCCTTCACTCCAACGCTCATACGGGTCAGGATAGAGGAAAGTCACGTATCCAATCACGAGATCGTCTTGCCTGGCGACGATGATTCTTCCTTCTTTTAACCCAGCAATATCGACGAGTGCTTCGTGCTGATCTTCCGGTTCACGAAAAGCTGTCAATCCTTCATCAAGACGATACGTCCGTAACACGTCAGGCGCCACCGGACCATCAATCGTGACGTCACCTTGTGAGGTCTGCCACACTTTTGAATGATATTGTTTTTCCATAGGGTCACCACCTTTTCCATCTCTTATTATAGCGCTTTCATCAAGCTGGAATCATCCTGTTTTGATGAAATTGGAAATTCATTGATTTGTCATAATTTTAACACTATACTGAAAGTGGTTATACCAATCTTTACAGGGGAGGCGAATCTTTAGCGATGGAAAAATTGAAAGCGTTAACAGGGGAACATCAATTAGCGTCGTATGAAGAGGCTTGTCAGTCGTTTGAATGGACACAAGCAGAAGCATTGTTTTCATGGAATTTGACGGGGAAAGTCAATTTGGCATATGAAGCCATCGATCGCCATGCGGAAAGTGAATTGGCGACAAAAGTGGCACTGCTTTATTTCGATGGGGATCGAGAAGAGCGGTACACGTATGCGGATATGAAGAAAGAAAGTAATCGTTCTGGTAATGTTCTGAAGTCGATTGGTGTGGAGAAAGGCGACCGCGTCTTTATCTTTATGCCACGTCAGCCAGAACTTTATTTTATTTTGCTCGGTGCAATCAAACGAGGGGCCATCGTCGGTCCATTGTTTGAGGCGTTCATGGAACAGGCGGTTCACGACCGTTTGCTCGACTCGGAAGCGAAAGTGATTGTGACGACGAAAGAACTGTTGCCGCGCATTCCGGTCGATCAGTTGCCTCATTTAGAGACAATTCTACTCGTTGGGGACGATGTCGAAGAGTCGGAAAAGGTGCTCGATTATCGTAAACTGGCGAACGATGCGACGACAGATCTCGAATTGACGTGGGTCGACCGTGAAGACGGTCTGATTTTACACTATACATCGGGCTCAACAGGAAAACCAAAAGGGGTTCTCCACGTCCATAATGCGATGATTCAACATATGATGACCGGCAAATGGGTACTCGATCTTCAACCGGATGATATTTACTGGTGCACGGCTGACCCTGGATGGGTGACGGGGACGAGCTACGGTATTTTTGCGCCTTTCTTAAATGGTGCGACAAACGTCATCGTTGGTGGACGCTTCAATCCTGAATTTTGGTATTCGGTCATTGAACGGTTTGGCGTGACAGTTTGGTATAGTGCCCCGACGGCGTTCCGCATGCTCATGGGCGCTGGCGACGAAGCGTTTGAGAAGTATGATTTGTCTTCACTTCGTCATATTTTATCCGTCGGTGAGCCGCTAAATCCAGAAGTCATTCGTTGGGGACACGAAGCATTTGATCTTCGAATCCATGATACGTGGTGGATGACAGAAACCGGTGCGATGATGATTTGTAACTATCCGACGATGGACATCAAACCGGGCTCAATGGGGAAACCGATCCCAGGTTGCGAAGCGGCTATTTTGGATGACCGGGGTCAACCACTTCCACCACACCGAATGGGGAACTTGGCACTCAAGACGCCTTGGCCGTCGATGATGAGGAAGATTTGGAAGAACGATGCGAAGTATGAGAGTTACTTCTGGGGAGATTGGTATGTGTCAGGTGATTCTGCTTATATGGACGAAGACGGCTATTTCTGGTTCCAAGGTCGGGTCGACGACGTCATCATGACAGCAGGAGAACGGGTCGGACCGTTTGAAGTGGAAAGTCGACTCGTGGAACATCCGGCTGTGGCTGAAGCGGGTGTCATCGGAAAACCGGACCCGGTCCGAGGCGAAATCATCAAAGCGTTCATTGCGCTACGTAAAGGTTATGAACCGTCTGATGAGTTAAAACAAGAAATCCAGCAGTTCGTCAAAGAAGGATTGGCTGCGCATGCGGCACCACGTGAAATCGAATTCAAGGACAAGTTGCCGAAAACGCGAAGTGGGAAGATCATGCGTCGCGTCTTGAAGGCTTGGGAATTGAATCTTGAAACAGGTGACCTCTCGACAATGGAAGATTAAGATAAACAAAGGGTCGACACATCGTGTGTCGACCCTTTGTTTATTCACCGTTAGCATCAGCATCTGCTTCTTCTTCAGCTTGTTGTTCGGCTTCTTGTTTAGCCTCTTCTTCAGCTTTCTTCTTCGCGTCTTCCTCAGCTTTTTTCTTTGCTTCGGCGTCTGCTTTTTGTTTAGCTTCTTCTTCAGCCTTTTTCTTAGCGGCAGCATCGGCAGCAGCCTCTTGTTTCTTCTCCTCAGCTTCTTTCTTTGCTTCTTCGGCCTCTTTCTTGGCCTCTTCTTCTTTCTTCTTCTCTTCCTCTTCTTTTTCTTTCTCTTCTACTTTCTTCTTCTCAGAGAATGAACCTGAGTCTTGGAAGTCTTTTGAAGTGACGGTTGAAGGTTGTGAGAAGCGTGCGCTGACGCCTAGAGCTTCTGGGTCATCCGCATAGACACGATTCATCGTTTGCGACCAGATGCGCTGTGTCCGTTGATAGTAACGTCCATAATCCCAACCATCTAGCATTGAGAGGCGTTGTGAATCATAACCTGACCAGACAGCGAGTGTAACGTTCGGGTTCGACCCGACCAAGTACGAATCACGTTGATCGTTCGTCGTACCGGTTTTACCCATCCAATCGCCAGGAACGCTGAGCAATGATTGTGCATATGTCGCAGTACCTGACGTGTAGACGTCGCGGAGCATATCCACCACGAGATAAGAGGTACGTTCTGTGAAAATACGCGTTTTCTTCGGCTTCGCTTCGTAAATGACTTCACCTTGATATTCGATTTCTTGGATGAAGTACGGCTCCACGTGTTCACCGTAATTTGCTAGCATCGCATAAGAGGCGGCCAAATCGATTGGCTTGACTTCCCCGGTACCGAGTGCCATCGCTGAAGCATAACGGTTTCCTTCAGATACCGGAATCCCCATGTCGACTAATTTCTGCGTATCAGCAGGTTTTTGGTTACGTTCTTCATAAATCTTAACAGCCGGAACGTTCAAGGAGAGCTTGAGCGCATCGCGTACTGTGACAGCACCGCGATACGTTTTCCCTTCGTTTTGAACTTGTTTCTTCGGTTGTCCCGGACCAGTAAACTTATAGAAATACTCCTCGTCAATGATTTGAGTGGCAGGTGTAATCATGCCAGCTTCAATCGCATTTGAATAGACAAGAATCGGTTTTGCAGTCGATCCGATTTGACGTTCTGCCCAGAAAGCACGGTTCAAATCGTCGGTCTTGCCATTGATGTAGCGACCTCCGACGAATCCGAGTACTTTCCCGGTCTTATTCTCAATCATGACAGAAGAGGTTTGTTCAGGAAGTGTGCGGTTCTCATCTTTAATCGTTTGATTCGGTCCGAAGTTGCCAGCGTTTTTAGCCGGTTGTTGCATCGCTTCGTGAATTTCTTTATCCAATGTCAAACGGATGTTGAACCCACCTTGACGCAACATGTTATGAGCACGCTTCGCATAAGTCGAACGGACAGAGTCCTGTTCCTCCGAGCTCAACTCATTGATTTCAATTCCATCTTGCTCCAATAGATAATCCGTTACGATTTGGCGTGCTTGAAGTTCTGCTTCGTCTACCACGTACGGATATTTGTCGCGAGGCTTCGTCTGAGTCTGCATGAAGTCTTGCGTGATGTCGTAGTTATAAGCGGCATCATATTCTTCTTTCGTGATCTTTCCTGCAACGTACATGCGGTTCAATACCGTTTTCATTCGGTTAACCGCACCCGATACGTCCTCTTTGATGACGCCACCTTGATAGTAAGGTGTGTAGAAGAATGGGTTTTTTGGGATACCGGCAAGGAAAGCGGCTTGTGGAAGTGTCAATTTCTCTGCCGAAGTATTGAACACACCGCGAGCGGCGGCCTCAATCCCTGAAATGTTACGTCCCATCGAGTTACGTCCGAATGAGACGACGTTCAGATAGGCGTTTAAAATTTCATCTTTGTCCATCGCCTTCTCTAGACGAAGGGCGAGTAATATTTCTTTTGCTTTCCGTTCGAAAGATACTTCGTTCGTCAACATTTGGTTTTTAATCAATTGTTGCGTCAACGTTGAACCACCCGTGCGATCTTCAGATCCTGTTGCTTCTTGTAAAATAGCGCGTAACGTCGCTTTTGGAACGACGCCATCGTGCTCATAGAATTCGACATCTTCCGTCGCAAGTAGTGCATCGACAACGTATGGAGAAACTTTTTCTACTGGAATCGGGATTCGTACCTCATCGGTCGTATAGTTCCCGATGCGCTCCCCGCTTCCGAAGTAGATATTGGAAGTCGATGTATACGTATTGATTTGCGCAGTCATCGTTTTATAAGCCGGGGTCGGCATATCTTTGACGAGTGACGCGAAATATCCGACACCAATTCCAGCACCTAAAAACCCGATGAGTACAACAGAAATGATGGTCAGGAGTAGGACGTTCCACGACACATCATACATAACATTGGCATAACGACGTACTTTCAATGACGTCGGATTATTCCATAAGTCTCGAATCTTCTGCAGCATGACAGCCTCCTTAAATATGGTGTAAAACTATTTTAGACAGTAATATATTCGATTATAGCACAATTCAACCTACACCTTACCTCGAAACCGAAGTCTCGTGCAAGTTTCATTGTAAGAGTTGACAAGTTGAAAACGATGCTTATAAAATGAATAGCATAGTCAACAAGATAATGACGCTGTGAAGAAAGCGAAGTAGTCGACGGGCCTCTTGTCCAGAAAGCTAGTGGTTGCTGTGAACTAGCCAATGTCAATCGATGAATTACACTTTTAGAGCGTGCCTTCGGGCCGGTTCGAGACCGTTATCTCTCGCTCAAGCGGTCGCAAATTGCGACAAGTAGGGTGGTACCGCGGAATCTCCGTCCCTTCTCATATGAGAAGGGACGTTTTTTTATGTCAATCGAAGGAGTGGAACAAATGGAACTATTAAACGATTTAGAGTTTCGAGGACTTGTCAACCAAATGACAGATGAAGAAGGATTAAAAGAACAACTCAAACAACCGACGACGTTATACACGGGATTTGATCCGACGGCGGACTCGCTTCACATCGGGCACTTGCTCCCGATCTTGACGCTGAAACGTTTCCAGCAGGCCGGCCATCAGGTCATCGCGCTCGTCGGTGGGGCGACAGGGATGATTGGTGACCCGTCTGGTCGTTCGGATGAACGTTCACTAAACACGTTGGATACGGTCAAGCTCTTCTCCGATCGCATCAAGGATCAGTTGAGCCGATTCCTTCCACTTGAAGGGGAGAACCCGATCACGATTCGCAACAACTACGAATGGACGGAAGAGATGTCAATCATCGACTTCCTGCGCGACATTGGGAAGCACTTCCCAATCAGTTACATGCTCGCGAAAGACTCTGTCGATTCACGTATGGAGAACGGGATCTCGTACACAGAGTTCTCTTACATGTTGCTCCAATCTTACGACTTCTTGAAACTATACGAGACAGAGAAATGTCGTCTTCAAGTCGGTGGAAGTGATCAATGGGGGAACATCACGGCAGGTCTTGAATTGATTCGTCGCTTTGGTCACTCTGAAAAAGCGTTCGGTCTCACCGTGCCACTCGTCACAAAGTCGGACGGACAAAAGTTCGGGAAGACAGCGGGCGGTGCGGTTTGGTTAGATGCGGATAAGACGTCGCCATATGAGTTCTACCAGTTCTGGATCAACGTCGACGATGCAGATGTCATCAAGTTCATCAAATACTTCACGTTCATGTCGCATGAAGAGATTGAGGCACTTGCAGCCGAAGTGACAGAAGCGCCTGAAAAGCGCGTGGCACAGCGCCGACTCGCAGAAGAGATGACAAAGCTTGTCCACGGTGAAGCAGGACTTGAACAAGCGGAGCGCATCACGAAAGCGTTCTTTAGCGGAGATTTGACGTCGCTTCAACCGGAAGATATGGAAGATGCGTTTAAAGGCATGCCGCAATTCGAACTTGACGGTGAACGCAACCTTGTCGACCTCATCGTCGAAGCGAAGATCTCACCATCGAAACGTCAGGCACGTGAAGATGTGACGAACGGAGCGATTTACTTGAACGGCGAACGTGAACAAGCGCTCGATAAAATGATTACGCGCGAAGACACGCTCGGTGAATTCACCATCATTCGCCGTGGTAAGAAGAAATACTTTGTGATTCGTCACGTATAATCACGATGTCCGTTCCTCATTTGTTGAGGAATGGACTTTTTTATACATGACGTGTGGTTCGGATTTGCTAAAATGGGAAGATAGGAGGGATGGCGATGGAGATAGAAGAATTTTTCGGTGAGCAGTTCCATCAATGGCGCGAACACTTTCGTTATTATGAAATGGCGATCACGGAACTTGAGAGCGATCTCGGGATCATCGACTTGGACTGGCAGACGAGACTCGGGTATTCACCGATTGAACATGTGAAGACGAGAATGAAGACATTGCCGTCCATCGTGCGCAAGATGAAACGGAAAGACTTGCCTTTGGAAGTTTCGGCGCTTTGGGAACATGTGCACGATGTGGCGGGCATTCGGATTGTTACGAGCTTCCGCGACGATATTTATGAAATCTTGCGACATCTAGAGGCGCGAGATGATTTAGATATCATCGAAATCAAAGATTACATCAAACATCCAAAACCGAGCGGGTATCGGAGCTTACATCTCATCGTGAAAACGAAAGTCTACTTGGCAGAACGAATCATCTGGGTGCCTGCGGAGATTCAGATTCGGACACTCGCCATGGACTTTTGGGCGGCAACGGAACATAAGCTTCAGTACAAATATCAACATGCCGTGCCAGAATCATCGAAAGAAGAGCTGATTGAAGCGTCACTCATGGCGGATGCCCTCGATACGCAAATGGGACGCATTCGGCAAGAAATTTTGAAGAAATAAAAAAATCCCCTTCGTGAAGAAGGGGATAAAAAGCATTAACGTGAGTAGTACTCGACGATGAGTTGCTCTTTGATTTGGTCGTTGAGTTCAGCGCGTTCTGGGAGACGTACGAATGTACCTTCGAGTTTCTCAGCGTCAAACGATACGAAGTCTTTTGTAGCTGGTGCTACTTCAAGTGCTTCAGCGATTGCTTTTACGTTTTTCGACTTTTCACGAACAGCGATAACTTGACCTGGTTTTACGCGGTAAGACGCGATGTCAACGCGTGATCCATCAACAGTGATGTGACCGTGGTTGACGAGTTGGCGTGCTCCACGACGTGTGCGAGCGAGGCCGAAACGGTAAACGAGGTTGTCAAGGCGTGATTCGAGCAAGAACATGAAGTTCTCACCGTGGATGCCTGGCATTTTACCAGCATCGTTGAAGATGCGGCGGAATTGCTTCTCGTTCACTCCGTACATGTGACGAAGTGCTTGCTTCGCTTGAAGCTGAAGACCGTATTCTGAGATTTTCTTACGACCATTTCCGTGTTGACCTGGTGCGTAAGGACGTTTTGCTAATTCTTTACCCGTTTCGCTAAGCGAGATGCCTAAGCGACGCGAGAGTTTCCAAGCTGGACCTGTGTAACGAGCCATGATTGGACTCCTCCTTGTTGTTCATGTATTTTGCACAAAAGAACAACGGTGTCAAAGACGAGTAACGCCCCTTTCTAGGTGCAAGCACCTTCACTTGATAGCGAAGCTACGAGATGCCCCTCCGACAAAAGTCGAGGCCCGAAAGGTGGATACGTTTGTCTGTGACTGCTATCGTCATTTCATGCACAAAGATGAGTATACGATGAATACCATCTCTTGTCAATCAAATATAGCGAAGAAGTGTTTCGCAAAAACGTTCGAGTCCTTGACGGTCGATTTCTGAGAAACGGTCGAACTCCGGGCTGTCGATATCGAGCACGCCGATTGTTTTCCCGTCACGTACGAGAGGGACGACGATTTCAGAATTCGAAGCCGCATCACATGCGATATGACCAGGGAATTGATGAACATCGGCCACGAGCTGTGTTTCTTGTGTAGCTGCCGCAGTTCCACAAACCCCTTTACCGAACGCGATGTGAACGCAAGCCGGGAGTCCCTGAAATGGTCCTAAGATTAGACTGTCTTCAGAATCAGTCACGTAGAATCCGACCCAGTTGATCCGATCTAAAAATTGGTTGAGTAAAGCGCTGGCGTTGGCAAGGTTGGCCACTGTATTTGTTTCGCCCTCTAATAATGCGGCGAGTTGCTTGTTTAATAGTTCGTAACCGGCTGTCAAATCACCTGAGTACGATGTCGTTTGGAACATATAAATTCCCCTCCATCTTTCGTGTTTTTAGAATTTAGCATTATGGTACACGCAAATTTAAGATTTGTCTTGTTAGAAAGTTCCGAAAAAATGAACAATCTCCACTGAAACCATTGGAAAACCTATGCAAATCGTTGGTTCTATAATATGATTAGGTATATCTATTCTTATAAAATACTTCTTTTTTTAATATAAAGGTACATAAGTCCACGAAAGCGGCTTGGAGGTTGTGACAAAGATGGATTACGGAATTTATGGATTAATCATTGGAATCATCGTCGTCGTATTAGGCGGCATGTTGGGGAGTATGCTCATTCGAAGGAATTTTTACCAAAAAATTGACGACTTGGATATGAGGAAACAAAGTGTGCTCAGTGCGAGCATACCCGTCGAACTCCAGAAATTCAAACAGTGGCCGATGGAAGGGGAAACAAAAGAAAAGTTTGATCGTTGGCATCAATCTTGGGATGAGTTAGTCAGTGTACATGCAGGTCAAATCGATGAAGCGTTATACCGGGCTGAGGAAGACTTGGATAAATATCGTTTCATGAAAGTCAAAGCTGACTTGAATGCAACTGAACAACTCATTGAAGAGCTCGAGACGATGGTACACGCCATGCTCGATGAGATGGATGAATTTACGACGCATCATACCTCGCTTATGGACATTGTGAAGCAGGATGAGAAAGAGTTGTATCAGTTCCGCAAGACATTGAATTCACAAAACCATGCGTTCGGACCAACCTATGCATTGGTGGAACAAGAGATTGCCGCTGCCGAGGCGAAACGCAGTGAGATGATCAACTTAAAGCAGGTCGGTCAAGTTTCTGAAGCATTTGAAACCGGACAAGCCTTATCGAATCAAGTAGGACACATCCGTGAACTGATTCGGATCATTCCGCAATTTGTACGTACGGTTCAAGTGGAACTGAAACAACAACTTCAACAACTCCGGGCTGGACATAAAGAAATGCAAATGGACGGGTATGCGCTTGAACCACTTGGATTAATGGAAGAAATCGATCAAGCGGAAGATCGTCGAGAAGAGTTGATGGCTCGAATCGAACGCTTGGAATTTGATCATTTTGAAGAGGACATGCAACAGTTGAGCTCGGATATCGATCAATTATTCGAAGCATTCCGAACAGAGGTCGATGCCCGCCAATACGTGAAAAAAGAATTTGCGACGATACAAGAGCGCGAATTGCAATCTAGCGAAATCATGAATCACTTACAGACGGAAATGTCTCGACTTGTAAGCAATTATGAGATCAATGCACGCGTCGGAGAAGAATTCGAACAATTAGAACGTGAACGAACGACTCTCACGGCGAATGTACTTGATATTGAACAAGCTCTCGTCGCGCAAATGTTACCGTTTAGTATGATCAAATCCAAAGTGCAGGAAGCGAAACGGTCACTTGACCAATTCAGTGCCATGCATGAGCGTTTCATTGAGGATACGAATTCATTACGTAAAGAAGAGCTTGAGGTCCGTCACAAGTTAGAAACGTGGAAAAAAGAATTGTCTGGGCATCGTCGCCTGTTAGCGAAAAGTGCGATGCCGGTTGTTCCGAATGATCTGTCAAACGACTTACGTCAGCTCCAAAAAGGTGTCCAGTCGTTAGACGAACAGTTTGACAAGGCACCGTTCAACATGACGTATATCGTCGGCCTTAGCCATGATGTCGAAGAGATGATGGACAACTTCCGTGACCGTGTCCATGCACTGATTCGTCAAGTGACGTATGCGGAACAGTTGCTCCAATATGCAAACCGCTTCCGTCGCCGTGACAACGAGGTCCATATCGCCTTGACGCTTGCGGAAAACAAGTTCTTGCATGGAGAGTATGGCACTGCGGTCGAAATCGGTGAGCGGGTGCTCGGTCGATTCGATGAGAACGGAGCCAATGAAATTCGTCAACGTGTGGATAAAGGGTTAGAACAGCAGGAATTGCTAAAAAAATAAACGATGCATAAAGATTGACGGAAACGGGAAAAACGTAGACGTCAATCTTTTTTCAATCAAGGAGGAATCGTCAGATGGGTACACTATGGGTCAACGGGAACATCTACACATTGAATAAACCAGGTGAGATGGAACGTGCCATGTTTATTGAGCATGGACGCGTCTTGAAGATGGGGGATGAGGGACATCTCCGACGTACATATGCGGGTCGCATCGAGGAGATTGTGAATTTGGAAGGAAAGAGTGTGTATCCGGCCTTTACCGATTCACATATTCACCTTGTCGGATACGGCGAAGCGCTCGACCGTGTCGATGCGAGTGAAGCGACGGATCTTCGAGAATTACTTGAAACGATGAAGCAACGAGGGTCGGACGACGATTGGATCGTCGCAGAAGGGTTTGATGATCGTCTGCTCGGTGACATGCCGACACGCGAGATGATTGATGAAGTGATTGACGACCGTCCTGTCGTGTTGAAGCGTGTCTGTCGTCACGTAGCCGTCGTGAACTCGAAAGGACTTGAACGACTTGGACTGATCCACCATACGGTGATCGAAGGTGGAAAACTTGGGCGAGGTGAAGAAGGCAAATTGAATGGCGTCCTATATGATGCTGCACTAGATCTCTTATATAAAGAATTGAGTGGGAATCGTAAGAAAAATGCCGCTTCTCTTCGCCGGGCAATCGATTCATTATTCGCACATGGAGTCGTTGGCGCCCATACGGAAGACTTGTTCTATCATGGAGATCCACTCGAGACGATTCAAGCGTACGAAGATGTACTGGATGAACTTCCGTTTCAAGCACACCTTCTCGTTCACGAACAGGTGGTGGATCGTGTCATCCAGCAAGATGCGATGACGCGTCGGAAACGGTTTGACTTCGGTGCGATGAAACTCTTTGTCGACGGTTCGTTCGGTGGACGCACCGCTCTGTTATCTGCACCGTATGCGGATGATCGGAGTCAACGAGGAATTGAAGTGCATCGACCAGATCATCTCGAGGCACTTGTGAAAAAAGCACGAACATACGGGATGAATGTGGCAGCGCATGTGATCGGTGATGCGGCGGTTGAGCAATTTGTCGGCCTGCTTGAAAAGTACCCTGCCAGAAAAGGGACACGAGATCGAATTATCCATGCCTCTTTATTGAATGACTCATTGATCAACCGAATCAAATCATTGCCTGTTTTGATTGATGCACAGCCGGTATTTTTATCGGATGACATGGACATGCTGTTCGAGCGGTTGGGCAATGAGCGTGTGCATGATGTCTATCGATTCAAGTCTTTACTCGATACGGGAGCATTGGTGTTAGGAGGAAGTGACGCGCCGATTTCATCTGTTGACGTTCGAAAGGGATTGTTTGGAGCGGTGATGCGACAATCGTTTCACGGGTCGAGCACGCTAAATCCGAGTGAACGTCTTTCGATGTATGAAGCTCTTCGCAGCTTCACATATTCGCCTCATGTTGCTACAGGGACGCACGGAAGAAACGGGCTATTGGTTCAAAGCTACAATGCCAACTTCACAGTATGGGATGAAGATTTCTTTAAATTGAGTGGGGAAGACATCCTGCACAACCGTCTTGTCATGACTGTCGTCGAAGGGCAACCAGTGTACGAAGCAGAAAAAGCCACGCTGTAAAAAAAGAGTTGCTTCATCCGAAAGGGATGAAGCAACTCTTTTTTTACATCAGAAGAATGAACGTTGCACTTTATGCCAGAACGAGTTGGTCCGAAGCTTGACAGTCTTGATGACCTGGTCCGAGAGTTCGATATCGATTCGGTCTGTGTACTTCAAGCTGAGCGCCTCGTTATCCATCCCAATAATCGGGTAGTCGTTGCCGTCTTCGACGATGCGGAGTGACAACTTACGCGAATCATGAACGATAAAGGATGAGCCGAGTGTGCGATAGCGATTGTTGTTGACCGAAGCGATCTCACTCACTTGCATACATGGGATGAGTGGGTCGACGACCGCACCGCTGAGAGATTTGTTATAGGCAGTCGATCCCGTCGGCGTCGATACAACCATTCCGTCCCCACGGAATGTTTCGAAATGTAGATCGTCGATATAGACCTCGATGGCGAGTGATTTGATAATACTTGATTTAATCGAAGCCTCATTTAAACAGAGGAGCGGTGTCGATTCGTTGATCGATGCTGAAAGAAGTGGATACTTCCGGACTTCGAGACCTTCTTCGATTCGCATCGAGTTGTCCGAGAAGAGGCGGTCGACTTCATCGAGTTTATGTATGTCGAAATCACAATAAAACTCGTTCAATCCACGACCGAAGCCAACGTAGATGGCGTCTTGACGAAAGCCTGTGTAGCGAACCGCCTGTAAAAATGCCCCGTCCCCGCCGACTGCAGCGATGATGTTCGCGTCCTCCGGTTGATTTACGATGTTGAACCCGTGTTTTTCCCCGATTTCTCTCAGTTTCTTCACTTCTTTTGTGAATTCGTTGACGTTACGATGGTACAAATAGACGTTGTTTCTCATCTGAGTCATCCCCTTTGTCAATGGTGTCCTCTTTATTATAACGTGTTTCTTCCTACCGATATAGGGAAAACTGAAACAGAGCCAAAAGCAGGAAGTTTGTCAAAGGCTCAAGTTCATCGATATGATGAACGAGTAACTACAACAAAGGGGATGAGTACATGCCAACATTTAAAGGGAACAACGTAACATTACAAGGAAATCCAGTGAAGGTAGGAGATCAAGCTCCTGATTTCCGCGTCTTGACGACTGCTTTAGAAGAAGTGACGTTAGCAACCTATCCGGGGAAAAAACTAATCAGTGTCATTCCTTCAATCGATACAGGCGTATGTGATGCACAAACGCGTGAGTTCAACGAAAAGGCCTCATCACTCGGTGGTACAGTCTTGACTGTATCGAACGATTTGCCGTTCGCACAGCGCCGTTGGTGTTCTGCATCTGGTTTAGATAACGTAGTCACCCTCTCGGACCACCGCGATCTTTCGTTCGCAAAAGCATATGGTGTTTTAATTGAAGAAATGCGTCTCCTTGCGCGTTCTGTATTCGTCGTCGATTCGAATGGCGTTGTCCAATATGTACAATATATGGATGAAATGACAGATGAAGTTGATTTCGCGGCGGCACTTGAGGCGTTCGAACAAGCGAATTGATTCGTTTGGCGAAATTGATTAAAATAGCTTACACTAGTACGTGAACCGACCGGTCCTCTCATGGGGGCCGGTTTTGTATGGAAAGGATGAACGAAAATGGAACGTTTTGAACAACTCTATCGTGATTGGAAGAAGGAAGCGAAGAAACTGGTCAACGACCTGGATGTATTACCGATCGAGGCACTCGTCCAAGTATTTGACCATGTTGACATTGAAAAAGAGAAGATGGACGATGTCCGTAAAGCAGTGAGTTTACTCGTCTTGGAAGAAACGACACAACTCCCCCCGAACAATCAACCGACACCGGATGCGGTCAGCCTATTTATGGGTTATCTAGCTTCGAAGCTACTTAAGGAAAACGCGACGATTCTAGATTTAGGTAGTGGGACAGGTACGTTGACGCACGCCGTTCTCTCTCAGTTAAAAGATGCGACAGCGCAAGCGGTCGAAGTGGATGAACTGTTGCTTCGTCTTTCCTATTCCATTAGTAACTTGTTAGGAGAACCAGTATCCTACTTCCATCAAGACGCCCTTGCTCCTCTGTTTGTTGAACCGAGCGACCTTTCCGTTGCTGACTTGCCAATCGGATATTATCCAAATGATGAAGTGGCAGCCGGATACGACATGAAACGAGAACAAGGACATGCCTATTCGCATTTCCTCTTGATGGAACAGGCGATTCGCCATACGAAACCAGGTGGGCATGGATTATTTGTCATCCCGAACAATTTGTTTGAACAGGATGACGAAGGGAAATTAAAACAATGGATGGACCGTGAGGCTGTTGTGAAAGGGGTCATTCAACTTCCGACGACGATGTTTAAAGACGAACGTTACGCGAAAAGCTTATTGCTCCTTCAAAAAGTAGGAGAAGGCGTCACACGGCCAAAACAAGCGCTATTTGTGGAACTTCCGTCATTCACTGATGTCAGAGCGGTAGCCAATGTTGTGAAACAGATTGATGATTGGTTCAAAACAACTCAAAAATAATGGACAAAATACTTGAAAAAGGTATGCAAAATCAAGTATCTTCATTATGATACAGTTATCAGTTTTAAATTGAACAGATAAAGATATGCGTTTAAAACGAAAGGTAAGAGGTGTATGACATGACGAAAATTATGGCAGTCAATGCGGGTAGTTCATCGCTCAAGTTCCAGTTACTCGAGATGCCAACGGAAGAGTTGCTCGCAGTCGGACTTGTAGAGCGTGTAGGGAAAGAAGATGCGATTTTTACAATCAAGTACGGTGAAGGACAGAAGTTCAACGTGGTCACACCACTTCACACGCACAAAGAAGCGGTTGAATTGACGTTGGAGAAGTTGATCGAATTGGATATCATCCAATCATTCGATGAGATTTCTGGTGTAGGTCACCGTGTGTTACACGGAAAAGAGTTGTATGCGGATTCGGTCGTCATTGACGATGAAGTCATGAAGAACATCGAATCGTTCACAGAACTCGGACCACTTCACATCCCACCAAACTTGACAGGTATTCGTGCATTCCAGGCAATTTTGCCGAATGTCCCACAAGTAGCGGTATTCGATACAGCGTTCCACCAGTCAATGCCTGAAGAGAATTTCTTGTACAGTCTTCCTTATGAATACTATACAGAACATGGTGTACGTAAATACGGCTTCCACGGAACGAGCCACAAGTATGTCACACAGCGTGCGGCAGAACTTCTCGGTCGTCCGCTAGAAGACTTGCGTTTGATTTCATGTCACCTCGGTAGCGGTGCATCGATCGCTGCAGTAGCAGGTGGTCGCTCAATCGATACAACGATGGGCTTCACACCACTCGAAGGAATCACGATGGGAACGCGCTCAGGTTCTTTGGACCCGGCCCTCATCCCGTTCTTGATGCAAAAAACAGGGAAGTCTGCTGAAGATGTATTGAACGTCATGAACAAAGAGTCTGGCGTGTACGGTCTTTCTGGTATCTCAAGTGACTTGCGTGACATCGAGCAAGCGGCTGCAGAAGGCAACCATCGTGCAGAAGTTTCATTGAAAATCTTCTCGAACCGTATTCACGGTTACATCGGTCAATATGCGGCTGAAATGAATGGTGTCGACGCCATCATCTTCACAGCGGGCGTCGGTGAGAACTCGGACGTCATCCGTGAACGCATCCTTCGCGGTCTTGAATTCATGGGTGTCTACTGGGATCCTTCACTTAACAACGGTGCTCGCGGAAAAGAGTTGTTCATCAACTATCCGCACTCACCAGTTAAAGTCATCATCATCCCGACGAACGAAGAATTGGTCATCGCGCGCGACACGGTACGCATTGCAAACCTTGTCGAAGCACACGCATAATACGAAACGAACCCACGTTACTTCGTGTAACGTGGGTTTTTTTCATGAGTCTTTTTTACTAATATCAAGAATCGTAAGTAGGACAAATGTTTTCTCCTTTGTAACATTAGGCGCTTCATTTACATCGTTTTGCAATGTTTATGTCATGAATAAACCATATATTGGATTTTAATTTATAAAAATATCTCGTATTCGATTTAAATGTCAATCTAACACGATAAACCTTTAATTTTGACATCGATTTGTAATGTTCGTGTCACTCAAATGAACAGGAAGTGTAACGGCACTGACTGATGTTTCGTCATATAGTTATCTGGACGAAATATTCAATTGGAGTGACAAGTCACTCGTTCGATAGATGATGATATGAAATGAAACCAAATTGACGAAGAGAGGACGAATAAACGTATGTTGAAAAAAATCATGACGCTCTTACTTCTCGCCATCGCCGTATTTGCATTTGCTCTACCCACTTCACCAGTAGAAGCAGCTACGAAAAAAGTATATGTTGCAACAAAGTCAGGTTCGAAGATGGTCTATGCAGATGGGAAATCAAATGCACGAGTGATTGGGAAGATGACGGCGAGTGATCGTCTTCAACGTACAGGTTCTCGAGGTGCTTGGATTCGCGTGAACTATAAAGGGAAGGCCGGATGGGTTCCTACAAAGAACTTACGTACTGTAAGTGCTCCTAAACCGCTCAAACCAGCAAGCGTGAAGACGTATACGATGAAAGCGTCCGCATATACACCGTACTGCAAGGGTTGTTCAGGTAAGACAGCACTTGGATGGAACGTTCGTACCCAAAAGCGAAATGTAGTCGCGGTAGACCCGCGCGTCATTCCACTCGGAACGAAAGTGCAAGTATTCGTAGGGGGCAAGTCGATGGGTACCTACACGGCAGCTGACACTGGTGGCGCCATCAAAGGAAATAAAATTGACATCTTAATGTATTCGCAAAATGCAGCGATTCAATTTGGTCGTAAAACGGTTACAGTCAAGGTGTTATAATGCATAGGAAAAGGGTCTTGCGATTGCGCAAGACCCTTTTTGATGGATGGGTGATTATTGACGAACGATAAGGACGTCACATTTCGCATAACGGACGATGCTTTCAGAAACGCTTCCGATAAAGAACCGTTCAACGGCGTTTAAACCTGTCGCACCACAAATAATAAGATCAATATCATGGTTAGGTGCAATCTTTTTCGCAATCGTCACTTTCGGGGAACCGTATTCAATCACCGTTTCGACTTCTTTTACGCCACGCTCTTTCGCGCGATTGACATAGTCTTCAAGTAACTCTTTCGCATATGTCTCGGCACGCTCTGTGATTGTGCGGTCGTAAGCTTCTACAGTCGCAAACGTACGCGTATCAATCACATGACCAACGTACAGTTTTCCTTCGTTACGAATCGCGACATCGATTGCTGTTTCAAATGCACGTTCTGCCTCTTTAGAGCCGTCAACGGCAGATAAAATGTGTTTGTATACAATTGCCATGTAAATCCCAACCTTTCGCTCGAAATATACGTTCGGCTTACATATATAGTATACCACTTCTTTCAGTTTTCACGCTTTTTCGCCATGAAAATGCGTGAATTTTTTCATGACGATGTTCACGACATGTCCAAGTTTGGAATTCGTGTGAAAGAACGGGTAAAATAAGGCGGAGGAGGTAGGGCGATGAAACATGTAATGATTACATCTGGTGCCAAAGGGATCGGACGCGTAGTGACGGAGCGTCTGTTACAAGATGGGTGGCACGTCAGCATTTTGCAACGGAATCCGATTGACTGGGAACATGAACGGATACATATGATCGAGGCCGGATTGACGGACCGCGAACAACTGCTCTCAGCCTATGAGAAAGCGGTCGAACGTTTTGGTGAACCGAACGCCTTGATTTTAAATGCAGGTCCATATATCTTTGAGCGGAAACCGCTCGTCGAATTGACAGACGAAGAGTGGGACGAAGTACTCACGGGCAACCTGTCCGCCTCATTTTGGTTGATGCGTCGTGCGATTCCTTCCATGCGCTCAAATCGATTTGGACGCATCATCTCGTATGGGTTTCCGGAAAGTGGGACGGCCCCTGGCTGGATCCATCGTTCTGCGTTTGCCGCTGCAAAGACGGGACTCGTCAGTTTGACAAAATCGGTCGCGCTAGAAGAGGCCCCGTTCGGGATTACGGCGAACATGGTCAATCCGGGCAATATCGTCGGCTCTCAAAAGGAGATGCGCATTGATGAAGCGGAAGTGGATGAAGGAACTCCGGTCGGTCGACACGGGACAGGAGAAGATATCGCGCGTTTGATTTCGTTCTTATTACAAGAAGACTCGGACATGATCACAGGTGCCATCATCGATGTGACAGGCGGCGTCAACGTCGTCCATCAATACCGAAAGTGAGGGGAACGCGATGAAGATTGGAGTGGTCACGGACGTTCATGGAAATCTCGAGGCGTTGGAGGCTGCACTTCAAGTCATGGATGCGGAGCGGGTCGACGTCATCTGGTCGCTCGGTGACATGATTGCAATGGGACCGGACTCTAATGCGGTCATGGAGCGTTTGTTAGACCGGGGAACGCATATGATTTCTGGGAATCATGATGAAGCGGTTCTTTCCCTTTTGGCTGGACACGGTCATCCAGAAAGTTATGCTCATACGCGCCCACACCATGAGTGGGTTGCACGTCATCTAGAGACTCGATATGCAGATGTCATCGAATCCCTTCCACGAACAATGTCCGTCAAAATGGTTGGCGAAACGGTGTTCGGCATTCATTATCATATCCCGACCGAACGACGCCACGCCACGATTGTCGAAGAACCGTTTCACGAGATTCTCGAACCGACACTGGAAAATATGCAGCGACTGTATGGAGCATATACAGGAGAAATCGTGTTATTCGGACATCACCATCCTGTCCATCTGTTTGAAGATGACACCAAGCGCTACGTCAATCCTGGTGCGCTCGGAGTGGCGAAAGATGACCTGGCTCGCTTTGCCATATTATCTGAAGGAGAAACCGGGATTGCTCTTGAACTGAAGGCGGTCCCATATGACAAATGTGCCTTTTTAGAGAAGATGGAACGTTATGACGTACCGCAACGGGATGTCATGCTGCGCTTGTTTTATTAAGATATGTAAAAAGTGCGATCCTTGAGAATGGATCGCACTTTTTGTCATTCAATCTCTTGAAGAGTTTTCGGATAACTCGTCAATGTGATGGGACCACTTTCTGTCATGACGAGATCGTCTTCAATACGGACTCCGCCGACTCCCGGTAGATAGATACCCGGTTCGACTGTGAACGTCATCCCGACTTGGGCGGTCATGTCATTGTTCGCTGCCATCGAGGGGTGTTCGTGTACTTCGATTCCAATTCCGTGACCGATTCGATGAGTGAAGTATTCACCATATCCTGCAGACGTGATGACTTGTCGTGCCGCGATATCGATTGCGCCGAGTGTCGTACCGACGTTCGCCATCTCGATTGCGGCTTCCTCAGCCTGAAGAACCGTTTCGTAAATCTCACGTTGTTTGCGACTCGCCTCACCGAAGACAACCGTCCGTGTGATGTCTGAACAGTATCCCTGCCAGACGACACCGAGGTCGAACAAGGCAAAATCTCCTTTTTTCAAGCGGTTGTTGCCTGGGACACCGTGAGGGTCGGCACTATTCTCACCGAACAAGACGAGCGTGTCGAACGACATTTCACGGACGCCTTGCTGTTTCATGGCGTATTCAATATCCGCGATGACCTCGAGTTCTGTCACGCCTTCACGGAGGGAGCGGATCCCGGCTTCGATGGCCATATCTGCCAACTCGGCGGCCCGCTTCATGATCCGGACTTCATCCGGTGATTTGATCATACGTAACGTTTGGAGCTCGTCTGTCAAATCGATAATTGACAGACCGGCAAAACCGGCGCGAAGCTGCTCGACTCGGTTGAATGTCAAATGCTCCCCTTCGATTCCGATTCGTTCAGGAACGATTTGGTTATCGAGGAATAACTTGACGATTTTGTCCCATGGGTTTTCATGGTCCATATACGTCACGATTTCACCTGACCAGTCACTCGCTTCGACAATCCCTTTTTCAAGTGCTGGGCAGATGATGGCAGTTGTGCCGTTCTTCAAAACTAAAATGGCGATCAATCGCTCGTGCGCTTCCGCGTATACTCCCGAGAAATAGAACACGGATGCTTTCGACGTGATGAATGCTGCATCTAACCCTTTTGTCGCTAGAGATTGTGCAATTTGATTGGTGCGTTGATTCAAGTTGAATCCCTTCCCTTCTACCTCTTACGTTGACTACTCGTCTATTATAGCTGTTTCGAAAACAGAAAGGAAATGTTGCAATTTGATTGGTACAGTTTGAACTAGTTCGACTGATACAGTATACTGAATAGAGTAGAAAATGTATTGAGAGAAGGGACTCCGCGTATGACCACAAAACATGAACAGATCATAGCACATATCGAGTCACTCGATGTAGGGTCAAAAATTTCGGTCCGCCAAATCGCCAAAGAGTTGGCTGTATCAGAAGGTACGGCTTATCGGGCCATCAAAGAAGCTGAGAACCTAGGTTTCGTATCAACCATTGAACGGGTGGGGACGATTCGGATCAAGCGAAAACATAAAGAAAATATTGAAAAGCTGACATTCGCCGAAGTCGTCAATATCGTCGATGGTCAGGTGTTGGGCGGACGTAACGGTCTCCACAAGACGCTATCGAAATTTGTAATCGGTGCCATGAAGCTCGAGGCGATGATGCGATATATCGATGTCGACTCACTCGTCATCATCGGGAACCGCGAGAAAGCGCATGAACTCGTCTTACAATCAGGTGGGGCTGTGTTGATCACAGGGGGATTCGACACAACGGATGAAGTGAAACGAATGGCAGATAAGTATGATATGCCTGTCATTTCTACATCCTATGACAGTTTTACCGTCGCGACGATGATCAACCGAGCCATCTATGACCGTCTAATCAAAAAAGAGATTTTACTCGTCTCAGATATCGTCATCCCGCTCCACGATACGTTCTATCTGAAGTCAGATGACACAGTGAAACGTTGGCACGAGCTGAATGAACGGACGAAACATAATCGGTATCCCGTCATCGATGAACAGATGAAAGTGGTCGGCGTGATCACGGCAAAGGATGTCATTGATAAATCACACGACTATGATATTGAGAAGGTCATGACGAAAAGTCCGATTACAGTAGGCGTACAAACGAGTGTCACCAATGCCGCGCACCAGATGGTGTGGGAAGGGATCGAGATGTTACCTGTCGTTGATAACTACGGACGTCTGCTTGGGATTATTAGCCGCCAAGATGTGTTGAAGGCGTTGCAACTGGCGAATCGACAACCGCAAGTCGGTGAGACGTTCGATAACATGATCACGAACCAGCTGAAAGAAGATCCTGCATCGAACGGGACGGCCTTCACGGTTGAAGTGGCCCCACAGATGACGAGTCATATGGGGACCGCCTCATCTGGCGTGTTGACGACCTTGTTGGTCGAAGGGGCGACGCGAAGTCTACGTCATATGAAGAAAGGCGATCTCGTGGTTGAGAATATCACCGTCTATTTCATGAAGCCGATTCAAATTGAAAGTCAGATTCGAGTGTCGGCCCATGTCTTCGACCTCGGTCGGAAGTTCGGGAAAGTGGATGTGGAGATGACGCAAGGGACACAACTTGTCGCCAAAGCGCTCGTCACGGCACAACTCATCGATCGGTAATAAAAAGAGCACCTGCTACAGCGCGTAGCGGGTGCTCTTTTTCATGATGGCGTATTCGTCGGTTCTTCTGCGGCGAGAGGGTAAATTTTGCGGTAACGGATAAATCCGACAACAGCATTCCCTAAACCGACGACTAACATGACGATGCTGACAATCCAACCGACAGATGAATTCAGACCGAATCCCCCGACCATTTGGTTCGCAGCGAACAATGCGAGGAATAAACTTAACCAGATCAACGCTTGCGTGTTGAACAACGCTTTTCGGTTTGGCGTCTTTGTCAAAAAAGCACGGCGCTTGAAGACAAGGTACGCACCGAGCGCGAACAAAATGAGTCCAATCATGACAAGTTGCAAGTGAAGGAACCCCTTTCTATCTCGTAATCTGTTATCATCATACCATAATAGTGTGTAGGAAAGTGAGGAATCATCATGACGCAATGGCAGGAAGCGGATACAATCAAATCAGAAATTGAGGCGGCTGACACCATTTTCATTCACCGCCACGTACGACCAGACCCTGATGCGTTGGGGAGCCAGCTTGGTTTACAGCGCATTCTAAAATCGGTTCATCCGGAGAAGCAAATCTATGTGGTCGGTGGCATGGTTCCAGACCTCGAGTTTTTAGGAAAGATGGAACATGTCGAAGAAGAAATGTATCAAGACGCGCTCGTCCTTATATTAGATACGGCGAATCAAGAGCGAATCGATGGACCATTTGCGCTAAAAGGGAAGACAATCATTAAAATCGATCATCATCCCGATGAAGATCCATATGCGATGACACAGATTGTCGATACCTCGGTCAGTTCGACGTCTGAGATGATTGTGGAACTCGCGGACATTTGGAGATATCCAATCGACCAAGAGGCGGCATTTTTACTCTATGCCGGCATCGTAGGCGACACAGGACGATTCCAGTTTCGAAATGCTACGGCCCGAACGTTTGAGATTGCTTCGGCGCTGATCGCGAAAGACATCGATACGAATAAATTGTACCGACACATGTATAAGACCAACTTAGCGACTCTTCAGTTACAAGGGTACGTGTTACAGCACGTCAATGTCACAGAAGAAGGCGTCGGCTATGTGAAGATTGACAAGGACGTGCTCCGGACGTTCCATGCGTCCCCGGAAGCGGCATCGCAACTCGTCAATAGCTTCTCTGGCCTCGAAGGATTGAAATGTTGGGTCATGTTCGTGGAAAACAAAGAAGAGATTCGTGTGCGCATCCGGTCGAAAGGTCCTGTCATCAATGAAGTGGCCAAGCGATACCGTGGGGGAGGTCATCCGATGGCGGCTGGTGCCACGATTGACACATGGGATGAGATGGATGACGTGATTGCGGCTTTGAATGAAGTGGCTGGGGAATTCACGTTTGAAGAAAATGAAGAGAGCTGACCGAGGTCAGCTCTCTTCATTTGTCTCCATTTTCCTTTGGGATGAACCATGTACCTCGTTCGGTCACGTCCTCGACGACGTCGAGCTGATACTCAGTAATGTACTTACGGAGCCGGTCGATGATTTCTGGGCTGTCGGCAAACACTGTTTGACCATGCTGTAATTTTTCTAACTTATCGCGTGCAATCTGTCCCCGATTGATAATCATACGCTTTTACCCCCTTTTGTCGTGAGTTTTGTCTATAATTATTGTATCAGAGAAGTGATGAATTGAGTTTGACAATTCCATTAATATAGAAAGGAGGCCAACGATGATTCATCTGAATGTCAGAACTGCTTATAGTTTACTACAAAGTACAATCCGGTTAGAACAATATGTCTTGCAGATGACCGAACGGGGAAGTCGTTCCGTGGCGATCGCAGACGATGCGTTCTATGGGGTTCCGACATTTTTGTCATATTGCCAACGATATGAGGTGAAACCGCTAATCGGACTGAGAACGGTCCTCCGATTGGATGGGTTAGACGTATCCGTGATTGTGTATTCATCTAACGAAACGGAGCTTAAGGAACAATATCGTATCATCCAGGCGGGAGGAATTGAAGGACGGACAACGATGCCGCTGATCGTATTACCTGAAAATTGGAAAGCGAGTGATCCGGTTCACCGGCGTCGCCTTTATCATCAACTCTTGTCGTTTGTTGATGAAGAGAAGCTGTGGCTCGGACTACCGGCACCTCAGACTACGGAACAGGTACAAGTGTTGAAACAACTTCGTCTCATGCGCGAAGAGCTTGCTGTCCAATTGATTCCGGCCCCTGAAACGAGATACATGAGACCGGAAGATGTGGAAGGATTCCGAGCCATTTCTGCCATTCGCGAAGGGGACGTGATGTCGAATGAAGACGTGCGACAAAAAGGATTGCACGTTCGACTACCGAGTGAAATGAATGACTGGTTCACAACGGAAGAATTATCGGAACTGGATCGATTCGAGGCATTGATTCGGCTAGATCATCTACCACGTGCGGAAGGGGCGATTCCAGAAATTCCGGATGCCGATCAAAAGCTGAAACGACTTGTCGGTGAGCGGTTGAAGGCGATGGAACTCGTGAAAGAACCTTACATCGAGCGGGCAAAGTTTGAGCTTGAAGTCATCGCCAATACCGGATTTTCTTCCTATTTCTTGATCGTGGAAGACATCGTTCGGTTTGCTCGAGAATCTGGGATTGAAGTAGGTCCGGGGCGTGGATCGGCAGCAGGTTCACTCGTCAGTTTTGCCCTCCATATCACGGAAGTCGATCCGGTTCATTACGGGTTGTTGTTCGAACGATTCTTAAATCCAGAGCGTGTGTCGATGCCAGACATAGACCTCGATTTTGAAGATGAACGTCGTGAGGAAGTGGTTTCTTACGTACTATCAAGATACGGTCATACGCATGCCGCACAGATCGGGACACTTGCCACGTTCGGTGCGAAAGCGGCAATTCGAGACGTTGCGAGAGCGCTCGGGATGACCCTTGAGGAAGGGCAGGCTGCGAGCAAGCAAGTGAAAGCCGGAGGACTTGATGAACTGATGTCGAGCCAGAAGCAGATGAAGTGGTTTGCCGGTAGCCAAAAGCGTCAGCAGTTATTACGGATTGCCAAACAGCTAGAAGGTTTGCCGCGTCAATCCTCCGTTCACGCGGCAGGAGTGGTGCTCAGTCGTCAACCGATTGAAGAAGTGACTCCGCTCCAACCCGAACTTGAAGAACACGTGACCCAATATAATATGAAGGATTTGGAAGAGGTCGGGCTTCTGAAAATTGACTTGCTCGGATTACGAAACTTGAGTCGCTTGCGAAAGATGGAGGATTTGATTCGAGAAAGTGATGCGCTGTTCTCTCTGAAAACAATTCCGTTAAACGATGCTCGGACGTATCGATTGCTTGCGAGAGGTGAGACGGACGGAATCTTCCAATTTGAATCGACCGGGATGAAGCAAGCGCTTCGACAAGTGAAACCGACTGAGTTTGAAGATATCGTTGTCACGATGTCACTCTATCGCCCGGGACCGATGCAATTCATCGAAACGTATGCGAAGCGAAAACACGGTATGCCTTACCAACCAGTCCACCCAGACGTAGAAGACGTCATGAGACCGACATACGGTGTACTCGTCTATCAAGAACAGGTGATGAAACTTCTCCGTAAACTCGGAGGCTATTCCTATGCGGAAGCGGATTTGGTCAGACGTGCTATTGCCAAAAAGGATACCGGAACGATTGCTCGGGAACGAGAACGATTTTTGCAACAAGCAAAAGCGGGAGACCAGGACGTCTTGGCGCAAATCTTTTCATGGATTGAAAAGTTTGCCGGGTACGGATTTAACCGCTCTCACGCTGTCGCCTACAGTTTGATCAGTTACCGATTGGCTTACGTCAAAGCACATTTCCCTCGTGTCTTTCATGTGGTGACATCAGAAAAAACAACGGAACTTGTCAGACTGTTACGGAAAGATCAAATTCCGGTGTACCCACCGGACGTCTTACATGGTCACGCTGACGCGACACTTGAGGGACCGGGCGTCCGGCTCGGGTTGAAGGCGGTCCAGGGGTTGACCAAACGGGATGTGGACCGACTGATTGAACTGAACGGGCAGTTGAAAGATGTCAGAACGCTTCAAGAAGCCATGGAGTGGAAAAATAAAGACCAACTGAAATTACGTCGATTACTTGGTGCGGGCGCGCTCGACCGGATGTATCACGGTGACCGGACACATGCCTTTGAAGCAGTCGAACGTTTGCGAGAAGAAGCGGGAACACATTTTTTACCGGATGAGCTGTCTTCACTCGGACTAAAACAGAAAAAAGTGAAAGAACCGAATTGGTCTGAAGAAGAGAGGGAGGCGCTCGGGACATGGGTGGTCCACTCTCCATTGACGGCACTTCCGGATATCGGGATCGAACCGTCTACAATTGAAGAAGTCATGAATGGAACAAACGGTTATCTCGTCGTATATGTAGATGACGTACGTACGTTCATGACAAAAAAACAAGAACGGATGGGTGTTCTCATGGTGGACGATGGCATGACGCAAGACGAGGTCGTCGTGTTTCCTCGAACATTCGCGCAGTTTGGACGGTCCCTCTATGCCGGTAACATCTTGTTACTCGAGGTCCATTCGAATGAACGGGATGGTCGCAAGCAATTGATTGTCGAACGGGTTCGACCGTTACACGGGCAAGCCTTATTCATCCGGCTCACACTCGACCGCTTCCCTGAATTGGAAGATTGGATTCAACGAGCACAAGGGGATGTCCCGGTTGTATGCCGATTCACGGATTCGAAGGAAGTGAAACAACTGGCTTCAGCTTTTTCAATCAATCCGAATGAAGAGTATGTGGCGGAAGCGAAAAGACGGTTCGGGGAAGAAAATGTCGTACTGAAACGAATCGATACAAAAATGGTTGGTCCAGAAACTAGTACCAAGTCCTAAAAAGTGATATAATCGCACTAATTGGTCTGACCACTTAAGTTTGATAGGTGATCCAAAAAAGGGAGTTGAACGGTCAGATGCATGAAAAACACGCATCCTCATTTCACGGAAACATTTCAAAGATTAGAAAATTAATTGTCCAATCGTCTTTAGTTCCAGGTGATCGGCTTCCATCCGAACGAGAGCTCGCCGAAACGCTGTCCATTAGCCGCGCTTCGGTTCGCGAAGCGTTACGAGCGTTGAGCTTTTTAGGCATCGTGGAGACGAGACATGGTGGTGGTACCTTTTTGTGTGAGCAAGACCGACATCGGTACATTGAGATATTGTCGGAGTTCATTGTGACCAAACAGACGAAAGCGACCGATATTATTGAGATGCTTCGACTATTGGAGCGCATGGCGTTTTCAGAAATTGAACCGACTAAGGAACGACTGGCTCTGTTAGAAACGGTGATCGAAGATGATCGAACGTTTCGCCAGCAACTCATCTTTCAGTTGAAGAATGAACTGTTCATTCGAATTTGGAGTGAGGTCAATCGCTTTTTTGACGGATTAGACGTTGGGGATTTATATACGCTCGAGGAACGGAAACGATTTGTCGAGACGTGGCGTGGAATGGGGATGCCGGAATGAACGAGGGGGAAGCGATGACTGCTTTTTTCAAGAAACCGAAACGATATATGCCATTGCGTCAACGAGAACCAAAGATTGACGCACCACAGGGATTGATGACGAAATGTCCATCTTGTAAATATATGCATTATACAAAACAGTTGAATGAGAACCACAAAGTATGTGATTGCGGCTATCATTTTCCGCTTCAGGCGCAAGAACGGATTGATATGCTTGTCGACGAAGGGTCTTTCGAACGCTTTGTGGGACCGTCTGTCAAGGCGAATCCACTCGACTTCCCTGACTATGAGGAAAAGTTGACGAAAGATCGTGAGCGGACCGGGATTGAAGAGGCCGTCGTATGTGGAAAGGCGACAATCGACGGACTACCACTCGTTGTCTGTGTGATGGATGCGAGATTCCGTATGGGGTCGATGGGTGCATACGTTGGAGAAGCGATTGCTTCGGCTGTCCGAAACGCCACATCACTCGGGCTTCCAGTCGTCTTGTTCACAGCATCAGGTGGGGCTCGGATGCAAGAAGGAATGGTCAGTTTGATGCAGATGGCCAATACGTCCATCGCTCTAAAAGAACATGACGAAGCAGGACTGCTGTACATCGCGTATTTGACTCATCCGACGACAGGTGGTGTGTCAGCGAGTTTTGCGATGCTCGGCGACTTGAACGTCGCAGAGCCGGGAGCGCTCATCGGGTTTGCAGGACGACGAATCATCGAACAGACGATTCGGGAAAAACTTCCAGAGAACTTTCAAACTGCTGAGTTTTTACTTGAGTCAGGGCAGCTGGATGCGGTCATTCATCGTGAACAGATGCGTTCGTTCTTGAAGAGGATGATTGAATTACACGATGGGGGTGTCCGTCATGTTTGACCCAATCAAAGAAGTCACTGAACAACTGAATAAATTACGGGAGACCGCTGAGACGAAAGGGATTGATTTATCCCGAGAGATTCGTCATCTCGAGTTAAAGCTCGACCGATTAGAAAAAGATATTTATGGGAATATGAAACCGTGGGATCGCGTCCAGTTGGCGCGAAACCCGAAGCGACCGACAACGCTCGATTATATCCAGCATTTATTCCCTGACTTCATGGAACTCCATGGGGACCGACATGGGTATGACGATGCGGCAATCGTATCTGGACTTGCGACGTTTGAAGGAGTGCCGGTGACGATTATCGGACATCAGCGTGGGCGAAACACGAAAGAGAACATGAAACGAAACTTTGGTATGCCGCACCCGGAGGGCTATCGAAAAGCATTGCGTTTCATGAAACAAGCCGAGAAGTTCAACCGTCCTATTTTGACATTCATTGACACGAAAGGGGCTTATCCGGGGAAAGCCGCAGAAGAGAGAGGTCAAAGTGAAGCGATTGCCCGTAACTTGTTTGAGATGGCGACGCTGAAAGTGCCGATCGTCTCCGTTGTCATTGGAGAAGGTGGTTCAGGTGGTGCGCTTGGGATTGGTGTATGCGACCGTCTATTGATGCTTGAGAATAGTACGTACTCAGTCATCTCGCCAGAAGGTGCAGCGGCACTATTGTGGAAAGACGCGAAACAAGCAGAGCGTGCGGCAGAGACGATGAAGATTACAGCACAAGATTTATTCAACCTAGGGATTGTCGATGAAGTGGTAGGAGAAGTGTACGGGGGGGCACACGTTGATGTGTCACTACAGTCGTCACTCTTGAAACCTGTCTTATTACAGCACATGAACGAGTTGCTTGCGCAATCGACTTCTGAGCTGATTCAAGGACGTGCGACCAAATATCATCAAATTGGCACAATTAATGAGTGAAAACGGTAACAATGGCTTTGAATAAAGCTTTATTCATTCATCAAGTGACTGCTTTGTGAGATACCCTATGCATTTTTTTCACATACTTGTGTTGTAAAACAAAGGTCAGACGTGGTATTTTATTTTCAGATTTCGTTAAAACACATAAGAGGTGAGCGACGTGAATTTAAAACGTATTGCGGTATTAACAAGCGGAGGAGACGCTCCTGGAATGAACGCTGCTGTCCGTGCCGTGACCCGAAAAGCAATTTTTGAAGGTCTTGAAGTGTACGGCGTGTATAACGGCTATCAAGGATTAATCGAAGGTGATTTAGTCGAATTAAATCTTGGATCAGTCGGCGACATCATTCAACGTGGAGGTACGTTCCTTCGCTCTGCGCGCTGTCCTGAATTCAGAACAGAAGAAGGTCGCGCAAAAGCAGTAGAACAGTTGAAGAAATTCAATATCGATGCCCTCGTGGTCATCGGTGGAGACGGCTCTTATCGCGGAGCTCAAAAATTGACTGAACTCGGATTCCCAACAATCGGCCTTCCGGGTACAATCGATAACGATATCCCAGGAACAGATGCGACAATCGGTTTCGACACAGCACTCAATACAGCGCTTGATGCGATCGATAAGATTCGTGATACGGCGTCATCACATGAACGTACGTATGTCATCGAGGTCATGGGTCGCGACGCTGGTGATATCGCGCTTTATTCTGGTCTCGCTGGTGGTGCTGAGTCGATTCTCGTCCCAGAACGTCCAGAGGATTTGAATGCAATCGTGGAACGAATCAATCACGGGATTGCACGCGGTAAGAAGCACTCGATCGTCATTGTTGCTGAAGGTGCGGGAAGTGCGGAAGAAATCGGCAAATTGATTGCTGAGAAGACGAACTCAGAAACACGCGTCACGATTCTCGGTCACATCCAACGTGGTGGTTCCCCAACTGCCGCTGACCGTGTCCTTGCAAGTCGTATGGGTGCATACGCTGTGGAGATCTTGCTTGAAGGGAAAGCGGGCCGCGTTGTCGGAATCCGTAACAACCAGATGATGGATCTTGATATCGATGAGGCGCTCGACAATAACAAGCACACGATTGATATGCAATTGATTGACCTCGTTAACCAATTGTCGATTTAAACGATTTTGTATGTTGCAGAGACGGGATACGGTCCAAGGCCCCCCGTTTTCTGTTTGTAAGTTGCACTATATCCCCTAGGAGGTTTTTATATTATGCGTAGAACGAAAATTGTATGTACCATTGGACCGGCTTCTGAGAAGCGTCTTCCTGAGATGATCGAAGCTGGGATGAACGTTGCCCGTCTCAACTTCTCACACGGTGACTATGAAGAGCACGGCGCTCGTATCCGTGACATCCGTGAAGCGGCGAAAGCAGCGGGTAAAGTTGTCACTGTTCTTCTCGACACAAAAGGTCCAGAGATCCGCACGCATACATTCGAAGACGGTAAGGCACTTCTTGAAAAAGGAAAAGAAGTCACAATCGTCTCAACGGAAGAAATCGTCGGAACGAAAGATCGTTTCTCTGTGACGTACGAAGGACTCTACGATGATGTGGAAGTCGGTTCACACATCATGCTCGACGACGGTCTCATCGGACTCCGTGTCGTTGAAAAGCTTGATAACCGTGATCTCCGTTGCGTCATTGAAAACGAAGGAATCATCAAGACGAAGAAAGGTGTTAACTTGCCAAACGTCAAGGTAAACCTTCCTGCCCTCACGGACAAAGACATCGCGGACATCGAGTTCGGGATCTCACAAGACATTGACGTGATTGCAGCATCATTCGTACGTCGTGCATCTGACGTAGTTGAAATTCGCCAACTTCTCGAGAAACATAACGCATCACACATCAAGATTTACCCGAAAATCGAGAACCAAGAAGGTGTCGATAACATCGAAGAAATCTTGGCAATCTCTGACGGTTTGATGGTAGCCCGTGGGGACCTCGGAATTGAAATCCCGACAGAAGAAGTGACACCAGTTCAAAAAGAACTCATCAAGAAGTGTAACGATCTCGGGAAGCCGGTCATCACAGCAACGCAAATGCTTGATTCAATGCAACGTAACCCGCGTCCGACACGTGCGGAAGCATCAGACGTAGCAAACGCAATCTTGGATGGAACAGACGCAGTCATGCTTTCTGGTGAAACAGCTGCAGGGGACTACCCAATCGAATCTGTTCAAATGCAAGCTGCAATCGCAGAGCGTACAGAACGCATGCTCGACTACAAAAACTTGTTGAAAGATCGTCAGAAGCGCAGTGAGCATACAGTGACGGATGCGATCTCTCAAGCGGTTGCGCACACGGCAATCAACTTGAACGCCAAAGCAATCTTGACACCGACACAATCAGGTTATACGGCTGCTCGTACAGCGAAGTATCGTCCTGAAGCGAACATCATCGCGGTGACAGAATCGGAGCGCGTTGCGCGTCAATTGAACCTCGTATGGGGCGTATATCCAATCGTTGCTGAAACAATGCCGAACAACACGGATGAAATGTTGGTTCAAGCATCGGAAGCGGCACGTCACGCTGGATTCGTCACTGACGGTGACCTCGTTGTCATCTCAGCTGGTATTCCTGCGGCGACAGCTGGTACGACAAACATGATGAAAGTCCACATCGTTGGTCACGCTCTCGCAGACGGGCGTGGAATCGGTGAGCGCGGTGTTGTTGGAGAAGTCGTTGTCGCGAAAAATGCGGATGAAGCAAATGCAAAAGCGAAAGACGGCATGATCCTTGTCGCACCATTCACAGATAAAGAAATGATGCCTGCGATCGAAAAAGCGGCTGGAATCATCACAGAAGACGGCGGATTGACGAGCCATGCTGGGATCGTTGGACCATCACTTCGCAAGCCAGTCATCGTAGGTGTTGATGCAGCGACAGCATCGCTTCGTGACGGTCAGATGATTTCAATCGACCCACTCACAGGTAAAATCTACAACGCATAATTGAACGACAATCGAACCGGCCTTCTACAAAGGTCGGTTCTTTTTCCGTTCGAAGAAAGGAATACGTATGAGTGCATATCTATTTTTATTGATGCTTGTCTTAATCGGTGTCATTTCAAATAACCAATCTGTCATTATCGCAAGTAGCGTCTTGTTGATCATCAAAGCAATCGGATTCGGAGACCAGTTATTTCCGACACTTGCATCGAAAGGAATCAGCTGGGGTGTGACAATCATTACGATCGCAGTTCTCGTCCCAATCGCGACCGGCGATATCGGGTTTAAAGAATTGTGGAATAGTATTAAAGGGCCGGTCGGGATTGTCGCATTTGCCTCAGGGATGTTCGTTGCCATTGCTGCGGGGCAAGGTGTACAACTAATGCGTGTCGACCCGGTCGTCACCACGGCACTCCTTGCAGGTACGATTCTAGCGGTTGGATTCATGAAAGGGATTCCCGTTGGACCGCTTGTCGGAGCTGGTATCGCGGCATTGATTTTAGGTGGATATCAAGTTATTGAAAAATGGTTTTGATATTTTCTGACAACTGAAGCCGCTTACATTTCTTTTTTGCAATAAATTGTTTATACTATATAAAGGACAGGGTAAACGGAGACTGGGTGAATGCAGGGGAACAACCCGTCCCGTATCCTTATTCCCTATAAACAGACTGTTTTTACGGTCGACCACTTTATACAAGACTGAGGGGGAGTTATGAATGTCAACGACAAAAGGGTTAGAAGGTATTGTGGCAGCAGCCTCAAAAGTCAGCTCAATTATTGACGGACAATTGACTTACGGAGGATACACCATTGATGATTTAGCGGACAACGCCACATTCGAAGAAGTAGTGTTCTTATTGTGGAACGACCGCTTACCAAATGCAGAGGAATTGACAGCGCTCTCAGATGCGCTTGTAAAAGAAGCGACATTGCCTGAAGAGGTGATTGATACGTTAAGACGTGCACCGAAATCAGCCAATGCAATGGCGACGATTCGTACGGCACTTTCACAACTCGCTCTATATGATGAGGAATCTGAAGACATGAGTGACGAGGCCAACATGCGTAAAGCGATTCGTCTACAAGCACAAGTCGCTACAATCGTGACGGCATTCGCCCGTCTTCGTAAAGGGGAGCAGCCGGTCGCACCGAAACCAGGTCTTTCTTACGCTGCGAACTTCTTATACATGCTAAACGGTGAAGAGCCGAGCGATGTAGCAGAAAAGACGATTGATAAAGCGCTCATCTTACACGCAGACCACGAGTTGAATGCTTCGACATTCACTGCTCGCGTTTGTGTAGCGACGCTCTCGGATATGTACTCAGGTGTCACGGCGGCCATGGGGGCACTCAAAGGGCCACTTCACGGTGGTGCGAACGAAGCGGTAATGAAAATGTTGCACGAGATCGACTCGGTCGACCGTGTTGAAGAATATGTTCGTGGCAAATTCGAGCGCAAAGAGAAGATTATGGGCTTCGGTCACCGCGTTTACAAGGATGGCGACCCACGTGCGAAACATTTGAAAGAAATGAGCCGTCAGTTGACTGCTCAAATCGGCGAACCGAAATGGTATGAGATGTCTGAGAAAATCGACCATCTTGTCGAAACGGAAAAAGGTTTGAAACCAAATGTCGATTTCTATTCAGCTTCAACTTATTATGCGCTCGGTCTCGAAGAAGATCTATTCACACCAATCTTCGCCGTATCTCGTATGTCTGGCTGGATTGCGCACATTCTCGAGCAATATGCGGATAATCGCTTGATTCGTCCACGTGCGGAATATGTCGGTGAAACGAGCCGTAAGTATGTTCCGGTAAACGAACGTTAATTCGAGACACATTTTAGACAAAAGTTTGGTAAACTAACAAGTGACGTAGGTCGGCGCACGCGTCGACCTACAGTAATGTACTTAGGGGGATTCATTATGTTGACACAAGGACAAAAGATTACAGTTGAAAACGGTGTATTGAACGTACCAAATGTACCGACCGTACCATTCATTATCGGTGACGGAACAGGTCCTGACATTTGGAATGCGGCTGTTCGCGTATTTGACGCTGCGGTTGAAAAAGCATATGGCGGCGACAAGAAAATCGAATGGATGGAAGTATATGCTGGGGAAAAAGCATATAACGAAAAAGGCGAATGGCTCCCAACAGAGACACTTGATCAAATTCGTGAGTACTTGATTGCCATCAAAGGACCACTTACGACTCCGGTCGGTGGAGGAATTCGTTCATTGAACGTCGCACTTCGTCAAGAACTCGATTTATATACATGCCTTCGCCCAGTTCGTTACTTCACAGGTGTTCCATCACCAGTAAAACGTCCTGAAGATACAGACATGGTCATCTTCCGTGAAAATACTGAAGATATCTATGCTGGAATCGAGTACGCTTCAGGAAGCGATGAAGTGAAAAAACTCATCAAATTCTTGCAAGACGAGATGAATGTCAACAAGATCCGTTTCCCAGAAACATCAGGAATCGGAATCAAGCCAGTTTCTTCTGAAGGAACAGAACGTTTGGTTCGTGCAGCAATTGAATATGCGATTGCGAACAACCGTAAATCTTTAACGCTCGTCCACAAAGGGAACATCATGAAGTTCACAGAAGGTGCCTTCAAAAACTGGGGTTATGCACTCGCTGAAGCGGAGTACGGTGACAAAGTGTTCACATGGGCACAGTATGACCGTATCAAAGAAGAATCTGGTGAAGCAGCTGCTAACGAAGCTCAGTCGAAAGCGGAAGCTGAAGGGAAAATTATCGTCAAAGATTCAATCGCTGATATCTTCCTCCAGCAGATTTTGACACGTCCACGTGAGTTCGACGTTGTTGCGACGATGAACTTGAACGGTGACTACATCTCAGATGCCCTTGCTGCTCAAGTAGGTGGAATCGGGATTGCACCTGGTGCGAACATTAACTACATCACAGGACATGCGATTTTCGAAGCGACACATGGTACAGCTCCGAAATACGCGGGTCTTGATAAAGTAAACCCATCTTCAGTCATCCTTTCAGGTGAGATGATGCTCCGCCACATGAACTGGAACGAAGCGGCTGACCTCATCATCAACTCAATGGAGAAAACGATCGCTTCGAAAGTTGTCACATACGACTTCGCACGTCTCATGGACGGAGCGACAGAAGTGAAATGTTCAGAGTTCGCGGATGAATTGATTAAAAACATGTAAGACGACCGAGGAGGAGAGCTCATGATTCGTCGTAACAAAATTTCTGTTATTGGAAGTGGCTTCACCGGTGCAACGACTGCACTGTACTTGGCTCAACGTGAGCTAGGGGATGTCGTACTGCTCGATATGGAAGAAAAAGTAGGACCGACGAAAGGGAAAGCGCTCGACATGCAAGAAACGGCACCGATTCAAGGGTTTGATTCGTGGGTCACAGGTACGTCTGATTACGCGGACACGGCCGATTCCGATGTGGTTGTCATTACCGCGGGAATCGCGCGCAAGCCGGGGATGAGCCGGGACGACCTCGTCGCAACGAACGCAAACGTCATGCGCTCGGTTGTGAAAGAGATTGCCCGTTACTCTCCAGACGCCATCCTGATCGTATTGACGAACCCAGTAGACGCCATGACGTACGCGGCGTTCAAAGAATCAGGGTTCCCGAAAGAACGCGTCATCGGTCAATCCGGTGTATTGGATACGGCTCGCTTCCGAACGTTTGTGGCACAAGAGCTGAATGTTTCTGTCAAAGACGTATCCGGATTCGTCCTTGGAGGTCATGGAGACGAAATGGTGCCTCTCGTACGCTATTCTTACGCTGGAGGCATCCCGCTCGAAAAACTCATCCCACATGAGCGAATCGAGCAAATCGTTGAACGGACACGAAAAGGTGGCGGCGAGATTGTCCAACTACTGGGCGATGGCTCGGCGTATTATGCGCCAGCCGCTGCCATCGTGGAGATGGTCGAGGCGATTGTAAAAGATCAGCGTCGAATCTTACCGGCCATCGCATACCTTGAGGGAGAGTACGGATTCCATGATTTGTATCTTGGCGTCCCGACGATTCTTGGTAAACATGGAATTGAGCAAGTGTTAGAGCTCGACTTGACGGATGAAGAAAAAGCAGCGCTATCGAAGTCTGCGGATTCTGTCCGCTCGGTATTAAGCGTCTTATAAGTTTGAGGTGCTTCCTGTCATGTTGCAGGAGGCACCTTTTTTGCGCCTTCTCTCTTATCGAACATGCTACACTGAAAGTGGATTTGTTTTGTTTTTGTAAAGATTTGCTTTGAGGTTGGTCGTTTCAAGCATTGATTTGTAAAATAGAAAGTGACATTTGATGGTTTAAGAGGAGGAAGCAGTGTGGCTGATAAAGTAATTGTTGTCGACGATGAAGTATCGATTGCGACATTATTGAAATTTAATTTAGAACAGGCTGGCTTTGAAGTAGAGACGGCGCACGACGGCAAAACCGGATTGGAATTGGCTGAGAAAAAGGACGCCGTGCTCATCGTGCTCGACTTGATGCTGCCGGAGATGGATGGACTTGAAGTGTGCAAACGACTCCGTCAGCAAAAAGTCAATACACCGATTTTAATGCTCACGGCAAAAGATGATGAGTTTGACAAAGTATTGGGGCTCGAGCTCGGAGCGGACGATTATTTGACGAAGCCGTTCAGCCCACGTGAAGTAGTCGCGCGCGTCAAAGCGATTCTTAGACGTTCTGCCCCGCAAGAATCGGCGGTTGAAGAGGACGTCATTCAAATCGGAGATGTTAAAATCGTCACTTCAAACTACGAAGTGTTCAAGCAAGGGGAGCGCCTCGAGTTGACGCCGAAAGAATTTGAATTGTTAGCCTATTTGGCGAAAAATAAAGGACGCGTGTTGACGCGAGATCAATTATTATCGGCCATTTGGAATTATGACTTTGTGGGTGATACCCGGATTGTTGATGTCCATATCAGTCACCTTCGTGAAAAAATTGAACCGGTAACGAAGAAACCGACCTATATTAAAACGATTCGCGGTCTTGGCTATAAGATGGAGGAGCCGACTTCGGAATGAAGACGTATCGCTCTAGATTTATGACGACTCTCATTTTTCTTGTCACCGGTGTCTTGCTGACGCTCGGGATTGTCCTTGGGCAGCTCTTCAAAGACTTTTATCTGGATTCAGAACGAGATCGTCTAAAAGAAGATGCTCAATTGGCAGCCCTCTACCTCGAGGGAGGCGCATTGGACGAGATTCGTGAGTATGTCGGTCAAATCGATGACGGAAGCAGCTTTGATATTCTCCTTCTCAATAGTAGGATGGAGGTAATCGCTGGCACGCCGTTTCGCGTCGGGTCCATCGATTACAAAATTGATCCGAATATGGTCCCTGAGGAAGGGACGTTCGGTGAAGCGGATGAGGACGAGTTGATTCAATACACAAAACCGATCGAACTTGCGACGGGTGGGACAGTCTATTTAACATTCATCCGTTATGTATCGGATTTAGAAGGGGTGTACAATCGCATCTGGTTGACGATTGCCCTCGCGCTCTTCTTCTCCTTCTTCATAATTTTATTCGTGCTCCAACATTTGACGAATCAATTTATTCGACCAATCGATGAGGCGACGATCGTTTTGCGGGAACTGGCGGACGGGAATTATCGGGCCCGTGTGTATGAACTCAGAAATGATGAAGAGACCGGTAGCCTAGCAGGGTCAATCAACGTGCTTGCCCGGAATTTGGAGTCGATTTCTCTCGGGGAGTCCGTACAACGGGCGAGACTCGAATCGTTAATCGAGTATATGGGGGCGGGTCTTCTGCTCGTCGACGAGCGAGGGATTGTCACGTTGGTCAACCGCTCTTATCGTGAAATGTTCCAATACGATGATTTAACGATTGGACAATTTTATCACGGGATTCTACCGAGTCCTGAAGTAGAAACACTGATCGAAGACGTTTATTTGACGGAAGAGGTCCACCGCCGTCAGTTATCGATTCGAACGGGATTCAATCAAAAAACGTATATGGTATCCGCAGCACCGATTTTCAGTGACACCGGGATGCTTCGCGGCACGACGTTACTGTTTAACGATATCACGGAACTGAAACGACTTGAGAAGATGCGGAAAGATTTCGTGGCGAACGTTAGTCATGAACTGAAGACACCGCTCACATCCATACGTGGGTTTAGTGAGACGCTTCTTGATGGGGCGAAAGAAGTCCCGGAACTTCGAGACCAGTTTTTAGATATCATCCAGAAAGAAGCGACACGGATGCAGATGCTTGTTGAGGATCTCCTTGAATTGTCGAGATTGGAGCGGGATGACTTCCAAATGGAGTTGGTGTCAGTCGATCTGAATCAGCTCGTCGATGAGGTCTGTCTCCTGCTCAGTCAAAAGGCGAGCAAGAAGTCGATTCAGCTAGAAACGAAACACGAGGGGACGGTCGTCTTGCAAGCGGACCTGAACCGAATGAAGCAAGTCATCATGAACTTGGTCGCCAACGCCATCAACTATTCACCAGAAGGAAGTCGTGTCGACATCGCCGTGGAAGCAATGGCAGATTCCTATAAACTTCGCGTCAAGGACAACGGAATCGGGATCGCCGAAAAAGAAGTGAGTCGTATTTTTGAGCGCTTCTATCGTGTCGATAAGGCAAGAAGTCGGAACTCGGGTGGAACTGGCCTCGGACTCGCCATCGTGAAACACATCATCGATTTGCATCATGCCACGATCGACGTAGAGAGTGAGGAAGGCAAAGGAACGACGTTTACCATTACATTCCCTCGGGTTTAACAATGACTTTATCGTTCGTTCATATTTACTTTACAAAACCTTGCTATCCTATGAATGAGACCTCTTCATCATCTCGTGACTCGATCGGTGCTCATCTCCACACGATCGAGAATTTGGCCCTTTTCTATTCGTAGAAAAGGGTCTTTTTTTTCGAACGCATGTACCCGTATGGTATGATGGTTGAAGAGAAGAATGGAGGTCGATTGAATGAATAAACTACTAGTCCTTGATGGGAACTCCTTAACATATCGTGCGTTTTTTGCACTGCCTCCGATGTCGGATGCGTCAGGTCGGAATACGAATGCAGTGTATGGGTTTACGATGATGTTATTGAAACTAATGGAAGATGAGCAACCGACTCATTTTGCTGTGGCGTTCGATGCGTCAAAGAAAACGTTCCGTCACGATACGTTCGCGGAATACAAAGGTGGACGTCAAAAGACACCGGGAGAATTGCGTGAACAATTTCCGCTCGTGCGTGACGTTTGTCGGGCGTTTGGCATCTCTGTCTTAGAGCTTGACCAATACGAGGCGGATGATATCATCGGGACGCTCTCAAAAGACCCGACTTTTGATCAGGTGACGGTTGTGACGGGGGATAAGGATTTACTTCAATTGATCAATGAACGTGTGACGGTCTATTTGACGAAACGAGGCATCACCGACGTTGAGAAAATGACCGTGACCGCGTTCAAGGAACGCTACGACGGACTACAACCGATTCAGATGATTGACCTAAAAGGATTAATGGGAGATAAATCTGACAACATTCCTGGTATTCCAGGGGTCGGGGAAAAGACGGCACTGAAGTTGATTGCCACATACGGTACCGTCGAGGCCCTTTACGAACATACGGATGAGTTGAAAGGGAAGCAAAAGGAAAAAGTAGAGGCGAATGAACAAGAAGCGAAAATGTCGAAACAGTTGGCGACCATTTACACGGATGTACCGATTGATGTGACGATGGATGATCTTCTCTTTAAGCCATATGACGCTTCGGTCGTCAAAACGTTATTTATGGATTTACAGTTCAAGTCACTCATCGGCAAATTGACGGATACCTCTTCAGAAGAACCGGTTGAAAAAGCGGAACGACCAACAATCGCGTTGGCCGATCAAGATTTATCTCGAGCTGTGTTAATGCTTGAACAGCTGAATGATGATTATTTTGAAGAAGACGTGATTGGATTGGCGATCGCGTCGGAACGAGGTGTCACGATTGGAGATGTGACGCTTCTTGAGGACGAACGGGTCAAGGAATGGATCGAAAACGAGACGAAGACGACGATTTGTCTCGATGCGAAGCAGACAATTATTCAATTGAAACGTCACCAATTGGCACTGCGTGGGTATGAAGACCTGCTTGTCGCAGGGTATTTGCTCAACCTATCTGGTGGGACGTCTCTCAGCTCGATTGCCGCACACTTTACGTATCCTCTTGAGGAAGATGAAACGGTCTACGGAAAAGGTGCAAAAATCAAGGTGCCGGAAGAGAATGTTTTTCATGCTCATCTCGCAGAAAAGGCGTACGCCATCTATACATTGTTTGAACGCATTGTTTCGGAGTTGAAAGAGAATGAACAGACAGAACTCTATGAGGCGCTTGAAAAACCACTCGTCTCCGTATTGGCCGAGATGGAGTGGGCTGGTATCCACGTAAATGTCGAAACGCTTCAACATATGGAAACGGACCTGCGTGAACGTCTAAATGCACTTGAGGTCACGATTCATGAATTAGCCGGGGAACCGTTCAACATCAACTCACCGAAACAGTTAGGGGTCGTATTATTTGAAAAACTGTCACTCCCTCCTGTGAAAAAGACGAAAACAGGATACTCAACGGCAGCGGATGTCCTCGAAAAATTGGCACCGCTTCATCCGATCATTGAGAAAATCATGCATTATCGTGAACTTGGCAAACTTCAGTCCACGTATGTCGAGGGCTTGCAGAAAGTCGTGAAGGATGATGGCAAGATTCATACGCGTTATACACAGACGCTTACTCAAACGGGACGGCTTTCGTCGGTTAACCCGAACCTTCAAAATATTCCGATTCGATTAGAAGAAGGGCGTCGCATCCGTAAAGCGTTTACCGCGAGTGAACCGGGATGGGTACTTTATGCGGTCGATTACTCTCAAATCGAACTGCGCATCATGGCACATATGTCACAAGATGAGAAGATGATGGCAGCCTTCCTTCACGATGAGGATATTCATACGTCGACGGCGGCGAACGTGTTTAAAGTTTCCACTGAAGAAGTTACGTCACTCATGCGTCGTCAAGCAAAAGCCGTCAACTTCGGAATCATCTATGGCATCAGTGATTATGGACTCTCACAAAACCTAGGGATTACACGGAAAGAAGCGCAGACCTTTATCGATACGTACTTTGAACAGTTCCCTGGCGTGAAGACGTTCATGGATGCCGCGATTGAACGGGCACGTGAACACGGGTTCGTCGAGACGATGTTGAAACGACGCCGGAACATCCCGGACATCCATTCTCGTAATTTCAACTTGCGTGGGTTTGCTGAACGTACCGCAATCAACACACCGATTCAAGGAACGGCAGCGGACATTATTAAAAAAGCGATGATTGATGTCGATCATGCGTTAAACACGTCAAAACTTCAATCTAAGCTGTTGTTACAAGTACACGATGAATTGATATTCGAAGGTCCGGCCGAAGAGATGGAAGCATTAGAAAAACTTGTGACCGAAGCGATGGAACATACGGTCACACTTGATGTCCCGTTACGTGCGGACGGAGCGGTTGGAACGACATGGTTTGACACGAAATAAACGGATAGAAAGGAAATCAGTATGCCAGAATTACCAGAAGTCGAAACGGTCTGTCGTAGGTTGCGACCTGCCGTTTCAGGAAAAACGATTCAGTCTGTCGATGTCCTCGACCCTAAAATTATCCGCGGACTCGACCCCGAAGAATGGGTTCACCATTTGATTGGAGAAACGATTACGGATGTGGAACGTCGGGGGAAATTCATCTTATTCAAATTGACGAACGGGTATCTCGTCTCCCATCTTCGGATGGAAGGGAAGTTTTTCCCTTATGACTCCATTACAGAACCGGTAAAACATACACATATCGTGATTACGTTCACGGACCAATCGACTCTACACTATAATGATGTCCGTAAATTCGGTACGATGGAGTTGCGGACGAATGAAACGATTCATACCACACCACCGCTCTCATTACTTGCGTACGAGCCGTTTGACGAGCGTGTGACAACCGAGCTGTTACACCGACGTTTAGAGCGCATGAAGACACGCGCGATTAAGACCGCCCTCCTCGATCAGTCCATTTTTGTTGGATTAGGTAACATCTATGTAGATGAGACGTTGTTTCGTGCGGGTGTCCATCCGACACGACCGGCCGCAAGTTTGTCACATGAAGAAGTCGACCGTGTTCGGACTGAAGCCATTGCTGTCTTGACTGAGGCCATTGAGCGTGGAGGTAGTACGATTCGCAGTTATGCCAATCCAGATGGGGCCACAGGAACGTTTCAAGAGAGGCTCTACGTGTATGGACAGACCGGAGAACCGTGCCGCCGATGCGGACATGAAATTGAAAAGATGAAATTGGGCGGGCGAGGTACGCATTACTGTCCGCACTGTCAACAACGTTAAGGGGTGGACGTGTATGTTGAAGATTGGATTGACTGGTGGAATTGCAACCGGGAAGTCTACGGTATCGCGACTGTTTCGAGAACGAGGCATTCCGATTATCGATGCCGATTTGATTGCAAGGACGGTCGTTGAACCAGGAGGAAAGGCGATTGAAGGGGTAAGGGCCGCATTTCCAAAGTGTTTTGTGGGCGACGTGCTGAACCGTCCTGCGCTCGGTCGGGAAATCTTCCATGATGAAGCAAAACGTCAGCAATTGAATCAATTGATGCATCCAGCGATTCGAGAAGAAATGAATGAGCAAATGCGAACGTATGAGGCATCGGGGGAACCTGTCGTCATTTTTGATATTCCGTTACTGTTTGAAGGAACGATGCTCGATCTGGTTGATTATTCCGTCGTCGTCTATTGCCGTGAAGAGATTCAACTGATGCGTCTCATGGAACGGAATGGATTGACGAAAGAAGAGGCGTTAGCCCGTATTCGTTCACAGATTCCAATTGAAGATAAAAAGCACCAGGCGGATTTCCTCATAAACAATAATGGGGCATTAGGGGACCTTCCTCCACAAATCAATCGTCTGGTCGAACAGTTTCAAACGATACAAAAAGAAGGCGACTGATATCGCCTTCTTTTTAGTTTAATGGATCGGATTCTGGAGACCCTTTTTTCCATGTATCATAAATCGCACGTCCATCACTAGGATGACCGTTCGAATAATAGATGGGATAGAGTGAGAAGAAGATATAGTAGAACGAGAAATAGGCGAACTGATACGTATAGAGTGTCGGTTCAATATCTCGTCGAAGAATGAACGCGTTGACGATTAAGATGCTCGCTAAATTGAAAATGGCTCCACCGCCATAGACTAGCGTACGGGTGACCTTGTTGCTCCATTTTAAATCAGTGAACTGGCACCATGCATCGTAAAAATAAACACGATTTACTTGTAAACGACCTACTTTAAACATTTTCTTCCCGGTACCGATTTGCATATCGAGTGAGCCGCCGAACAACTTTGCGAAGAAGAAGTGACCAAGCTCATGAATTAACGTCACAATCGGTAAAATGATAAAGAACGAAATAAAGAATTTATCGATATCTCCCCAATCAAACATCATGACGCCTCCTTTCTCTTGTCTGTTACGCCAAGAAATTTCCCTCATTTTCAAAAAATAAACAAAGAAAAACGAAAAAAATGTGACGAATCATAGTGAAAACGCTTACAGCTATCCGTTATAATGAAACCGTAATGTAGAAAAAGGGGGATCTATCATGGGGACAAAAGTGGCAATTAACGGATTTGGTCGAATCGGAAGAATGGTATTTCGAAAATTGATGCTCGAGGGACGTCATGAAGTGGTGGCGATTAACGCAAGTTATCCGGCGGAAACACTTGCGCATCTTATTAAACATGACTCGATTCACGGTCCATTCGGATTGACAGTACGTGCGCATGGGGATGCGCTCGAAGTCGATGGGAAACGGATTGAACTTATTTCGGAACGTGATCCATCACGGTTGCCTTGGTCAGACCTTGAAATCGACATCGTCGTCGAAGCGACCGGAAAGTTTAACTCCGATAGCGGGGCAAGACTTCATCTTGAGGCAGGCGCGAAAAAAGTGATTTTGACCGCACCGGGTAAAGGGGACTTACGCACGATCGTGATGGGGGTCAATGATCGTGACTATCGCCCGGAGGAAGACCATATCATTTCAAACGCATCGTGTACGACGAACTGTCTCGGACCTGTCGTGAAGGTTTTGCATTCGACGTTCGGTATTGAGACGGGACTGATTACGACGGTACACGCCTATACGAACGATCAGAACAATATTGACAACCCGCATAAAGATTTGCGGCGCGCGCGTGCGTGTGGCAGTTCCATCATCCCGACATCAACGGGAGCGGCTAAGGCGATTGGTCTGGTGATGCCGGAACTACAAGGGAAGTTAAACGGAATGGCACTCCGTGTACCGACTCCGAACGTATCACTTGTTGACTTGGTCGTCGAACTCCACCGAGATGTTACGGTCGATGAAGTCAATGAAGCGTTTGAACGGGCAGCGTATGGAGAAATGACGGGTATTTTAGGCGTTTCTCACGAACCGCTCGTCTCTATCGATTTTAACGGGGACGATCGCTCGTCGATTATCGACATGGATTCGACGATGGTACTCGGAGGGAATCATGTCAAAGTACTCGCGTGGTATGACAATGAATGGGGCTACTCATGCCGTGTCGTGGACTTGTTGGATATGGTGGCCAGCTATCTTCAAATCGGGCAACAAGAAACACACGCCTAAAAAAATATTACGTGCGGAGAAATATTTTTCAGATTTTTTTATCAAATGTCTTGTAACGACGTCCCAAACACGTTACACTCAATTTCGTGAACTTCAATTGGTCTGACAAACGCAACTTAAAGGGTTAGGACCTCTTAGGACTAACTTGCCCCCGTGGTTGTGGGCGATTCAGGCACAAAGTGAGTGATCATCAACTACTTTGAGACCATTGATGTAAAGGGGGATCCACTAATATGGATACTATGGGACGTCACATTATTACAGAACTTTGGGAGTGCAATCCCGACAAATTAAATGATATCGACTACATCGAGCGTTTGTTCGTCGATGCTGCTCTTCGTTCGGGCGCTGAAGTCCGCGAAGTTGCATTCCACAAATTTGCGCCACACGGTGTAAGTGGAGTCGTCATCATTTCAGAATCACACTTAACGATTCACAGTTTCCCAGAACATGGCTATGCGTCAGTTGACGTGTTTACATGTGGAGATCGAATCGATCCGGCTACAGCATCGCAGTATATTGCTGAAGGATTGGATGCAAAAGTACGTGAAGATGTGAAACTTGAGCGTGGAATGGGACCAATTCGTGTTCCGGAAGCGCAAGTGGCAATCAGCAAATAAATCAGATTGACCTTTTGAGGCTGACCGTTTAACGGTCAGCCCTTTTAATTGTTTTGTTGTCGCCTTAATTTTGATATGCTTAACGTATATAACTCAGGCGTTGAGGTGGATTATGGGACTGTTAGATAAGTTACAAACACATATTGAAACGAAAGATACACATAAAAATGAAATGCTCCAAACACGTTACTATGCGGCATCGTCACATGCGATGTTGCAATGGTTAGAAGGAAAAATTCAAGAGAACGGTCAGACGGTTCGTCGAATCGATGCGAATCGAGGAGAACTTTCGTTTCTCGGAGAAGGCTGGGACGGGCTCATCACGATTGTACAAGTGGATGGCGGCCGGACGGCTGTCGATTTTACATTAAACCGTGAACAGCGACTCGGTGCAGACCTCTCGCAAATTGTATCGCACTACTACGAGGCGCTCACGCAACAATTCCCGTTACGTGCCATTGGTAATAAAACAGTCGAACGATAAGGAGGTTTGAGCATGCGTTGTCCGAAATGTGATCATAATGGAACGAGAGTGCTCGATTCCCGTCCGGTGCAAGACCATTATTCGATTCGACGTCGTCGTGAATGTGAAAAATGTGGGTATCGGTTTACAACGTTTGAGACGGTTGAACAGACACCGCTCATCATTGTTAAAAAAGATGGAAATCGTGAAGAGTTCAGTCGTGAAAAAGTGCTTCGCGGCATTATTCGGGCGTGCGAGAAACGACCTGTCACACTTGAACAGCTTGAAGGAGTTGTGACGAAAGTCGAACAGCAACTCCGTGCCCTCGCCCAGTCAGAAATTCCAAGTGAACAAGTAGGCGAGCTTGTGATGAATGAACTTGCACGAGTCGATGAAGTCGCATATGTTCGGTTTGCATCGGTTTATCGTCAATTCAAAGACATCACGGTGTTCTTTAAAGAACTTGAAGATTTAATGAAGCAAGAAAATTCGACCAACTAAAGGGCGGCCTGCTGGTCGCCCTTTTTCAAGGGAGAGAGCCATGGAGAAAGAACGTACAATCTTTGGGACGGACGAATTGTTAATCATGAGTACCGGTCTAGTCGACCGTGAATCGTACCAGTCCCTTTACCACTTATATCAACCTGTCATCGGGGTGAAGGCGCTCGCACTCTATCAAACGTTATGGAGCGAACTAAAACCGGGCAAAATGAAATCCAACTATATGTCCCATAGTGCATTGTGTGAGATGTTGGAGTTCTCTATCAATGAGTTAATGGACAGTTTGTTCCGCTTAGAAGCGATCGGATTAGTGCGCACCTATAAAACAAAAGACGCTCGATTGACACAATACGTTTATCAGTTACGTGTTCCGCTTGCACCGCACACGTTTTTGAATGATGGGTTACTGTCGAGTTTCCTCTTCTATAAAGTCGGGGAAGTACGATTCAAACAACTGCAAGGGCGTTTTACGATTGATCCGTTGCCCGCAGGCATCGTCGAAGTGACAAAGGATTTCAATGAAGTATTTGATGTCAAAGGAGTGAACCATCGTGCGTTCACACAAAAAAATTATGAAAAGCCGGACCGGGCTAAGATTGAGATCAACTATTCGTTCGATATGGAAATTGTGAAAAAACTGACGAATTTTCCAGTTGGATTTTTCACGAAAAAATTAGACGAAACGATCACAAAATTGGCCTACGTGTCACAACTCGATGAAGAGACGATGGCGGAAATGTTGAAAGAATATTTCGTACATGAGGCGTACCTGCCACTCAGCGAACAAGAGAAGCGGGACGGTTGTCGTCAAATGGTTCTGCAGTTGAAGAAGAAACAGACGCGCCACCGGAAAGAGAAGACCGTCGAACTTGAACAGACGAAACTAGGAGATTTGCATGATCCCGAAGTGATGGAGTCCGCACACCCACATCAATATGTCTCGACGCTTCGGAAGACCCCGCAACTTTCAAAAAGTGATGAACAGTTAGTCATTGAACTCGTCGACACACTCGGTCTCGCGCCAGGGGTCATCAATGCGCTCTTCTATTACTGTATCGAAGTGAAGAAGCAGACGAGGCTGAGCGAGAACTATGTCTTGCGCATTGCGACGAGTTGGAAAACAGCGGGCTATACGAATGCAAAAGAAGCGCTAGAGCGTGAAGAATCTCAAGATGCGCTCATCGAGAAGAAACAGCAAAAACGTGAGAGTGTGCAACGCACCACAGTCGGGTCACGACGGAAACCCCAACAAGGGGATATGCCGAAATGGCTCGAGGACGAGGCGAAACAACAGCGCTCATACGACCAAGCGAGGAAAAAAGAACTCGAGTCGTCCGTACCGGATGACGCGGAACTTGTGAAACTATTAAATGAATTGAAAGAGAAGGGGTGAGGGGATGGAACGAATCAATCAGTCGCTGTCTCAGTTGATGAACCGAAAAGAAGTTCGGGAGGCGTACGAGTCGATTCGCAGACGTACACTGAACCACCCGGGTGTCATCGCATTTTTGAACGCTCATCCAGAGTTAGAGGAGAAGGCGATTGAAATCGGGTTTACCAAACTGAGTGAGTACGCGGAACAGATGGATGGAAAAACGTTCAGAGAAGATCAGGCCGTCATCCCAGGCCATCAACCGGTACTTTATGTCGATTTAGGACAGATTGCAATTCGATATGAAGAAACGGTCGCACATCGCCAGGCGAGACGACAAAAAGAAATGGACCGTAAATTCAAAAGTTTGTTTTTACCGGAAGAAGTTCGCGAGGCGAGTTTCGAATCTTTCGATTGGGGCGACGACGCGCGTAAAATCGCATTGCGTGAAGCGATGCGATTTGTAACAGGGATGAAGTCTCGTCAAAAAGTGAACGGCCTCTATCTCCATGGTAGTTTTGGCGTCGGGAAGACATATTTACTCGCCGCAATCGCCAATGAGTTGAAGGTGGCGGACATCGAGACGATTCTAGTCCATGCTCCGGGCTTTGTGTCGGAGGCGAAACGCAAAATTCGTACCGAGTCGTTCGACTCTTTCTTGACGTCGTTTCAACATGTGCCAGTCTTACTGATTGATGACATCGGAGCTGAAGCCATCAGTCCGTGGGTACGAGATGAATTGTTCGGGATCATTCTTCAGTATCGGATGATGCATCGCTTGCCGACGCTCTACAGTTCAAACTTTAGCGGAGAAGAACTCGAGACGCACTTTTCAATCGATGGTTCGCCGCAAAATAAAATGAAGGCACAGCGACTCATGCAACGTATTTCCACGACGACGACCCAAATTGAGTTAAAGGGTGAAAATCGCCGTCGGTAAAGGATTGTTTTTCTTTGGTGAGTTGACTATACTAAGAAACATATAAAGGATGCATAGAAGAGGATATGGATCATCGAGACGAGTTTTAGCGAGGGAAGGGCGGTGGAAGCTTCCTAACGACGACGATGGATTTACTCCCTCAGAGCACCGTACGGGTCAATCGTGCGGCGATTCACACTCGTTATCGTGTGTTCGAGCCAAGCAGATTGCTTGGGAACGAGGGTGGTACCACGAGAATCAAAGCTCGTCCCTTTTTGAGGGACGGGCTTTTTTTATATTCATTTTTTGAGAGGGGACAGATGTACATGATTCAATTAACATTTCCAGATGGCGCGGTAAAAGAATTTGATGCAGGCGTCACAGCAGAAGACGTCGCGGGCTCGATCAGTCCGGGACTTCGTAAAAAGGCAATCGCAGCAAAACTAGACGGAGAACTCATCGACTATCGTCGTCCAATCGAACATGACGGCAAAATCGAACTCGTGATGCCGGACTCGGAAGATGGTCTTGATTTGATGCGTCACTCGTCAGCGCACTTGATGGCTCAAGCGATCAAACGGTTATACGGAGAAGACAACAACATCTATCTCGGAATTGGACCGACGATTGAGAACGGGTTCTATTACGATATCGAGATGGATCGTCGCATCAATGAGGAAGACCTTCCTGAAATCGAAAAGATGATGAAACGCATCGTCGACGAAAACTTAGAAATCACACGTGAAGTCGTTTCCCGTGACGAGGCGCTCGCTCGTTATAAAGAATTGGGAGATCCGCTCAAGATTGAGTTGATTGAGGACATTCCTGCTGATCAAACCCTTACAATCTATCATCAAGGTGAGTTCTTTGACCTTTGCCGTGGACCTCACGTCCCGTCAACATCGAAGTTGAAAATCTTCAAATTGATGAGCGTGGCTGGTGCCTACTGGCGCGGGGACTCAGACAATAAGATGCTACAGCGTATTTACGGGACAGCGTGGGCGACGAAAGAACAACTCGCTGAACACTTGCGTCTTCTTGAAGAGGCGAAAGAACGCGACCATCGTAAACTCGGGAAAGAACTCGACCTCTTCTTCGTTTCACAAGAAGTCGGTCAAGGGCTTCCGATGTGGCTTCCGAAAGGGGCTGCGATTCGTCGTACGGTCGAGCGCTACATCGTTGATAAAGAACTCGAACTCGGATATCAACATGTCTACACACCGGTTCTCGGTTCGGTCGACTTGTATAAGACATCTGGTCATTGGGATCACTATCAAGACGACATGTTCCCGAAAATGGAGATGGACAACGAAGAACTCGTCCTTCGTCCGATGAACTGCCCGCACCACATGACAATCTACAAACATGAGCCACGTTCGTACCGCGAACTTCCACTTCGAATCGCTGAGCTTGGCGGGATGCACCGTTACGAGATGTCAGGGGCGCTCACAGGTCTACAACGTGTTCGTTATATGGTATTGAATGATGGACATACGTTCGTTACACCTGAACAGATGAAGCAAGAATTCAAAGACATCGTTCATTTGATTCAAGAAGTATACGCTGACTTTGGCATAAAAGATTATCGTTTCCGTCTCTCGTATCGCGATCCTGCTGATAAAGAGAAGTATTTCGATAACGATGCCATTTGGGAAATGGCACAAAGTCAGTTGAAGGAAACGATGGACGAGCTCGAACTTCCGTACTTCGAAGCAGAAGGCGAAGCGGCATTTTACGGACCGAAACTTGACGTACAAGTACGGACGGCACTTGGGAAAGAGGAGACGCTCTCGACTGTCCAACTCGACTTCTTGCTTCCGGAACGTTTCGATTTGACATACACTGGGCCAGACGGTAAGGACCATCGTCCAATCGTCTTGCACCGTGGTGTCGTCTCGACGATGGAACGGTTTGTCGCTTACTTGATTGAAGAGTATAAAGGCGCGTTCCCGACATGGCTCGCACCGGTCCAAGTCAAGTTGATCCCGGTTTCACACGTCCACGACGAATACGTCGCAGAAGTGAAAGCAGAACTTGTCAAACGTGGTGTTCGTGTCGAAACGGATCTCCGTGACGAGAAACTAGGCTATAAGATTCGTGAAGCACAAATGAAGAAGATTCCGATGACGCTCGTTCTTGGCGATAAAGAGCGAGATGAGCGTGCGGTCAATATTCGCCGCTACGGTCAGCAGGAACAAGTTTCTGCTTCACTTGATGAATTCATCGCATCGCTCACAGATGAGATTGCGAACCGTTCACGTTAAGTGAGGGACCACCTTTCCAACCAGAAAGGTGGTTTTTTTCGGTCTATAGACGGATGTGTATTTGGTCATCTACACGTATCGTAAACGTAAGGAGTGATACTTAATGAATTATATGAAGCCAGTATTGGCACTTACTATTGGAGCGGTTGCGTTCACAGGAGCGCTTCCGAAAGTCGGAGCGGAGGCAATCGTTAATGATACGATTGTAACCCTTGGTGAATCATTATCTTCAGAGCAACAAAAATGGGTACTTGAGCGTATGGATGCCCCAGAAGGAATCGAACCCATTATCGCGACTGCCGCAGATGAAGAAAAATATTTAGGTGATTCGGTCCCGCAAGCACAGCGTGGAGGCGGCATGTACTCGTCTGCCCGAATCAAGTTGACGAACGGGACTGGTCTTGATATTCAGACGGAAAACGTGACGTGGGTCACGAAAGATATGTATGCGAACGCCCTCGTCACGGCGGGTGTGACGGATGCCGATATTTATATCACGTCACCGATTAACGTGACGGGTACCTCGGCCTTGACGGGAATTATGAAGGCATATGATCAGACCGCGGCCGAGACCGGGATTGAACTGTCGGATGAACGAAAAGAATTGGCGCAAGAAGAGCTGGCGGTCACGTCTGAAATCGGTAAGACAGTCGGACAAGAGGACGTAGCAGGTCTCATGAACGAGATTAAAGCGGAAATCGCAAATCAGATGCCAGAGACAAATATTGAGATTCGTGACATCGTCATTCAAGTATTGAATCAAAATAACGTTCAGTTGTCTGAGGGTCAACTCGCTCAACTGACGACGCTATTCGAAAACATGCAGCAAGCAAATCTTGATTGGTCAGCGATCAGTAGTGGATTGAAAGATGCGGGTCAAGATGTGCAGGCATTCCTCGAACAAGAAGAAGTAAAGGGATTCTTTGCCCGATTGTTTGAGGCCATTGGTAACTTCTTCAAATCGCTTACAAATTGATGATGTGACATGATGAAATAGTGGAGTAGTGGATAAACGTATGATGGAATCGGGTATACAACTTTCATAATAGTTGATCACATCTTAGGAGGAATTGTTATGCTCGGTGGAGTCCCATTACATCCATTGCTCGTGCACGCACCAATCGGTCTACTGTTGTTTGGTACACTATTGATTTTGATCAGTTTCAAATGGACAAGTTTTCGATTGTTTGCGCTCATCACATTGGTTGCAGGATTATTGTCCGGTGCAGTAGCTTTCTTGTCAGGGGATAGTGCGGAAGAGTATGCGGAAGCGAATCTGCCATCGGTGACAGAAGCGATGATTGAAAACCATGAACATTTTGCCCTGTACAGCTTGATTGCATTTGGCATCACAGTGGTCTTGCTCGCAATCGGATATCGTGCAAAAGGGAAGCTGTGGATTACACTGAGTTTTGTCGTTGCCCTCGTCGGAGCCGGACTACTTGCTTATGCAGGTCACCTAGGTGGTCAAATGGTATATGCGAAGTAATTAAAAAAGACGTCTGTTTCAATCAAGTTGAGACAGGCGTCTTCTATCGTTTTTGTCTTAATCATCGCAAAGATCATGGTGTGGGGTTGTTTCAGTACCACCGTTTATGGATATAATTTTGAGCCGACTCATGGTCATCGACGATTTTTAAAGTAATGCGATTCATTTCTTCTAATAGGTCTGTTAATACCGCCTGTAATTTTTCGTCTTCTAGCCCATGTGCTTGCATCGTCTTACTGACAATCTGCTGGACTTGATCATGGTAGTCATGCTCTCGCGATACATCTTTTCGCCAGTTCATGTCGATCCCTCCTTTGATATTTCATTATTCCCTTTGAAAAGGTATTGCGAAACGAGAGAATGACTGGTATCATCATAAAAGTGTGAGCTACCAATTATTCATGCGCGATATCTTGACATCTTTTCCTGCTAGTGCTAAGATGACATAGTGATTAAAAACAACAAAGCAGAAGCACCCGCTTTTCACCTCGTCTGAGAGTCATCAGGCAGGTCCATCAAGTTCTTGGTTCATTCGGCATCGTCTGCCGTTTTATGACCTCAACTGATGTGTGGGTGGGAAACTGCCGACGCTTTTTTTATTGCCATGTTGTCTTGTCAATCTAAATCTCGTGCAATCGCACGATGGAGGTGCTAACCATTAGCAAAGAGCTCTTTATCAACGAAAACATTCGTGCCCGTGAAGTACGTCTCATTGGCGCAGACGGTGCACAACTCGGTGTGACATCACGTAACGATGCGTTACGTTTAGCTGAAGAAGCGGAACTAGACCTCGTCTTAGTCGCGGATAAAGCAAATCCACCGGTCGCTAAAATTATGGATTATGGGAAGTACCGTTTCGAACTCCAGAAAAAGGAGAAAGAAGCGCGTAAAAACCAAAAAGTCATCCAAATGAAAGAAGTACGTCTCAGTCCAACAATCGAGGACAACGATTTCCAAACAAAATTGCGTAATGCACGCAAGTTCCTTGAAAAAGGAAACAAAGTGAAGGCTTCGATTCGTTTCCGCGGACGTGCCATCACACACTCGGAAATCGGGAAACGTGTTTTGGACAAAATGGCAGCGGAATGTGCCGATTTGGCAACAGTTGAACAAAAGCCGAAGATGGAAGGACGCAGCATGTTCTTAGTGCTGGCTCCGAACAAAGAAGATTAATTATCGATTCTCAGTGGGGAGGAAATACTCATGCCGAAAATGAAATCGCACCGCGGTGCTTCAAAACGTTTCAAACGTACAGCATCAGGTAAACTCAAGCGTTCACACGCTTACACAAGTCACTTGTTCGCAAACAAATCGACTAAAGCGAAACGTAAGCTCCGTAAAGGCGCTATCGTATCAGCTGGAGACTTCAAACGCATTCGCAACATGATCGCGAAGTAATACAGAAACAATTTAGGAGGGAATCCATATGCCACGCGTAAAAGGCGGTTATACGACTCGTCAACGTCGTAAAAAGCAAATTAAACTTGCCAAAGGATACTTTGGTTCGAAACACATTCTATTTAAAGTAGCAAAACAACAGGTCATGAAGTCACTCATGTACGCTTACCGTGACCGTCGTCAGAAGAAACGTGATTTCCGTCGTCTTTGGATCACACGTATCAATGCGGCAGCACGTACAAACGGTCTCTCATACAGCCGTATGATGCACGGCCTCAAGCTTGCAGGAATCGACATCAACCGTAAGATGCTTGCTGAGCTTGCTGTGACAGATGCACAGGCATTCGCGTCACTCGCTGAAACAGCTAAATCAAAATTGAACGCGTAATCGTTCAATCGACAGCGCCGAGACACTCTCTCGGCGCTTTCTTTTTTCTTTAGAATTTCTTAGAATTAAGAGAAGGAGGAAAGCGTATGAATCAATCGGTTGTTGCGATCGTCGCCTTAGCGCTCATTATCTTGAACGTTTACACCTATATCCAAGCGAAACAGTATGCGCAAGGAAAAGGTGACTTTAATGTCCTATACGCCTATGCAGGAGGAGCCATCGGTGCCTTGTTCGGTCTTCATTTGACTCGGAAGAAGGCTGTTCATGCCCCAAAACTGCTTCAATTACAAGTATTGATTTTAGCAGTGGGCTGGTCTTTAATGATTTTAGTACTGCTATAAGTGGAGATAGAGGAGGAACATCCGGTGAACTGGACAACATTGTTTGATCGGCAGCGCGAATTAGACGAGCGGATCAAAGCACAACATGGATTATCCGGCAATCAATTCGATGAACGGTTACTGGCGCTGCTTGTCGAGCTCGGTGAACTGGCTAACGAAACACGTAGCTTTAAGTTTTGGTCGAAGAAAGGACCGTCGCCTCAAGATGTGATCTTAGAAGAATATGTAGACGGCATTCATTTCTTACTGTCACTTGGTCTTGCGCTTGGGTATGAACGAGATGCGTTTCCTGCGGGAAGTTCATATCTTGATGCGACTGATGCTTTTTTAGATATTTATCGAAAAGTGACGAATTTTGGTCTTTCAAAAACGGAAGCCATGTACGAGACGCTGATGGCAGCTTATCTCGAACTTGGTTATACGCTCGGTTTTAATGAGCAACTCATTTTGCTGGCATACATGAATAAAAATGAAGTAAACCATGAGCGACAAAATCAAGGATATTAATGAAAAGGAGCGGATTGGTATGAATGAATCGTTACATATGTTAAAACGTTTGACGGATGCAACAGGCGTCCCGGGCAATGAGGGAGAAGTCCGTCAATTGATGCGTGAATACCTCGAGCCGCATGTCGAGTCGTTTGAACAGGATGGACTCGGAAGTTTATTTGGTCAAATGACTGGAGATGCTGAAGGTCCGCGTGTCATGATTGCGGGTCACATGGATGAAGTCGGCTTCATGGTGACACGTGTGGAAGAAGGCGGTTTCCTTCGTTTCCAAGCGCTCGGTGGCTGGTGGAACCAAGTGCTGTTGGCACAGCGAATGGATGTTGTCACACGGTCTGGTGAAAAGATTCCCGGTGTCATTGGTGCGAAACCACCTCACGTCCTACCGCTCGAGGCACGAAAAAAACCCGTTGAAATCAAAGATATGTTCTTAGATATCGGTGCCACGTCGAAAGACGAAGTGGCTGATTGGGGAATTCGTCCAGGCGATACGGTCGTGCCCCATTGTGAATTCACTGTCATGAAAAATGAGAACTTCTTGATGGCGAAGGCATGGGACAACCGAATCGGATGTGCGATTGCCATCGAAGCAGCAAAACGTCTGAAGGAAGAATCGTTCCCAGGCGTCGTGTATACAGGAGCGACAGTACAGGAAGAGGTCGGGTTACGTGGAGCGGTGACCGCTGCCAACTTGATTCGCCCGGATGTCGCGATTGCTGTTGATACAGGCATTCCAAGTGATACGCCGGGGATGACCCAGGCAGAAGGGTTGTCAAAACTCGGGGACGGGGTTCAAGTCATCTTCTTTGATGCGACTACCGTCACGAACCCACGCCTTGTCGACCTCATCGTTGACGTGGCCAAAGAGCAAGACATCAAATATCAATTGGACTTAACGCCAGGCGGTGGCACAGATGCTGGGCGATTCCATCTTTCTGGGATTGGGATGCCGGCCATCGCATTGACAGTACCGGTCCGCTATTTACACACGAACGTGTCCATCATCCATAAGGATGATTACGAGGCAGCGGTACAACTCGTTGTCGCATTGACGAAACGTTTAGACCACGAAACGGTCCAATGGTTGAAAGAGGGATAATATGACGAAGATTACGTCTACGAAGAGCGAGACGATTAAACGATTAAAACGATTGATGACGAAAAAAGGTCGTCAAGAAACGGGTCAATTCCTAGTAGAAGGAGAGCATTTGGTGGACGAGGCCATTCGTGCCGGTCGACTCGTCCAACTCATCATGGCTGAGTCGTATTCACCAAAAGGAACGTGGCGACTTGAAGATATGCCAGTCCTCGAGTTATCCGACCACGTTGCGGACCTTCTTTCCGAAACGGAAAAGACCCAAGGCGTGTTTGCCGTTGTCAAGATGACACCGGTGGAACGAAAAATGAAGAAAGTACTCGTACTAGACCGAGTACAGGACCCGGGTAATCTCGGTACGATGATTCGGACAGCAGATGCTGCCGGATTCGATACGGTGTTACTCGGGAAAGGTACGGTCGATCCGTTCAACGCCAAAGTCGTACGTGCCACACAAGGTTCACTGTTTCACGTGAACGTGACCTCGGTCGACTTGCTTGAAAAGTTACCTGAGCTGAAAGAGGATGGATTCCACGTCTACGGCACAGCTCTCTCAAAGGCAACATCGTATGAGCAAGTTGCATTCGAAGACAAAGTGGCCCTCGTCATCGGGAATGAGGCACAAGGGGTTCATGCTGATGTATTGGCACTCTGTGACACACGTGTGCATATTCCGGTGCTCGGCGACGCGGAATCGCTCAACGCGGCGGTCGCTGCGGGTATTTTAATGTATCGCATCGCTTTACAATAATCTTGTCAGCACGTGAAAAACGTGATAGGTTAAACACATCGATGAATAAGATATGACGTTGAAAGAACATAGTAAGCGAATGACCGATTCCGTTCAGGGAGCAAGGGCCGTGACTGAGAGCCTTTGCCGGATTCGTCGCTGAATTCACTCTGGAGTCGTGTTGGAGACAACACCGGTTTGGCATCACGATAACGATGCTCTCAAGTGGGCCATGAATTGGCCAAGTAGGGTGGTACCGCGATGATTCGTCCCTTCAGTCAACGACTGAAGGGACTTTTTTATGTTGAGGAGGAAGCGAACACATGAAAGAACAATTAGAACAGTTACAAGTGGAAGCGTTAGAAGAAATCAAACAGGCATCCACACAAAAATCATTGAATGACGTCCGCATCAAATATTTAGGGAAAAAAGGACCGATGACTGAAGTGCTCCGTGGCATGGGTAAATTATCTGCCGAGGAACGTCCGGTCATCGGTGAGTTGGCCAATACCGTTCGTACCGCGATTCAAAGCACACTCGATGCTCGAATCGAAGAAGTGAAGGCGATTGAATTAGAGGAAAAGTTAAAAGCGGAAACGCTTGATGTGACACTCCCGGGACGGACATCGACTCCTGGCCATAGCCATCTCTTGCAACAAATCATCGACGAGATGGAAGATTTGTTCGTTGGACTCGGATATACGATTGCTGAAGGTCCTGAAGTCGAGACCGATCTCTATAACTTCGAAATGCTGAACTTGCCAAAAGATCATCCTGCACGAGACATGCAAGACTCGTTCTATATCACGGAAGAGACGTTGCTTCGTACTCATACATCTCCCGTACAGGCTCGCACGATGTTGGAGGCGAACGGAAAACCGATTCGCATCATCTGTCCAGGTAAAGTGTATCGTCGTGATGAAGACGATGCGACGCATTCGCATCAATTCATGCAAATCGAAGGATTGGTTGTCGATGAATCCATCTCGATGGCTGACTTAAAAGGGACACTCGAAGTGTTCGTGAAGCAGTTGTTCGGTGAAACGCGCGAAATTCGTCTTCGTCCAAGCTTCTTCCCGTTCACGGAACCATCGGTCGAAGTCGATATCTCTTGCTTCAAATGTGGCGGGAAAGGATGTAACGTCTGTAAAGGAACCGGTTGGATCGAGATTCTCGGAGGCGGAATGGTCCATCCTCATGTCTTAGAGATGGCTGGCTATGACTCATCAAAAGTGTCAGGATTCGCATTCGGAATCGGAGTGGAGCGTATGGCGATGCTCAAACACGGCGTCGATGACATCCGTCATTTCTACACAAATGACTTACGTTTCATCGAGCAATTCTAAGGAGGAAGACAGATGTTACTTTCAAAAAAATGGTTGAATCAATATATTGATGTATCCGATTTAAGCGGCGAAGCGCTCGGTGACTTGATTACGAAGAACGGAATCGAAGTCGAAAGTGTGACAAATCGTGGGGAAGGACTTTCTGGGATCGTCGTCGGACGGGTCCTTTCATGTGAGAAACATCCGGAAGCGGATAAGTTAAACGTGACGAAAGTGGACATCGGAGAATGTGACCCTGTTCAAATCGTCTGTGGCGCACCGAACGTGCGCGAAGGGCAACATGTGATCGTGGCCAAAGTTGGCGCACGCTTACCAGGACTAAAAATCAAAAAAGCAAAACTTCGTGGTGTCGAATCACAAGGGATGATTTGTTCACTCGAAGAGCTCGGCTTTGAGAAGAAACAAATTCGGGAAGACGAGCAGGATGGGATCCACACATTCCGTGAATCCGTACAAGTCGGAGCAGATGTGCTCGATTTACTCGACTTGGACGATGAAGTCATCGAACTCGGTTTGACTCCGAACCGTTCAGATTGCTTGAGCCTCTATGGAATCATTCATGAGGTTGCGGCCATCTTAGAACGTCCATACACGTTGCCGACGGCAGATGTCACGTCATCATCACCATCGGAGGTATCTATCGAACTTGCGACACCGAACTGTTCATATTACGCAGCTCGTGAAGTCAAAGGGGTAACGATTGCAGAGTCGCCACAATGGCTAAAGAATATCTTGATCGCAGAAGGTGTCCGTCCAATCAACAACATTGTCGACGTGACGAACTACGTGATGCTTGAAATCGGACAACCGCTTCACGCATTCGATGCGAAGAAACTCGGCAACTCGATTGTGGTCCGTCAAGCCGAAAATGGAGAAGAAATGGTCACACTCGACGACGTGACGCGTACGCTCGATTCATCGATGATGGTCATCACGGACGGACAAGCCCCGGTCGCCATCGCAGGCGTCATGGGTGGTGCCAATACAGAGGTAGATCTTTCAACGACAGATATCGTTTTAGAGTCAGCGTACTTTGATCCGGCATCCGTACGCAAGACGAGCCGTACGCTCGGTCTTCGTTCAGATTCAAGCGCTCGTTTCGAAAAAGGCGTTGACCCAGAACGTGTCATGCTCGCGCTTGACCGTGCTGCGCAATTGATTGTCGAACTCGGTGGAGGAGCCATTCATGATGCGGTGCGTTCAGGTGAAGCCGAATCACGTGCCCGAGAAATCCAAGTGTCGATTGACTATATAAACAAGCGTTTAGGGATGACACTCGATCGTCAGACAATCGTTCACATCTTAGAGCGTCTCGGTCTCGCGACAGAAGGGGATGACGTGCTGACAGTACACATTCCATCGCGCCGTCCGGATTTAGAGCTTCCGGCTGACATCACAGAAGAAGTGGCACGTCTATACGGATATGATAGTCTCCCGTCGACGTTACCTGCCTCACAATCGAAAGGGTATTTGCCAGCAATCAACGTACTGCGCAGACAGACACGTCGTTTGTTACAAGGAGTCGGCTTATCACAAGCCATTACTTACTCGTTAACGAGTGAGGCGCATGCGACACGTTTCGGTGGAAAAGACGATCAGCTCGTCCGATTGGCGATGCCGATGAGTGAAGAACGCTCTGTCCTTCGTACGTCGCTCATCCCTGGATTGTTGGAGGCAGCGCGCTACAACACGGCGCGTCAACAATCGAACGTCGCACTTTATGAAACAGGGCGCGTCTATACGGAGCACGGAGAAACGTTACCGCGTGAGAAAGAACGGGTGGCCGGCGTTGTCACAGGTCTTTGGATGGACCATCGTTCGCAAGAAACACGGGTCCCGGTCGACTATTTCGTCGCAAAAGGGATTGTCGACACGTTAGTCCAAACGCTTCGCCTAGATGTCACGTATGAGGCCGTATCGATGCCTGACATGCATCCAGGTCGCACAGCGAACATCTTGATGGCCGGAGAGGTCATCGGATATGTCGGACAAGTGCATCCAGGAACATCAAAAGACGTCTACGGTATGAAGGAAGTGTATGTATTCGAACTCGACCTATTGGCACTTCATGGAGACGAGACACTTCTTTATCAAGACGTACCACGTTATCCATCGATTTCACGAGATTTGGCACTCGTCTTATCACGTGAGATTCCAGCTGGGACAGTGGAACAAACGATCCGCCAAGCGGCTGGTCCACTCTTGATTGACCTCGTCTTGTTTGACGTCTATACAGGGGAGAATGTTGGAGCGGATGAGAAATCGATTGCCTTCTCACTCAAGTTCCAAGACCCGTCACGAACGTTACAAGACGAAGAAGTAACGGCAGCATATGAAACGATCGTCGAGGCGGTCCGTGCGACGCACGGAGCTGAACTTCGAGCGTAAAAAATAGGGAGCGTTGTCCACATGTGACAACGCTCCTTTTATTATTGAATCTCGAGTGCGAGATCGCCGAACTTGGTCCATCCGACAAGACTCGTCACACGATAAAGAGCCCATGTAATGAGTGCAGGGAGTACGACGCCGGTCATGGTGAAGATGAGAAAGGCATCCAACCCTTGGACCGCTAAAATCTGAAGCGGTGCAATCAGGGAGTTGAGACCGAGACCTGCAATTTCATAAGGAACTTGGAGTGAGAACATCAAAGTAGCAATCGGTGCAGAAATCATCGCGGCAATAAACGGTGGAACGACGATTCGTGGGTTTTTGATAATATTCGGGAACTGCACTTTCGGTGTGACAAAGAAGGAAGCGACCAATCCACCTGGGTCGGTTTGACGATATGCCATTAAGGTAAATCCAACAAATTGAGCAGAGCAACCGATCAAGGCAGCGGCGCTAGCGACAGGGTCAAGTTGAAGCGCGATGGCGAGTGCGGCAGATGATGCAGGCGACATGAGCATGACACTGAAAACAAGTGCGATGACAAGAGATGTGGCAATCGGCGACGTTTCTACAGATGCGGTGATCCCTTGACTGATTGAGTTGATAAGAGGAGTCGTGACCGCTGCTGCAGCAACCCCAACGATTCCACCACCTAAAACGGCTGTGACCGGGACGACCATCATATCAAACTTTGTTTTGCCGAGGACACGTTTTCCGAGCCATACAGCGGCAGCCGCTGCAATCAGTGCGCTAATCGGTTGACCTGGAACGAGGACGAGTCCGCTTTCTGACGCTTTTAAAGCTGCACCGCCAATGGTTGCAGCAATCATGGCGCTAAATAGGATGAGCGTGTTGCTTCCGAGTTGAAACGCGACACCAGCGCCTAAAGCAGGTGCCAACAATGATTTGGCGACTTGTCCAATCTGTACGAGCATCGCGATTCCGCTCAAATTACCAATCGTCTCAATCAATAAACCGACACCGAGCGTGACGAGTACGGCATTTGCCATACCTGCTGAAATTTTTACCATTCGATCCATCATATACTGCTTCACTTCCATCATCTCCTCTATATCTTTATGTCAACAAAAAAACCTATCCATCAAGGATAGGCGCGGTTTCAATCTGCAGGCGCCTGTCCGATTACCACGGGAACAAGGGCCTGAAAAGTCGTTTTTTGAAAACAAAACGATTTCAGTCCCTCAGTCGAATAATAATCAGCAGGCTGTTCATATGTACGGGATTGGACATTTCGAGCATCTCCTCTTCGTTGGATTTGCTAAAGAATACCATCTATTTTTGTAATAATCAATATTTTCTGAAAATAAACACAAAAAAATTCAGGAAGCCCAGTGGCGTCCTGAATTAGCTCATTTGTAATGAGCGTGCTTGAATCTGATCGTCGATAAAATTCATCGACAATGCATTGAATTGATCGGGTTGGTCTACATTGACCACATGACCAGAGTCTGCAACGATTTCAACATTGGCTGTCGGTTGATGTTTCGCTGTCCGCTCGACAGCTTCAAGAAACATATAATCCTCATCACCCATAATATACAAAATCGGGACGTTCGTTTGAATCGAAGTGAACTGATTCAATAAAGGATTAATATTTTCCGTCATCTTGAACCAACGGATAAACTCACGTTGACATAAGTTCGCCGCATCGCGGACGAACATCATCCGAGACTTCTTGTGACGCTTCTTCGGGAGTAAAATCCATGCGAATAATTTATATAACCACATATAGGGGACGAAGTTTTGCACGAGACTACCAAGTCGGATGAGCAACGTGGAGCGCACATTAAATTTTACAATGGCTCCGCCGAGGACGACTGATGCGATTCGATCCGGATAGTGCTCAAACATCGCCTGAATCACAATCGTCCCTAAAGAAAGACCGACCATGTGCCCTTTTTCGATACCTAAGTGATCCATGACTTCAATCACGTCTTTGGCAACGACATCAAACGTATAGGCATTCAATGGTTGTTTGAGCGACTGTTCAGCATCGTATGAACCGCCATGACCGCGTAAATCGACGAGCAGGACATTATATTTTTTACGGAAGGGACGAAGTTGGCGATACCAATGCGATAAACTTCCTCCGGCCCCATGTATAAAGATGACCCAAGGATGGTCATCACTAATCGTGTAGGTTTTATAATGCAACATGAACGCTATCCTCCAAAAATTTTAAGTTCATTTAACCGTAAAACGAGTATATCATACTTGATGTCGAAGCTCTACAAACGACGTTCATTCAAGTTGATGGCTTTCTTTGTATTCGCAAAATGGACTTTAGCAATCTTTTGTAAATAATCCTGTCCATGACCTCGAATGATTTGAGCGGCGACTTGGTCGACTTTTGCTCCTGCCCCTTTCGGGAGGGTCAATCCTACTTGTTTACTTAGTTTGTCCATTTCTTTTAAGAAGAAGGCGCGAGCTAAAATGGAAGCAGCTGCGACGGCGACATGAAGACCTTCTGCCTTGGTTGAAAAGTAGACATCGTCGCGCACGATATCCCGCTCTGCCCGCAAGTGTTGATAGTATACCGACTTCTCTGCGAATTGATCGATTAGAATGGCATCGGGTTTCTGTCCGATTTTCTCAAGCAACGCTCGAAGTGCAGCATTATGGGCGATGGCGGTCATTTTACCTTGTGTCATCGTCCGTTGCATTTTGTTATATGTTGGATTATGCAGTGTTGCTTTTTGATAGGGAATCGTAGCGTGTAAATCTTTCGCAATCCGGATGATTTCAGGGTCGGATAACTGTTTTGAATCTTTCACGCCGAGTTCTTTGACGAGTGCGATTTGATCGCGTGAGACAAAAGCCGCTACGACGACGAGTGGTCCGAAGTAGTCTCCTTTTCCGACCTCGTCGCTTCCAATGACAGACCAACTTGAAAATCCTTCAGGTAAGAGGGTGTTCGGTGCGGATGCTTGTTTCTTCTCAGCAGGTAGTCCCCATTTCACTGCCTCGGTCTCAGCATCTTTTCCTTGGAACATCACTTTCCCTGATTGATAAACCGTTACGACAAATCCCGGTGTCTTGGCGCTGAATGTCGCATATGGTGGTGGCGCGACTGCATACTCATGATACATTTTCTTTAGTTTTTCTTGTGATGCGGATGATAGCTTGATGACTTGGTTGCCCAACATGAGCACTTCCTTTCTGTCTGGCAAATTCATTTTACATTTTTTTATGATTTTTTGAAACCGAAGATGAGGTTTTATCGTATATGGAGATGAGTAGAGAAAAGTGAGGTGAGGTGGACGTGTGGTGGCGCGATGACACGCAACGAGATGAGGTAGAGGAATTATACAAGCACATTCTCGAACTCGAGGCGAGAATTGCTAAATTAGTAGCTCATCAAGTGAGAGTGCGTCGGCTACTGATGCAAGATTCTTCTGAGGGCGTGACGGATCAAGTCGTTCAAGTTCAAAAAGAAGTGGAATATTTTTTAAACAGGATGCGACTCGAACGACAAGAATTTGTCGACATATACAATCGGCGACGGATTGAACGTTCCATTGGTCGAGTTCGAGAAGTGAACGACTTATCCACTTCATCACTGTCGGAGTGGGATGAAATTGAAGATCGGCTTGCATTAGAAGTCGAACAACTTCGACGCGTACTGATGATGGAACAAAAACGTCGACAGGAGGGGTGGTAATGGAGGCAATCGATCAACTTTATTGGTGGGTGTTGATCATCGCTGGTCTTGGAACCTTTATTTACATGATGTTTTCCGATGCGTTCGATATGTTTGAAGGTTGGTTCAACCCTGCAGTCATCCTATCTTTCTTAGCACTAGGGGCAGGAATTGGGCTCATCTTAAACGCATTGGCTCACGTTTCCCCGATGATTGGGCTCGCTGTCGCATTGATCGGGTCTCTTGCTCTGACGACGCTTCTCTATTTGTTTGTTCTCTTACCGCTCTCAAATGCGGAAGAGTCCATTGGTTTGACGGATGAGGCATTAGTTGGACGTGTCGGACGATTGACCGTGCCCATTCCTGAAGGCGGATACGGTGAAGTCTTGATTGAGACAGTGACGGGATCGCTTTTAAAGACGGCTCAAAGCTTAGACGGTACATCGATTTCGACAGATCGTCGGGTAGTTATCATTGAAGTAAAAGGCAATATCGCAATCGTCATGCCATATGACGAACCTACAATTCGAGAGGAGATATAACACATGAATACGGCTATTTTAGTCAGCATTATCGTCGGGGTCATCATCCTCGCACTTGTGTTTGTATTCGTACTAAAATATCGCACAGTCGGACCAGATGAGGCACTGATTGTGACAGGTAGTTATTTAGGCAAGAAAAATGTACATAGCGATACATCCGGTAACCGCGTCAAAATCATTCGTGGCGGCGGGACGTTCGTCTTCCCAGTATTCCAGCAAGCAGAACCGCTCAGCTTGCTCTCAAGCAAATTAGAGGTCACGACACCTGAAGTGTATACAGAACAGGGTGTCCCGGTCATGGCGGACGGAACAGCCATCATTAAAATCGGCGGATCGATCAGTGAAATCGCGACAGCGGCTGAGCAGTTCCTCGGAAAACCGAAGATTGAACGTGAAAATGAAGCAAAAGAAGTGTTAGAAGGCCATTTGCGCTCGATTTTAGGTTCTATGACCGTTGAAGAAATCTATAAGAACCGTGACAAGTTTTCGCAAGAAGTTCAACGAGTTGCATCACAAGACTTAGCGAAGATGGGGCTAGTCATCGTATCATTCACCATCAAAGACGTTCGAGATAAGAACGGATACTTGGAATCGCTAGGGAAACCGCGTATCGCCCAAGTGAAGCGTGATGCTGATATCGCGACAGCAGAAGCGGATAAAGAGACGCGCATCAAACAGGCGGAAGCAATGAAAGATGCGAAGAAGGCCGAGCTTGAGCGTGCGTCTGAAATCGCGGAAGCTGAGAAAGAGAACCAACTTCGGATTGCGGCTTATCGCCGTGAGCAAGATGTTGCCAAAGCGCGGGCCGACCAAGCGTATGAGCTTGAGGAAGCGCGTGCGAAACAAGAAGTCACTGAACAACAGATGCAAGTTCAAATCATCGAGCGTCAAAAGCAAATCGAGCTCGAAGAGAAAGAAATCATGCGTCGTGAGAAACAATATGATTCAGAAGTGAAGAAAAAAGCCGATGCGGATCGATACTCGATTGAACAGTCTGCCGCTGCGGATAAGGCACGTCAAATCGCAAGTGCGGATGCAGAGAAGTATCGTATTGAAGCACAGGCGAAAGCCGATGCGGAACGCGTACGTTTGGCAGGTCTTGCAGAAGCGGATTCTGAACGTGCGAAAGGTGAGGCAGAAGCTGAAATTATCCGCTTGACCGGTCTTGCCGAAGCGGAAGCGAAAGAGAAGATTGCCGAAGCCTTCGCGCAATACGGGCAGGCTGCGATTCTCGATATGGTCGTCAAGATGCTTCCTGATTATGCGAAAGAAATTGCATCGCCACTTGGAAACATCGATCAGATTACGGTCGTCGACACGGGGAGCGGTCAAAACGGCGGTGCCGGGAAAGTGACAGGTTACGCAACCGACCTCATGGCGTCGCTTCAACAAACATTAAAAGCTTCTTCGGGCATTGATATGAAAGACTTGCTCGAGAACTTTGCGGGGAAAGGGAACGTTGCAACAGCTCCTACACCGGAGCGAGAATTAGCTGATACGACGGTCGCTGCTTCAAAAGAATAAGTGTACGAAGCCATGGACGATGTCTATGGCTTTTTTTATTGCCACAACTTTTAAAAAAAATAATGTAGAATAGCCCTTTCTCGGTCGATATAAGTGTTGTCAGACCATTAGAGAGAGGGAGTATTGAATATATGAAGAAAAGTATAATGCTCAGTACAATCACGGCTTGCACCCTTTGGTTGTCCGGTTGTCAGTCAGTTATCGACAATCCAAGTGCCACTGTCGAAGAACGACAGACGATGGGAGTTGTTTTATCTGACGTTGGTCTCGGGGACCAATCGTTCAGTGACGCAGCTATGCGTGGGATGGGTGAGCTACGTGAAACGGGCGATTGGTTCGTTGATTATCGTGAACTATCCGAAACGGAGACATACAAAGTTGGTTTTGAAGAATTGGTAAAAGAGGGACATGACGTAATTGTCGGTCTCGGTTTTGCGTGTCAAGAAGACTTAGAGGCCGTAGCGGCTGAACATCCGGAACAGCAATTTGCTTTGATCGATGGCGTGTCCGAACTTCCAAACGTCTTGAATATCACGTTCGAAGAGGGAGAGGGAAGTACGCTCGCCGGCGCCGTGGCTGGTCTTGAGACAGAGTCCGATACGATTGGATTTATCGGTGGGATGGATATGGAACTCATTCAAAAATTTGAAGCAGGATTTGAACGTGGCGCTAAAGCGGTGAACGAAGATGTCGAGATGCTCGTTGATTTCTCGAATGATTTTGCTTCACCAGAGCTCGGTCGCGAACTCGCTGAGAAACAAATTAAAGCGGGAGCAGATGTTCTGTATGCTGCAGCTGGACTTACAGGAGTCGGTGTACTCGAGACGGCTGAAAAATACGGCGTCAAGGCAATCGGGGTCGATAGTGATCAATCGATGATTGCACCAGATGCGGTTGTGACGTCGATGTTGAAACAAGTTGATTTGGCGATTGTAGAAATCGCGGGTCGTGTGACCGAAAAACCATTTAATGAACACGTCATCCTTGGAATTGAAGAGGGCGGCGTCGGCTTGGCCCCACTTCGTCGCATTCAATGGGATGAGAAAGAAACATCAGAGTATGAATCGGTAGAACGTCAGTTGAAGGAGGGGACACTTAAATGAGTTTACGTAAACGTTTTATCTTCTCAACCGTCTTCACTGTCGTCTTGATCGTACTGATGATGAGTTACGTCTTGTCGACGTTGAATCGCTTGCAAACATATAACGAGCAGTATGGAAGTCAAATGATTGAATTGTCTCAACTTGAAACGTCACTCCTACAAGAACAATCCCTCTGGACGTCACTTGGTGAACAGTCGAACCAATCTACATTGACTCAATTAGAGCGCATCCGTGTGACGAACGCGGAAACATTCGATGATTTAAAACAGTCTTATTTGATTCCGGCATTTTCAAATCATTTAGACCGTGCCACGATGAAGTACGAACAGGTGAACGAAGATGTCGAGTCGGCACTTGAAGGTGGTATCGGAGCTCGGATCCAGGCAGCTAAACTGGAAGGTTTGTTAAATGATATCAATACGTTGATTGCAAAGAACGGTTCATTCTATGAAGCGCTTCAAGTAGAGGCGGCAAATGAGACGGAACGTCTCTTGTTGATCTCAGTCCTCTTGACGATTCTCGTCATCCTAGCGCTCGGAATCTACAACTTCTTCTTTGCCCGTTCGATCACTCGACCACTCGAAAAAAATGTCAAGGTGGCAGAAGCGATTGCAGCCGGACGTCTCGTCACGTTGCCTGAGTCGACGCGCAATGATGAAATCGGACGTCTTGAACGTGCCATGCGTGACATGACGGCATCTCTTCAGACGGTGATCGGGTCAATCCGAGTCACATCAATGAAAGTGAACGGGATGACCGAAACGGCCGCGGCCGAAAATGAAGCGGTCGTGAGTACGACGTCTAACATCACGAACGCGGTTGATGAGATGGCACACGGAGCACAGTCGATTGCAAATGAGTTGCAAGAAACGCTCAGCTCAGTGCATACGATGGCGACTTCATTTGAGACGAGTTTGAACCAGACGAAACAAACGACGGAAGAAACGTCAGAAATGACACGTGAAGTAGCGGCTGGGATTGAAACATTAACGGACCAGGAGCACATTTTAGATCGTTCAAGCGAACGGAATGAAGTGCTTGTCACGCGAATGGACCACTTTGCACGACAAACGGCTGAGATTGAGGCGATGGCGAAGCTTGTCGAAGACGTCGCGGCTCAGACGAATTTACTTGCCCTCAATGCGGCAATCGAGGCAGCCCGTGCGGGAGAAGCAGGACGAGGATTTGCTGTCGTAGCAAGTGAAGTGAAGAAGTTGGCGGAAGAGAGCAACAAAGCGACTCGCTCTATTTTCCACGTCGTCGAGACGATCCAGCAAGAAGTCGTCCGTTTGACGGAAACGGTGAATGAGTCAAAACGCGAGCAAGAGGCGCAATTAGAAGCGTTCGGATTGACGAAAGAAGCATTCAACCGAATCCATGAACGGACAGACCACGTCGCTTCGTTCGTACGCACGATCGAACAAGAGATGCGCACATCGAGTAACGAGGTAAACAACGTCTTGCGTCGGGTTGAAGAAGTATCTGGGGTGACGGAAGAGTTGGCCGCAGGAAACGAAGAAGTGGCAGCCTCGATGAAAGAACAGCAGGCAAGCTTCGATCAAATCTTTACATTGATGCAAGAGTTAGAAGGACAGGCAGCGGCACTCGCTGACCAGGTTCAGCATTTCGAAGAAGAATAATCGAACAGTGAACAGTAGGAACGGAGGCCACGTGATGGTCTCCGTTTTTTCCGTCATTCTATAACCTGTTCATAGAAATTGTGTCGATGAATATCGTTACATGTACGAGTGCGATATGGAACATGCAAACAAATCATTTCCTAAAGTTAAGATTGTGGGGAAGAATGAGACGTGTTTCGAAACAGCTGATTCGCCATACTGAACGTAACAGTCGAACAGGGTGGTGATTCGCTTGGAAAGATGGAAACAACTCGTCATCGGTCTCCTAGTCGTTCTTTTTTTAGGAGTGGGCTATTTGCTTTATCAAAAGGAACCGGAGCAACGAATGGTGGACGAGTTCGTCATGGAACCTGAGGAGGTCACGCCGACCACGACCCCAGAGCGTATGGAGCTCGTTGTGTATGTGACAGGTGCGGTTGAATCTCCGAACGTATATACCGTACCAGAAGGGGCGAGAGTGGGCGATGTGCTCTCTTTGGCAGTCCTGACAGATGAAGCTGACCCAGAGCAGTTAAATTTAGCACAGTTGTTAGTTGATGGAGTCAAAATCATCGTGCCGAAAAAAGGAGAAACACCGATTTCGCAAGACTCAGCGAGTCCCGAGATGGAGACGAACGGTGTTCATGTCAACAGTGCGACGAAAGAGGAACTGATGACGGTTCCAGGAATTGGTCCAGCCAAAGCCGAGGCGATTTTAAATCATCTGAAAGCGAACGGCCCATTTAAAACATATGAAGCGCTAGGTGATGTGAAGGGGTTCGGCGAAAAGACATTAGAAAGTATGAAGCCATATTTATTGGTACCTTAAGATGCCGCTGTTTCCATTGTTTGCGGTACTCATTGTAACCGGTCTGAAAGAAGGATTCTATTTGGTCTCTGTGGTCGCTATTGTCTTTTATCTGGTCACACGACGTGGGCAAGGCCTGTATGCGAAAGCCGGAGTGATTGGACTCATCTGTATCGCATCGTTCCATACGACCCCTACAGAATCGTTACCGTCAGACACGATTGCCTTCTCAATCGAAAGTCGAAAAGAGAATGGGAAATCGGTAAGACTATACGGGAACGTAGACGATCTTCAGGGCGTCTTACGAGGACGCGAATTAGAACACGGACGACCTGGAGAGACGTGCCTCGTGCAAATCGAAGTAGAGGCGTTTCAACCGTTACGAAACACCGGGGGATTTGATGAACGGGCTTGGGCACGGAGTTCAAACGTATCCTTTAAAGGGAAGGTGAAGCGAATCGACACGTGTCGTCCGACGGCAGGGTGGGACGGTCGGTTGTTGCGTTGGAAAGAACAACAACTTCAACAAATTGAGCATCGTCATCGTGCGGATGTCGCATTATATATGGAGGCATTATTGTTCGGAGAGAGTCGAATGCTAGATGAAAAGACCTCATTTTCTTATCGTGTGACGGGCCTTCTTCATCTTCTTGTGATTTCCGGTTCACATATTGCCATGTTGATCGTGGCCATGCGCATATTGATGCAGCCAATCCCTATTCGACGTGAAACGAAGACGGTACTGATGATCTTTAGTATTACGATGTTCGGATGGATGACTGGTTTTTCCCCACCTGTTGCAAGAGCTGTCGTCGTCGCAGATGCGATCCTCTTTCTCTCTCTTTTCGGTGTGACGATTCGAGACCCGATTCGGCTCTTGAGTTGGTGTGCGGCGGGCATGTTGGCCGTTCAACCGTTCCTTCTCACGAATCTGGGTTTCCAATTGACGGTCGGGATGACCTTCTTTTTGTTAGTCACGAGACAAATCTGGACAGGACTAATCGAGTTGTCCGTTTTCGCACAGCTGTTTGGGCTGATTGTACTATGGCAAGTACAACCGGTTCTATCCGTCGCGGCACCGATATGGAATCTCGTGATGGCCATCTGTATCTCGTGGATCATCATGCCACTCGCATTTGTCACATGGATGATTCCTTCAATTGCCCCGTTGTTCATGATTGTGTTGGATGAGATCAATGGAATGTTCGCCCTCCACGATGATTTACGACCTTGGCTTCCGTTGCACGATCTGGCATTGCCGTCGCAAATCGCATTGTTGCTAGGATTGTGGGGGAGCTTGACGCTGATGAATCGAAAACGATGGATCGGATGGGGGGCGGCCATCATGACATGTGGGTTGATTGCGGGATGGTCAGAATGGTCGGAATCCTCCAGGGTGACCTTTTTGGATGTCGGGCAAGGTGATGCAATCGTCGTAGAATCGGGAAGAACGATTGGTGTCATTGATGTAGGAGGCGTATTTCAAGATCCAAACGAGCAAAAGCGAAGCACATTTGACCCGGGGGAAGATGTATTGGCCCCTTATTTATGGAAGCGTGGGGAGCGTTCGCTTGATTTTGTCCTGTTGACCCATGCGGATCATGACCACATCGGCGGATTAGAAGGATTATTGAAAGTGGTGACGGTGGAAGAACTTTGGATATCAAAAGAAGTGGCGAATGCTGAAAAACGAGAAGAACTGCTACACTTAGCAGCGGCCTATGATGTATCGGTCCATTATCTCGAGGCAGACGATCGGCCGACGCCATGGATGTGGATTGTGGCACCGAATCGCCCACACGAAGATGAAAATGATCATTCGATCAGCCTGTACATGAACGTAGGTGGCATGCGGTATCTATTGACAGGAGATTTGCCGATAGAAGGAGAAGCCGAGTTACCGACGCTTGACGTCGACGTATTTAAACTAGGGCATCACGGATCCGATACGTCGTCGGGAGAAGAGCTGCTTGAGCGAATCGATCCAGAATGGGTCATTGCGAGTGTCGGTTCGAACAATCGGTATGGACATCCGCACGAGGAGACGTTACGACGGGTTGTGGGGAAACGTCTATTACGAACCGATTTGAACGGGATGATTGTCTGTGAAGAGAACATGTGTCGGGGGATCATCGAGTAGCACGGCATAAAATGTGATACACTAAAAAACGATTGCTCCCCCGGGGCAATCGTTTGAACACTTATAGACTTAAGAACTTGATGATGACACCGATGAAGAAAATCGTGAAGAAAAAGCCAAATGGGACGATGAAGCCGATCGCAGAGTCGATGGCGTCATTACGTTTGCATTGAACGTCATTTTCAAACGGGTTTTCACTCGGTGGGCGTACTGAGTTGATTTGCATATTAGGTCCCTCCTTATCATACTTCCTTTATAAGTATAGCGAATCATGGGAAGATAATCTATGTTTAGATGAGAATAAATTGTGAAAGTGGTGTGTGTTTTGAATGAACCGTGGTTACATAATGGAAAACTGGCGAGCGTCTATGTTCTCCATGGCACCGAAAAATATTTGTTAGAGACGTGGGAACGTGAAATCGTGAAAGCGGCCAATCCATCCGGTGATCAATTTGATGTCATGCAACTAGATCTTCAAGAGACGTCACTCGATACGGCGCTTGATGAAGCGGAGACGGTCCCTTTCTTTAGTGAGTATCGCACGGTTATCGTGAAAAATGCCCAGTTCTTAACGGGTGCGAAAGAGAAGCAAAAGCACAATGTTGACCGTCTGGCGGAATATGTCGTACAACCGGCGACCTATTCGGTTCTTGTCTTGATTGTCGAGTCAGAAAAACTCGATGAGCGGAAGAAAATCGTGAAGCGTCTGAAAGAGCGTGCCATCGTCCTCGAAGCGAAAAAGCCGAGCCAAAATGAACTGATGCGATACGTGAACGATGCATTGAGTCGTGAACAACAAAAGATGGAGCGCTCTACGATGGAGCGTCTTTTATTCCTATGTCAGGATGATTGGGGAAAGTTGGTTCGCGAACTAGAGAAGCTACAGTTGTACGCGGGAACGGGTGCGACGATTCCGATTGAGATTGTGAATGATTTAGTTCCACGTACATTAGAAGATAACGTCTTTCAACTCTCGGAGCTTCTCGTCAAACGACAAGCTGATGCAGCGCTTCGATTGGTTCGGGATTTAGAAAAACAAGGGCAAGAACTGATTGGACTACTCGGGTTGCTTGCTCGGCAATATCGGAACATGTACCTGTCGAAACAGTTGACAGAGGCAGGCTATGGAGAGAAGCAAATCGCATCGAAAATCGGGGCCCACCCGTATACAATCAAATTGGCGACACAAGCGAGTCGCGGCTTTTCAGAGGCTCAGCTCGCACGTGCGTTGACATTGATTGCAGACGCGGACGAGACCATGAAAACAGGACGAGGTGACAAACAGATCGTTTTCGATACGCTCGTTTGTCAACTGGCCTTATTGTGAGGTGAGGGAATGGGATTCAAACAAGTGACGCTTCAAGACGTGATTCCACTCCGTCATGTTGTGCTCAGACCAGGAAAAGACGTTGAGACGTGTTATTTTGAAGGGGATGAGGCGCCGACGACGCGACACTTCGCTTGGGTTGAAGGCGATCAAGTGCTGTCGGTCGCTACAGTCATGCTGTCCCCGAAACAAATCGAGGGTGTGAAGATTCCGCTCCAACTCCGTGGCATGGCGACGGATCCTCATGTTTCGGGACAAGGAATCGGCTCTCGATTTTTACAGGCACTCCATGATGAGCTGGGATGTTCATGGTGGTGTAATGCGAGAGAAGTGGCTGTCCGTTTCTATGAACGAAATGGACTTACACGAATCGGGGAGCCGTTCGACATCCCTGGGATTGGCCCACACTACGTCATGGTATACAAAAAAACAGCCGGCTCCGAATAGGAGGCGGCTGTTTCGTGTGATCTCTAATTAGAGAGCAGCGATACGAGCTGCGAGGCGTGATTTATCACGACCTGCTTTGTTTTTGTGGATAAGACCTTTTGATGCAGCCTTGTCGAGCTTCTTCGTAGCGAGGACGAAAGCTTCTTGAGCAGCTTCTTTGTTTCCTTCGAGTACGAGAGCATCAACACGTTTTACTGCTGTACGCATTGCCGCTTTCTCTTGTGAGTTCGCAACACGACGTTTTTCAGAAGTTTTTGCACGTTTGATTGCTGATTTGATGTTTGCCATTGTTTGTCACCTCCTGAAACAAGAAAGTGTATGTTCTTATTACTTCAAGTAATCATTCAACAGAACAAGCACAATTGTAGCAAACGGTTATATGAAAAGCAACCACTTGATGATTATTCTGAAAACTATCTGTGGTATTGTTGTAGTAGGTCGTACACATTACTTTAGGATTTTGATATAATGACACGGTATGCATGAGAAGGATAGGTGAACCCATATATGAACAAACAAGAATTAGAGAATCGTCAGAAGAAGATTCGCAACTTTTCCATCATCGCGCACATCGATCATGGAAAGTCGACGCTCGCTGACCGGATTCTTGAGAAGACTGGTGCACTCACGGCTCGTGAGATGAAAGAGCAGACGCTTGACGCGATGGACTTGGAGCGCGAGCGTGGAATTACAATCAAATTGAACGCCGTCAAATTGAACTATACGGCGAAAGACGGAGAAGAGTATATTCTTCACTTGATCGACACGCCAGGACACGTCGACTTCACATATGAAGTGTCACGTTCGCTTGCGGCATGTGAAGGTGCGATTCTCGTCGTCGATGCAGCGCAAGGAATTGAAGCGCAAACCCTTGCGAACGTTTATTTAGCACTCGATAACGACCTTGAAATCATTCCGGTCATCAATAAAATCGACTTGCCGTCAGCGGATGTCGAGCGGGTCCGTCAAGAGATTGAAGACGTCATCGGACTCGATGCGAGTGATGCGGTCCCGACTTCTGCAAAAGCCGGAATCGGGATTGAAGAGATTCTCGAACAAATCGTGGAACTTGTCCCTCCGCCGACAGGTGACCCGTCTGAACCATTGCAAGCACTGATTTTTGACTCATACTATGACGCTTACCGCGGTGTCGTCGCATCGATTCGTATCGTGAACGGTTCAGTCAAAGTAGGAGACAAAGTTCAAATGATGGCGACTGGCAAGACGTTCGAAGTGACGGACCTCGGTGTGTCGACGCCAAAACCGATCTCTGTTAAAGAATTGAACGTAGGAGACGTTGGTACGCTTTCTGCATCCATTAAAACAGTAGGAGATGTTCGCGTCGGGGATACGATCACACTTGCTAAAAACCCGGCAACGAGTCAGCTACCTGGTTATCGCAAGATGAACCCGATGGTTTACTGTGGTTTGTATCCGATTGATGCGGCTAAGTACAATGATCTTCGTGAGGCACTTGAAAAGCTCCAGCTCTCAGATGCCGCACTCGAGTTTGAACCAGAGACGTCGCAAGCGCTCGGTTTTGGTTTCCGTTGTGGATTCCTCGGCATGCTTCATATGGAAATCATTCAAGAGCGAATTGAACGTGAGTTTAACATCGACTTGATTACGACGGCACCATCGGTAATTTATCACGTGACGACGACTTCAGGCGAAGTAATTCACGTCGATAACCCATCGAAGATGCCAGAGCAACAAAAAGTCGATTCGATTGAAGAGCCATACGTCAAGGCGGCTGTCATGACACCAAACGACTACGTAGGTGCAATCATGGAACTTTGCCAGAAGAAACGCGGAACGTTCATCGATATGCAATACATCGATACGACTCGCGTCAAAATCACGTACGAGATTCCGCTCAGTGAAATCGTCTATGATTTCTTCGATCAGTTGAAATCGAGCACGAAAGGCTACGCGTCTCTCGATTATGAGTTGATCGGCTACCGTCAATCGCGTCTCGTGAAGATGGATATCTTGCTCAATAACGAAATCGTCGATGCCCTCAGCTTCATCGTTCACCGTGACTTCGCGTACGAACGTGGGAAGGTCATTGTTGAGAAGCTTAAAGCTCTCATTCCACGGATGCAGTTCGAAGTTCCAGTCCAAGCGGCCGTTGGAACTAAAATCGTCGCACGTTCTACGATTAAAGCACTTCGTAAAAACGTTTTGGCTAAATGTTATGGGGGAGATATCTCACGTAAACGGAAACTCCTCGAGAAACAAAAAGAAGGTAAGAAGCGCATGAAGATGGTCGGGTCCGTCGAAGTCCCGCAAGAAGCGTTTATGTCTGTTCTCTCTATGGACGAAGAATAATGAGTTTGAGTCGCCCTGATTTTCGAATCAGGGCGATTTTGTATTTCAGGCAGGAAATGCCCTTTCATATAAGGAAGAGTAAACCCTTAGACAGACTATAGAGGAGGAAACACCGTGTCGACGTATACATACTCTGCGGGTCCTGGCATGCTACCGACAGAAGTGATGCAAGAGATTCAACAACATCTTTTGACGTTTGAGTATGAAGGCGTTTCGATTATCGAAACGAGTCATCGCTCAGCGTCTTTCGAACGTGTGGTCGACTCTCTTGAATTGAGATTGAGAAGACTCATGCATATCCCTGAGAATTACGCTGTGCTTTGGCTACAAGGCGGTGCGACGTTACAATTTTCAATGATTCCGATGAATTTACGGAAGCGGAATCGATTCGCTTATGTGGATACGGGCATCTGGTCTAAAAAAGCGATGGAAGATGCGAAACACTTTGGAGAGGTCGATGTCATTCACCCATTGGTAGATGCGACGGGAAAGATGTCGTTTGAATCGAGCCTTGTCCAAGAGGTGGACTATCTCCATGTGACACTGAACAACACGATTGAAGGGACTCGATTTACACATCTCCCTGAAATCGATGTCCCGCTGATTGCAGATGCTTCCTCGAACATTCTAGCCGAGCAAATCGATGTGGAGCGCTTCGGGGTGATTTATGCCGGAGCCCAAAAGAATATCGGACCTGCAGGACTGACGGTCGTCATCATCCGTCGGGATTTGATTCAGTCGCTTGAGTTGCCGAGTTATCTTCAGTATGGGTCACATGTCGATACGTTATTCAATACACCATCGACCTTCAGCATGTATGTAGCAGAGCGTGTATTGAAGTGGGTGGAAGACCGCGGAGGCGTCGAAGCGATGGAACGATTGAATCATCAGAAAAGTGACAGGGTCTATTCCTATCTTGAAGAGTCGACCTGCTTTTCTCCAATTGTTTCGGGGGAATGTCGTTCATTGACGAACATCCCATTTACAACGGGAGATCAAGAGATGGATCGGCGATTTGAACGATACGCTTTAGAACGTGGATTGCTCGAACTCGGTGGTCATCGTTCGGTAGGGGGCTTACGTGCAAGTCTGTATAACGCGATGCCGCTAGAAGGGGCAGAACGCCTCGTCGACGTCATGAGAGCATTCGAGGAGGAAACCCATGTATCACATCAAAACATTTAATCAAATCGCTGCCGCTGGTCTGAAACGATTTGAGCCAAGCGAGTACGTCATCAATGCATCGGATCAAGCCGATGCTTGGGTACTGAGAAGTCATCAAGTCCACGAAGAGGATATCCCTCCCTATCTTCTCGCCATCGCTAGAGCAGGGGCCGGTGTCAACAACCTTCCGCTCGATAAACTTGCGAAGCGAGGAATCGTCGCGTTTCATACACCTGGTGCGAATGCGAATGCGGTGAAAGAACTCGTCCTTGCGAGCATGATCCTCTCGGTACGACCCATTGTGAAAGGACTCAATTGGGTGAATGAACAGACTATCGCATCGCAATCGCAATTAGAAGAAGCGATGGAAGTGCAAAAACGACAATTCCTCGGAGCGGAGTTGCGAGGCAAAAAAGTAGGGATTATCGGTCTAGGAGCCATCGGTGCGTCGCTAGCCAACGATCTTCTCCAGCTTGGGGTCGATGTTATCGGATACGATCCCCATCTCTCGGTTGATGCCGCCTGGAATATTTCGAAACACGTCACGCGTGCCAAACATTTAAGTGAGGTACTGGGAAATGTTGACTTATTGTCGATTCATATGCCTTTGACTGAGGAGACTCGATTCAGCATTGACCAGAGTTGGTTCGAACGGATGAAACCGGGGATGACTGTTTTGAACTTTGCGCGAGGAGAGCTCGTGAAAGATGATGACTTATTGAAGGCGTTGCATCATCATGTGGGACTGTATGTGACCGACTTCCCCCGTCACACGTTGATTGGTCATCCGCAAGTCATGGCACTGCCTCACCTCGGTGCATCGACTAAAGAATCGGAAGTTAATTGTGCCATTCAAGCAGTGGAGACGCTGAAGTTGTATCTCGAGACAGGGAATATTCGTTCGTCTGCTAATTTTCCGAACGTCGAGCTTCCTTACACCGGTAAACGCCGTCTTGGAATCTTGCATCGAAACGTCCCGAACATGGTCGGTCAAATCACGGGAGAACTTGCCTCACATGGATTGAATATCGATAACATGGTCAATCGTAGCCGCGGGGAGATGGCGTATACGTTGATTGATTTAGACAACAGCGAGCATGAACCGTTATCGATTCATGCGCTGTATGAAATACAGGGCGTCATTCGCGTCCGGGAATTTTAAGGAGGATCTTATGGTCGTATTTAAACCGTTCAGCCCTTATATGCCAGCGCATCCGGAACGTGTCGCCGCAGACCCGTACGATGTCGTATCGATTGAAGAGGCGCAAGCCGTCATTTCAGAAAATCCTGATTCTTTTTTAGCAGTTGATAAGCCGGAAGCACTTCAATCCGACCTTTCGCTTGAGAAGTGGGGGGATTTGGCGCGTCATGAGCTAGAACGTCTCTATGAGAAGGAGTTGACGGAACGTCCGAATGGATTTTACGTCTATCGATTGACATCGGGACAACGTCAGCAAACCGGTTTAGTCGCCACCTTTTCAGTCGCGGATTATGAAGCCGGTCGAATCAAGATTCACGAACATACACGGGAGGCGAAGGAGCGGGAACGTGTCGAGCATGTCCGGGCAACACGAGCGCACACCGGTCCCATTCTCCTCAGTCATCCTCCACATGCAAACTTGAAGCAAATCTTACATGCTGCGACAGACGGAAACCCGTTGTTCTCGTTCACGGATGAACGAGGCGTCATGCATGAAGGATTCATGGTTCCAAACCGTGAACTCGCTCGTGTCATGATGATTGGCGCAACCATCCCGGCGATTTACATTGCGGATGGACATCACCGTGCGAAAGCGGCAACGGTCGTTTCCGGGATGAGTGGGGATCGTTCTCAAAATAATGAACGTACACACTTCTTAGGTGTCCTCTTCCCGAGTGACGAATTGACGATTTTGCCGTATCATCGCGTGCTGACAGCGATTAGTCCAGAAGAGGTAGAGAATATGTTAGACGGACTCTCGTTTTCATACATAATCAATGAGGAGGATGGTCTTGTCCTGCCGAAAGAACATGGCGTCTTCGGAGTCGCCTATCGAGGGAAATATTATCAGTTGACGAAACGGCAAGAGGACAAGGCGCTAGACGTTGCCATCTTACAACGAGATATACTAACGCCGTACTTCAACGTCGAGGATATTCGTACAGACGCGAGAGTCGATTTTGTCGGTGGGAACAAGACGGCCTCGGAATTAGAAAAGCTGACTAAAGTACCAGATCGATTGCTTTTCACGTGCCATGAGACAACGATGTCACAACTGATGCGCGTGGCGGATGATGGTGGCCAGATGCCTCCAAAATCAACCTGGTTCGAGCCGAAATTGAAGAGTGGTTTATTCATTCATCGATTCGATTGATGGCGCAGGCTGGAAAGAACAGACGAAAAGCGTTATAAATGGAATGAGAAGAAAGGGGTGGCCGAAATTGGCTAAAGCCGTATATCTTCACATTCCATTTTGTGAACATATTTGTTATTACTGTGATTTCAACAAGGTGTTTTTAAAAAATCAGCCTGTTGATGCTTATTTAGATGCATTAGAGCGAGAGATGGTATTGACGCTCGAGGCGTTTCCGACAGAGCGGATTGATACCATCTTTATCGGAGGCGGGACACCGACCGCGCTCAATGAGGAGCAGATGGCGCGCCTGATGGATATGGTCCGCCAACACCTTCTGCCACTCGCGTCAGATGACCTCGAATATTCTGTCGAAGCGAACCCGAACTTTGTGAGTGCGGAAAAGCTTGATACGATGAAAGCAGGTGGCGTCAACCGACTCAGTTTCGGTGTCCAGACGTTTGATGATGGTGGACTGGAGCGCATCGGCCGTACGCATCGTGCGGATGATGTGTTCGAGACGGTAAGTGAAGCGGCAAAACGCTTTGACAATATCTCGATTGACCTGATGTTTGGTCTTCCGGAACAAACACTTGAACAAATTGACCGTGATTTAGAGCTAGCGCTTAAATTACCGATTCAACATGTATCCTCTTATTCGTTGATTCTCGAACCGCATACCGTCTTTGCGATTCAAGATCGAAAAGGGAAGCTCCGTTTACCGGGAGAAGATGTCGAAGTCGAAATGTACTTGAAAGTGATGGAGACGCTTGAACGCCATGGTCTCCAACAATATGAGATCTCCAACTATGGCTTGCCTGGTCGGGAGAGCCGTCACAATCAAGTGTATTGGCGCAATGAAGAGTACTATGGATTCGGAGCCGGAGCGCATAGTTATTTGAATGGGACACGTCGCGCCAATATCGCTCCAATTCCTCACTATATTAAAGCAGAAGGCATCCCTGTGAAACGGGTGACCGAACTAGAAGAAGTGGAAAAGATGGAAGAAGAGTTATTCCTCGGCCTGCGTATGCGTTCCGGGGTCTCGCTTCAGACGTTTGAACAAAAGTACGGAGTGTCGCTCGATGATGTGTTCGGTCACGTCATCGAAGAGTTGGTGAAGAAGTCACTGATTGAACGGACGGACACACATATCCGTCTAACGGCATCCGGTTTGCCACTCGCCAATGAAGCCTTTGCAGCCTTTATTGGAGAAGCAAAACTTGAACATGCTGATTCATAAAAAAATGGACAAGTCCCTCGTGAGGATTTGTCCATTTTCTTATATTACAAGACGAGATCACGATAGAGCGGTGTAAGCCGACCGAACGTGTCTTCGACCAACGCGAGAAATGCGTCTTCATTTTGAAGAATCGACGCATCGGCAGGAAGTTGACGGCCGATCAAGAAATCAGCCTTTTTCACAGTGCCGAATCGCTCAAGTAGCGATTGAATGTCTTCAGTTGACGTATCTTCAACAAGAAACGCTTCTTTTTTCATATGGTCGCCCGCGATATGGAAATCAGAGAATGTTGATTTCAAATCGATTTGTTGCAGGTGTTTCGCGATGGCGTCTTTGTTCGGCATCTCATAGATGAACGCAAGCCAAATGAAGACACGATCGTCGAAAAGCCCAACTTGTAAGTGTGGATGTTTTTTGTACCCGCGTTTGTCGTGACAAATCGCCATCCACGTATCTTTCGGTGGGTTCACCGTCCGACGAGCGTGCTTCGCCACATGCAAATAAAGGGGGATACCGACATCAGCCTCAAGCCCTGGCCCGACCTCGTCATAAATCCGATGGAAGAGCGGTTGAATATCCGAACGGATGCCAGACATTCGTTCGTCGAGTCCATCCTGTTTAAATACATTAAATTGTTTTGTTGTAAACATTTAATCACCTCATCATCTATTCTACCGAAATGGGCTTTTATTTTCATTTCGTAGGTTTGCTATCGTGAAAAAAGGTGAAAAAATCCGAGTGTATGAATTGACAAATAGTGAGAACATGATAATATTTGAAGTGTGATTAGCACTCGTTAAATATGAGTGCTAATAAAGCGGGGTAACCTTTTCAGAGAGGAGTGATGTTGTGCTGACAGATCGACAATTGCTCATTCTTCGAGCCATCATTGACGATTACATCCAGACGGCTCAGCCGGTCGGTTCGCGGACGTTGTCGAAACGGGACGATTTGACGTTTAGTTCAGCAACGATTCGGAATGATATGGCCGATTTGGAAGACATGGGGCTGATTGAAAAACCACATACTTCTGCAGGTCGCATCCCGTCAGAGGTCGGCTATCGATATTACGTGGACCACCTCGTCGAGAAGCAGATCATCGACGAACGGGAGACAGGTCGACTAGAAGAACGTTTGAAACAATCTTCAAAAGAGTCTGAAATCCTGATTCGACAAGCTGCAGATCTCCTTTCTGATTTGACCAATTATACGACGGTCGCCCTCGGTCCGAACAGCCAAATGGAAACGTTGGCCCGTGTGGACTTTATGCCATTAGACGAGCGGCGTGGTGTCGTTCTCATCGTCACGGATCAAGGTCACGTCGAGCATCGTACCGTCATGTTTGAATCGCGTGTCGCTCCTGACGTCATCGAGGAAACGATTCGACTGTTGAACGACCGCCTTGTCGGAACGCCAATCGGACAATTGAAAATCCGGATTGGGGAGGAAGTTGCCAAATTGCAACTCGCTCAGCGACAGCAGTACGAGAACATGATGCAACTGATTCAATCGACGCTCGGAATCCAAACGCCGTCTTCGCTTTATCTCGGGGGCAAGAAGAAAATCTTCAATCAACCCGAGTTTCAGACGCTCGACACGTTACGCCCATTCCTAGAATGGATTGATGAGCAAGAACGATTGACGCACTGGCTCGAATCGTTGCCAAATCGTGAGATTTATGTGAGCATTGGGAGCGAGAACGGAATTGTCGCCCTTCAAAATTGTAGTGTCATCACCTCGGATTATACACTAGACGGAAAAACATTCGGTACAATCGCTATGATTGGTCCAACGCGTATGAATTACCGTCATGGTGTCCAAATGATGGGACAAATTATCGAAGCGTTGCGACGAACGAAACTAGATGAGTGACGGAAAGGAGTTTTATTATGACAGCAGATCACCAAAACGGGCACGAGCAAGATGACGTGCTTGAAGAAAAATCTGTAGACTCGGCACAAACAGAAGAGAATGAGTCGACTGAATCAAATGAAGATGAGGTTTTAAATGCTGAGATTGTGGAAGAAAGTTCTGAGGGGACGGACTTACAAAAAGAAATCGAAGCGTTGAAAGCGAGCGAGCTCCGCATTCGTGCCGACTTTGACAACTTCCGTCGTCGGACGAACGAAGAGAATGCCAAACGCGTCAAGTTTGCTTCACAGTCTGTCATTGAAAAATTGATTCCGCTCATTGACAACTTTGAGCGTGCACTTCAAGTAAACGCAACTTCAGAAGATGCGAAGCAGATTCAATCGGGAGTAGACATGATTCATCGTCAACTACTTGACGTATTAAATGCTGAGCAAGTCGAAGTGATTGAAGCAGTCGGACAGCCGTTCGACCCGAATTTCCATCAAGCAGTCATGCAAGAACCGAGCGATGAGTTCGAGTCAGGTATCGTGACGATGGAGCTTCAAAAAGGATATACGATGCATGGTCGAGTCATTCGCCCGAGCATGGTAAAAGTCGCAGAATAACACTACTTAACGAGACGGAGGAATAAACGATGGGTAAAATTATCGGTATTGACTTAGGGACTACAAACTCATGTGTGGCAGTAATGGAAGGTGGCGAAGCCGTCGTCATCTCAAACGCAGAAGGTAACCGTACGACTCCTTCGGTTGTCGCATTCAAAGGAGAAGAGCGTCAAGTCGGTGAGGTCGCGAAACGTCAGGCTATCACGAACCCGAATACGATCCAATCAATCAAACGTCACATGGGAACATCACATACAGTTGACGTAGACGGTAAGAAATTCACACCACAAGAAATCTCGGCAATCATTTTGCAGAAGTTGAAGAAAGATGCTGAAGACTACCTCGGTGAATCAGTCACGGAAGCCGTCATCACAGTTCCTGCATACTTCAACGACGCGGAGCGTCAAGCGACAAAAGATGCTGGTAAGATTGCTGGTCTTGATGTCAAACGGATCATCAACGAGCCAACAGCTGCGGCACTCGCTTACGGTTTAGATAAAGGTGAAGACCACACGATTTTGATCTATGACCTCGGTGGCGGTACGTTCGACGTTTCGATTCTTGAACTTGGTGACGGTGTATTCGAAGTTGTCGCTACAGCTGGTGACAACCGTCTCGGTGGAGATGACTTCGACCAAAAAGTCATCGACTACCTCGTTGCAGAATTCAAAAAAGAGAACGGCATTGACCTCGGCAAAGACAAGATGGCACTTCAACGTTTGAAAGATGCTGCCGAAAAAGCGAAGAAAGACCTTTCAGGTGTCACAAGCGCACACATCAGCCTTCCGTTCATCACAGCAGGTGAAGCAGGTCCGCTCCACTTGGAGATGACACTCACACGTGCGAAATTCGAAGAATTGACGGCTGACCTTGTCGAACGCACAATGGAACCGACGCGTCGTGCTTTAAAAGATGCAGGACTTACACCATCTGACCTCGACAAAATCATTCTCGTCGGTGGTTCGACACGTATCCCTGCTGTTCAAAAAGCAATCCACGACTTCACGAAGAAAGAGCCGTTCAAAGGGGTTAACCCGGATGAAGTTGTTGCACTTGGTGCAGCAATTCAAGGTGGAGTTCTTGCCGGAGACGTGAAAGACGTCGTTCTTCTCGACGTGACTCCACTCTCACTCGGTATCGAGACAATGGGTGGCGTGATGACGAAACTCATCGATCGTAACACGACAATCCCAACATCGAAATCACAAGTGTTCTCGACTGCAGCCGATAACCAGCCTGCTGTTGACATCCACGTCCTTCAAGGGGAACGTCCGATGGCACCAGACAACAAGACACTTGGTCGCTTCCAATTGACGGACATCCCACCAGCACCACGTGGTGTGCCGCAAATCGAAGTAAAATTCGATATCGATGCAAACGGAATCGTTCACGTATCGGCGAAAGACCTCGGTACGAACAAAGAACAATCGATCACAATCCAATCTTCTTCAGGTATCGATGAGGCGGAAATCGAGCGTATGGTGAAAGAAGCAGAAGCGAACGCAGAAGCAGATAACAAACGTAAAGAAGAAGCAGAACTTCGCAACGAAACAGACCAACTCGTCTTCGCGACAGACAAGGCAATCAAAGATCTTGGTGAGCAAGTAGAAGAGGCGGACAAAGAAAAAGCAGAAGCTGCGAAAGAAAAAGCGAAAACTGCTCTCGAAGGTTCAGACCTTGAGGCGATCCGTACAGCCAAAGACGAATTGTCAGCTGTCGTTCAAGAGTTGACGCAAAAAGTATATGCTAAAATGGCTGAACAGCAAGGTGCTGAAGGCGCAGAACCACAGGCGGAAGCGAAACAGGACGATAATGTCGTGGACGCAGAGTTTGAGGATCTCGACGACCGTAAATAAACAGCCGTTGTAAAGGAGAGCGCCAAAGCAGGTTTCTGCTTTGGCTCTTTCCATGTTAAGGTAGAATCGGTAAAATCGATACGTAGTTAGTGAGGATAGGAGCGAGAATAGTGGCGAAACGAGATTATTATGAAGTGCTCGGGCTCGACAAGTCGGCCTCAGCACAAGACATCAAGCGGGCATATCGAAAATTAGCCCGTCAATATCACCCGGACATCAACCAAGAAGCAGATGCTGCCGACAAGTTCAAAGAGATTGGTGAAGCGTATGAAGTACTCTCAGACGAACAGAAACGGGCCCAGTATGACCGATTCGGTTTCGAAGGGGCCAATCAGTTCGGCGGTGGAGGTGACTTCCAAGGCGGCTTCGGAGATATCTTTGACATGTTTTTTGGAGGCGGTGGGCGCCGTCAAGATCCGAATGCACCACGTCGCGGTGAAGACTACCAGTACGTCGTCGATCTCGACTTCATGGAAAGTGTCACAGGTAAAACAGAGACGATTGAACTCGAAATCGAAGTAGAATGTGACACGTGTATGGGAAGCGGAGCAAAACCGGGCACGAAACCGGAAACGTGTAACCGATGTGGCGGTAGCGGCGTCGAAACGGTCGAACAGAACACGATTCTCGGTCGTATGGTCAATCAGCGTCCATGTAGCCAGTGTCACGGAAGTGGTAAGACGATTAAAGAAAAATGTCCGACTTGCCATGGTTCAGGTCATGTGAAGAAGAAACAAACCGTCGAGGTCAAAATCCCAGCCGGTATCGATAACGGTCAACAGATTCGTCTCTCTGGTAAAGGTGGTCCAGGCGTGAACGGTGGTCCAGCAGGAGACTTATACGTCGTCGTTCGTGTCAGAGCACATGAGATCTTTGAACGTGTCGACCAACACATCGCAATGGATATGCCAATTACATTCGCCCAGGCTGCTCTCGGTGCGGAAATCGAAGTACCAACAGTTCACGGGAATGTGAGCTTGAAAGTACCTGCAGGGACACAAACCGGTTCGAAATTCCGTTTACGCGGTAAAGGAATGCCGAGTGTTCGTGGTGGTGCAAATGGTGACCAGTATGTCAGTGTCATCGTGATGACGCCGAAAAACATGACAGACCGTCAAAAAGAGTTACTGCGTGAATTTGAAGAAATTAGCGGAGAGTCCGGTGTCGAAGAGGAACATGGCATGTTCCAAAAAATGAAAAAGTTCTTTAGTCACTAAAAGGAGTGTGTACGAACGATGAAATGGTCTGAAATTTGTGTCCACACGACACAACTTGCGGTAGAAGCAGTATCCAATTTACTACACGAAGTGGGGGCACAAGGTGTCGTCATCGAGGACGTGGAAGATTTCGACAGAATGATGGCGGAGGACCATTTCGGAGAAATTTGGGACGTTTCGGATCGTGAAACGTATCCAACTTCTGGCGTACACGTCAAAGCGTATGTCCCGGCCTCAGGTGATTTTCAAGATTTACTTTCGAATCTTAAAAAAGAAATCGAACGACTTCGCACGATGCTCGACATCGGATCTGGAGACGTCACGGTCGCTGAAATCGATGAAGAGGACTGGGCACACTCTTGGAAGCAGTATTATAAGCCGGTAAAGATTTCGCAACAACTAACCATCGTTCCTTTATGGGAAGAGTACACCCCGCAGCCGGAAGAGAATGTGATTTTGCTTGACCCGGGTATGGCGTTTGGCACAGGAACGCATCCGACGACAATGCTCTGCATTCAAGCGATTGAGAACTACATCCAGGAAGGTGACCGTGTCATTGATGTCGGTACAGGATCGGGTGTATTGTCGATTGCAGCAGCAAAACTTGGTGCAACGAAGGTAAAGGCACTAGACTTAGACTCGGTCGCAGTCGAAGCTGCTCGTCAAAACGTTGAGACGAACGGAGTGGGCGAACTCGTTCAAGTGGACACAGGTGATCTTCTGAAAGGTGTGGAAGGCGAGTACGATTTAGTCGTAGCGAACATTCTTGCTGACGTCATTCTCCTTTTCATCGAAGACGCCTATGCACGTACGAAGTCAGGTGGGCGCTTCATCACCTCTGGAATTATCGGAGAGAAGCGGGCTGAAGTGACGAATGCTTTGGTCGCTGCTGGATTTGAGATTGAAGAGACGCGCGTGATGGAAGACTGGGTCGCGATTATCGCCAAGAAGGGGTAAGTTATGCAACGTTATTTTTTGACAAAAGAAGCCTTTAAAGGCGAAACGGTGACCCTTCCTTCAGATGTGGTCCACCACATCGGTACAGTCTTACGACAAGGTCCTGGATATGAGATGGTCCTGTTGGATGGTACAGGTGTTGAGTATGCCTGTGTCGTGACATCGCTTGAGAAGAAGAGCGGGGAAGCGAAAGTCACGTCATCGCGACAGGCGACGACTGAGTTGCCAATCGAGGTGACTTTGGCGTATGCACTCCCGAAAGGGGACAAAGTCGAGCTCGTCGCCCAAAAAGCGACGGAGCTTGGCGTCCACCATCTGTTGCTGTTCGAATCAGCGCGCTCTGTCGCCAAATGGGATGGAAAAAAAGCTCCGAAAAAAGTGGAGCGGATTCAAAAGATTATGCAAGAAGCGGCTGAACAAGCCTATCGTGCCGTTGTACCGACGTGTTCCTACATCTCTCCGAAAGAGATTCATCAGAAAATGGAGGGCTATGATGCCGTCATCATCGCGTATGAAGAGTCGGCAAAAGAAGGGGAACAGTCTGCTTTCGCACAACTGTTGACTCAACTGAAACCGAAACAACGCGTTCTCGTCATCACGGGACCTGAAGGTGGATTCGATATGAATGAAATCAATCAATGGACTCAGGCTGGAGCGACTGCATGTGCATTTGGACCACGCATTCTTCGGTCTGAAACGGCGCCGCTTTATGCATTATCTGCGATTTCTTTCGCGCTTGAACTCAACAAATGACATGAAAAACGGATGACCTGATTGAGGTCATCCGTTTTTTGTATCGCTTATTTTTTGTTAATTGTAATTACTTTTTTCGTGACGTTCCCGGCAAGGTCGGTCACTTCGAACGTGAAGGTATTCTTTCCTTTCGCTGTCACTGGAAGTGTGATTGTTCCCGTGCGTGAGAATGCACGCATCGCGTATGGTTCTTTCAACGTATAGTTCCATTTCAAGTCCCCGTTGACCCGAAGCTTGATTTCGTCGAAGTTATCCTTTACTTGAACTTTCACGTTTACAGACTTCTGTTTAGCCGATACGTTCTTCGGTACGTTTGTCACCGACAATGTTGCTTTCGTAGAGTCGACAAAGATTGGACGGACGAAGTTCGTCACGTTCCCAGCAGTGTCTTCTGCGACAAAGCGGACTTTGTGGAAACCATCCTTATATGTGCGTGTCGTATTGAACGTATATTGTTTCGCTGACGCGTCATATTTGAGTGGTACGTCGACCCCGTCTACCGTGAACGATGCGATTTCAGAGGCATCCTTGATTTGACCGATCAATGGAACGATGGATGTACCGTAAGGAGACAAGGCGAGTGGTGCATCGACAAAGATACCAGGTTTGGCCGCATCATTTTCTGTTGAAACATTTCGAGTGATCACGTTCCCGGCATTGTCTGACACACGAACTGAAAGCTGATCTGTAGTCTCGAGCGGCTGTTCAAGTGTGAAGTTCGCTGAAGCTTTCGCTTCTTTTGCCACGACTTTCCCGTTGATGAGGAATTCGATACCGTTGATTCCAGCAAAGTCATCCGACGCTTTGACGCTTGCTACGTTGTCGTCCCAACGAAGCGTGAAGCGTGGGTCTATGTAATCTACTTTGACAGGAATGCGCATCGTTTGAGCTTGTTTCTTCATGTAATCGATGCTTGCTTCGATTTCATAGTAATATGTGCCTTTTGGCGCCATCTTCCCATTCAATTTTCCGTCCCAAGCGTTATCCGCTGCGTAATAGTAATAATCACCACTTCCGCCATCGAAGTAGTTCTTTCTCAATTCGTCTTCCATCTTGAGGGTGCGAAGGACGTTCCCTTTCTCATCTACGACGCGATATTTGATGTCTTTCGCATTGCGTAATAGCGAGAAGACTGGAGTAGCCGTATCTTTCGACCCGTCTCCGTCCGGTGAAATGGCAACCGCTTCGCTAGCCACAGATTCATCTAGTTTTTCACCTAAGTAGTTTCCTTCTGCATCCACCAATCCAGAGACGCCATAGAATGCGCCTTCTCCATAGATTGTCTCGTCAAAGATCGGCGCTTTGCCCCAATCCCCTTCAAATCCGACGATTGGAACGACGAGAGATGGATGACCGTCTGTACCGCGCGGATCAGTCAAACGAAGGAATCCGTCGACGAAATAGCCGTTCTCAAAGACAGATTTAGCGGATACAGTGCCTTCCAATGTTTCAGGATTCAACACTTTTGCTTTCGAGACATCGATTGAAACGTTAATTTCCTTCTTCTGTTTTGCTTTCAACGTGACTTTACTTGTGTTTGATCCGTTAATTTTAATGATCGCTTGTTGAAGTGCTTGCGCTTCCATCGCATTTTGAACGATTCCGTCTTTGTTTTTGACAGCGAGATCCGTTTGCAACGATGCGGCTACATCATAAGTTAACGATTCAGTCGACGTGTTCTCGACGACGATCGTGAACGATGCTTTGCTCTTCGACAACTCTTTTAAAGCGACTTTTGCTTCTTTTGTCGACTTCTCATATGCGACAGCAGGAGAGGTGACGGCTGCATGCAATTGCATTAGACCTGCTCCGGCCCGACGTGGTGAGTATGGGAGTGATTGTTTCAATTCTTGGTTATAAGGTCCGATATCTGTGACAGGCTTCGACGTGTTGAGTAACAAGTTTTTCGCCATCGTGACACGTGCTTTTCCACTCAATTTGAAGTCACGGTCCACACGCTCAAGGACGAGGGCCGCCCCTCCGGCAACGTGTGGTGCTGCCATCGATGTTCCGCTCATCAACCCATATTGGTTATCGTTGAACGTAGAGAAAATTTGGCCACCTGGAGCAGAAAGCTCTGGCTTGAAGTCAAGGTTCGGTGTGACGCCCCACGATGTGAAATCAGACATCGCACCGGCTGAACGGTTATTGACACTGATGCGGTCACCGGCAAACGTCACTTGAAGCGGAGCGTCTGCTAACTTGTCTTTCAGTTCATTCCCGTCCTGGATGCTGAGTGAAGCCATCGGAATTTGAGGTTGATCGAGAGCCATCGAGACATAATCGCCGTGCCCGACCGCACCACGTACGATGACACCTGCTGCGCCTTGCGCTTCAGCTGTTTTTTGGATCTGCGAGTAGAAGTAACCGCCGTCGCGAACAGCAAGGACGAGTTTTCCTTTTACGTCTTTTCCTTCATAATTCTCCGGTTGTCCGTCTCCGACATATACGATGTCGTATGTTCCTTCTTTGAAGGCAGGGCCGTCTTGTTTCTTCCATCCAATCTTCTCATCACCGACTCTGAATGCATCCAATTGAATTTGATCGTTCTCAAGAGAGGCGACCGATGTAGATGCTTGACTGACACTCGGCGCCCCAACGACGCCCGTATCTGGGTTTGAAGCAGTCGGCAAGTCAAATCCGTGACCGAAGTATGCGGAGTTCCCAGCAGAAATCGACATAAAGATGCCGTTGTCGACAGCACGTTGAACGGCTTGTTGCTCTGGAGAATCGGCATCGACGAAACCGGCTGTTGATCCGAGGCTCATGTTGATGACGTCAGCACCGAGTTTAATGGCATCATCAATTGCTTTGATGTAGATATCTCCATATGTAGACGCATAGTTCGGGTCGTTACTGAATACTTTCAATCCCAAAATTTGTGCTTCCGGTGCGACACCTTTGATCCCACCGTTTTCTAGGTCACCGTTTGCGGCAACTGTACCGGAAACGTGCTGTCCGTGCATTGAAGCGCCAGGTGAATCATCTTTGATGTCATCGTTCTCATCGTAGTAGTTATATGCGTATGGAACTTTCTCGTTGACGTATTCGCCTGGGAGACCGAACGATGTGATGGCTTGATTGACTTCTGATTGAGTCAACTCTGCCGTTTTAGCGTCGGTGATCTTATAATCCCGGTGCTCAGGGTCGATTCCAGAATCGATGACAGCGACGACAGTACCTTCTCCGGCAAATCCGTAATCTCCCCACGTTTGTTCGGCTTGAACCATGCCGTTACTCGTGATCATATCCGGTTTGACTTCAGGGCGCTCGTACTCGTTGACAATGTGAACGGTCGCCACTTCAGGTAATGCTTCGACTTTGGCGATTTCACTTGTAGATAAGAATGTAGAGAAGCCATTAAAGACGGTCGTGAACTCTTCAATCGGTGTAGCGGTTACGCCTTGTTTCTTCAAGGCAGACTTGGCACGTTTTTGCTCCGATTGAACAGATTGTTGTGCCTTATTTTGCTCTGATTTCGACAATTCATTAAATTTCTTCCCTTTTTGAGCGGCTTCGGCAATGGCAGGATCCCCGACGAGCTCTACAACGACCCGAACTTTTTTCTGTTTTTTCTCAAGAACCAATTTCGGTTTAACGGAAGCTTCTGCTGAAACAGAAGTTGTTCCAGCTTGAATCAGTGCAGGTGACAAGGCTATACATGTGGCGAGTGAAGCGTTTAAATAGATTTTTTTTCGTGACAACGTATGGACCCCCTAAAATTTGTTATTACCTGTAAAAAATAAAGCATAGACTTACATTGAGAATTATCATATCGCTATTCAGATAAAAAAGAGTGGATTTATTTGTAAAGTAGGTAAGTGTTTTTGCACAAATTTTAATGTTCTGACAATTACTAAAGACCTAACACATAAGACCTATATCCAATTGCATATGATGCGTGAATCTAGCGAATGACTTGAAATGAATAAAAAAACCTGTTAATGTAACGTTAAAGTTAAATACCAATAAAACATATCAAATTAGTAAGAATTAAGATTGGGGTAGCGATATGAACTTACCATTCATGGACATCTTTAAGGATTGGGCAAAGGATTATGATACGACGGTCGAGGGGCATGATGAGCAATATCACGAAGTCTTCATCGGTTATGAGCAAATGCTCGATGAGGTTGCCCTACATGTCGAAGGAAGGGTACTTGAGTTTGGTGTCGGAACAGGAAACTTGAGCAGTCGAATTATAAAAGGGCATCCGTTGATTGCGATTGAACCGTCGCCGGAAATGCGACAAATTGCTGTTGAAAAGTTGGGGATTGAAGTACTCGAAGGTGATTTTCTCCGATATCCGAAGTTATCACATGTAGATACGATCGTATCGTCATATGCTTTTCACCACTTGACAGATTCTGAAAAGGCCACGGCCATTGGTCGATACGTCGAAGACTGGGAACACCCGAAGTTCGTGTTGCTTGATACGATGTTTGAGTCACCAGCAGCTCGTCAGGACATCATCGATTGGGCGACTGCGAAAGGGTACTCGGACCTCGTCGAAGATTTAAATCGTGAATACTATCCATTTACGTCAACGATTCGTTCCATGTTAGAAGCGAACGGATACAACGTGACGATGACGCAGAAAAACAAGTTTGTCTGGCTCGTAATAGCCACTAAATAACGAGGAGGAATTACTCATGAAAACATATAATGTTGAAAGTTTTAACTTGGATCATACGAAAGTACAGGCGCCGTTTGTCCGTTTAGCTGGTGTGAAAGAAGGGACGGCTGACACGATTTATAAATACGATATTCGTTTCATTCAACCGAACGAAGGACTCATGCCGATGCGCGCGGTTCATTCACTTGAGCATTTGATTGCCGAGAACAGTCGCAATCATTCCGAAGACATTGTCGATATCTCACCGATGGGTTGCCAGACAGGTTTCTATTGGACAATGCTCAATGATGGGAACTACGAACGAATGCTTGACCTCGTGGAAGCGACGTTGCGTGATGCGATGAACGCTGAGGAATTGCCTGCGCAAAACCCTGTTCAATGTGGGAATGCGAACCATCATGATTTCGAAGGTGCCAAAAAATTAGCGGCAGACATGCTCGCAAAACGCGATGAATGGCATATCGTCTTCAAGGACGAGGCATAAGATGATTGTCCGTGACGTCTATGAACTCATCGGAGACACACCGCTCATTGAACTTCGAACGCTTCCTGTACCAGCAAATGTCAAAGTGTACGGGAAGCTCGAGATGATGAATCCAGGTGGGAGTGTTAAAGACCGACTCGGGATGAATTTGATTGAACGGGCGATCGAACGTGGCGATGTGGCACCCGGTGGAACGGTGATCGAACCGACAGCAGGTAATACGGGGATCGGGCTTGCGCTCGCTTGCCAACGATTCGGGATTCGACTCATGACGGTCACTCCTGAAAAATTCAGTCAAGAGAAGCAGGCATTGATGCGACTGCTCGGAGCAACCGTCGTCAACACGCCGACGGAACTCGGCATGAAAGGTGCGATCGCACATGCTATTGAGTTGGCCAAAGAACATGACGCCTATGTCCCAGAACAGTTCTCGAACCCGGATAACCCGGATGCTTATGTCGACATCCTTTCACATGAGTTGTTGAAAGATGTGCCACAAATTGATGTATTTGTAGCGGGAGCGGGATCAGGTGGAACATTCACCGGTGTCGCCAAATCATTAAAGCCACTTGGAACGAAAACTGTCGTCGTAGAGCCGGTCGGTTCCATTTTGAATGGCGGTGAACCAGGACCACATAAAACAGAAGGAATCGGCGTCGAAAAATGGCCACCCTTTTTGGAGAGGGCTTACGTCGATGCGATTCATACCATTACAGATGAGGAAGCCTTCTACTACGTGGCACATTTAGCGAAACAGGAAGGTTTGCTCATCGGTAGTTCTTCAGGCGCTGCCATTGCAGCATGTGTAAAAGAAGCGAATCAATTGACGGAAGGCACGATTGTCACCATCTTGCCTGATAGTGCAGAACGATATTTAAGTCAAGGAATTGTCAAGGAGGCAGAACATGCGTACAAAGACAGCACTCATTCACGGCGGTAAAACGACGGACCCGTTGACAGGGGCCGTCACGCCACCGATTTATCAAACGAGCACGTATAAGCAAGACGGGATTGGCAACTTGCGAGAAGGGTACGAGTACTCACGATCAGCAAACCCGACTCGGACGGCATTAGAGACATTGATTGCCGACATCGAAGGCGGCGTGCAAGGATTTGCATTCGGATCTGGCATGGCAGCCATCTCGACGGTGCTTATGTTATTGAAATCTGGAGACCACGTCATCGTCGGGTCTGATGTATATGGAGGAACGTACCGTGTATTCAATCGAGTATTTCAGTCACGAGGCTTGGAAGCAACTTTTGTCGATACATCCGATGAAGCAGCGGTTCGGGATGCGCTTCAAGCGAACACGAAAATGATTTATGTCGAGACCCCGACAAATCCTCTCTTGAACGTGACGGACATTCGGGCGATGCGTACGATTGCCGATGAAGCAGATGTGTTACTCGTCGTGGACAATACGTTTATGACCCCTTACTTCCAAAATCCGATTGATCTTGGTGCAGACTACGTCCTTCACAGTGCCACAAAGTACTTAGGCGGACATAGTGACGTCGTAGCGGGACTTGTTGTCGCGCGAACGGAAGAGCAGGGCGAAGCTTTGGCGTTTCTTCAAAACTCTGTTGGCGCAGTCCTTGGACCACAAGATAGCTTCCTTGTTGTACGGGGAATCAAGACGTTGGCTGTTCGGATGGAAGAGATTGAATCGAATGCACGAGCATTGGTTGAATTCCTTCAGTCGAACGAGTCTGTATCACGCGTGCTCCATCCAAGTGTATCCAGTGAGGAAGCGAAGCGGATTCATTTATCGCAGGCACGTGGATTCGGTGGGATGATCGCATTTGATGTCGGTTCAGCGGAAGCGGCAGAAATGATGGTAGCGAAGACGAAATACTTCACGCTCGCAGAAAGTTTAGGAGCGGTTGAGAGTTTGATTAGTGTTCCGGCACGCATGACACATGCCTCGATTCCAGCCGAACGTAGAGCGGAACTTGGCATCACCGATGGGCTCGTCCGTATTTCGGTCGGACTTGAGGACATTGATGACTTGATCGAAGACTTGGCACAAGCATTAACAGCAATTGAACAAGTGAAACAATAAACGGTCAGGGCGCGATTTCGCGCCTTTTTTTCATGAAACAAAAGTCTTGTATCGGGAGTCTTTCATCGACTAAACTGTCTTTAACTTGTAAGAGAGCGGGTGAACGTGTGAATAAGGGAGTATGGACGACAATCGGGGCGTACGTCATGTGGGGCGTCCTTCCGATTTATTGGAAATTTTTGCAAGAAGTACCGAGCGGTCAAATTTTAGCACATCGAATCGTTTGGTCATTTTTATTTATTCTGCTCGTTCTGAGATGGACAAATCAGTGGAAAGAGTTCGGTTACGCACTTCGACATCCGGCTACACGAAACGCATTCATGTTGAACGGATTCATCGTCAGTGCCAACTGGTTTGTATACATATGGGCTGTCAATCACGGATATATCATTGAAGCTTCTCTCGGGTACTACATCAATCCTCTCGTCAGTATGGTGTTAGGGGTGCTCGTCTTTCGGGAATCATTAAATCGAGTCCAATGGATGGCCGTTGGGATTGCATCAATTGGCGTCCTCGTCTTGACGTTAGGATACGGCACGTTCCCGTGGATTTCATTCGTCTTGGCGAGTACGTTCGGATTCTATGGAATGGTGAAGAAACGACGTCCTCTTGCTTCTACGGTCAGCCTAGGAATTGAAACGCTGGCGGTGGTCCCGGTGGCATTGCTCTTCCTCGGAAATCAAGTTGTCACCGACAATATTGCGTATAACATGTCGCCTGTCATTTGGATCGCCCTTCTTGGAACGGGCGTGGTCACGGCGTTACCTCTTCTCCTATTTGGGTACGGGGCACAACATATCCCGTTCACGCTTGTCGGGTTTCTTCAATTTATCGCACCGACACTTAGCTTGATTATCGGGGTCGTCATGTACCATGAACCGTTTACGGCATACCATGTCTTTGCCTTCACCTGCATTTGGCTCGCTATTTTCTTCTTTAGTTGGAACAGTTGGGTCGTCGCTCGTAAACGTCGTCAGTTGATTTAGATTTGAAAGCTGTTACATCTCATCAAAACATGGTAATATGTTAGATGTCAGACTTATTTGTCAGAGGAGGAAATGAATCATGGAATTAGCCCGTTATATCGACCACACAGCTTTAAAGGCTGAAACAACAAAAGATCAAATTACAACACTTTGTGCAGAAGCGCTCGAATACAAATTCGCAAGCGTTTGTGTCAACCCGACATGGGTCAAATATGCAGCAGAACAACTCAAGTCAGATGATGATGTCAAAGTATGTACAGTCATCGGTTTCCCACTTGGTGCAAACACACCTGAGGTAAAAGCATTTGAAACAAAAGATGCGATTGCCAATGGAGCAGATGAAGTAGACATGGTCATCAACATCGCAGCACTCAAAGATGCTGACTACGATCTCGTAGAACGTGACATCCGTGCGGTTGTCGAAGCGGCAAACGGTACACTCGTCAAAGTCATCTTCGAAACATGCATGCTTACAAAAGAAGAAATCAAAAAAGCTGCCGAACTTTCAGTGAAAGCTGGAGCAGACTTCGTCAAAACATCGACTGGTTTCTCGACTGGTGGCGCGACAGTTGAAGACATTCGCCTCATGCGTGAGACGGTCGGACCTGACATCGGCGTAAAAGCTTCAGGTGGCGTCCGTGACTTCGAAGGTGCGAAAGCGATGATCGATGCTGGTGCGACACGTATCGGTGCTTCAGCAGGTATCGCGATTGTCACTGGTGGACGTTCAGACAGCGACTATTAATAAGTGGTTGACCACACGACTTAATTTCACTATAATATGATATGACGTGTGAAACACGTTTCCTTAGTCGTGTAATTCGGAGGGAGGGAAAACTAGTGGAAACTCGTGTCCGTAAAAACGAATCGCTTGAAGACGCTCTTCGTCGTTTCAAACGCGGTGTTTCGAAAGATGGCACACTTGCCGAAGTTCGTAAACGTCGTCACTACGAAAAGCCAAGCGTAAAACGTAAATTGAAATCAGAAGCTGCGCGTAAGCGTAAGAAATTCTGATTCCAGTTTCATTTGTAGAGAGGGTGTTGGCTCATGAGTCTTCAAGAACGCTTGACGGACGACATGAAGCAAGCCATGCGCGCGAAACAAAAGGATCGTCTTACGACAATCCGGATGGTCAAAGCGTCGCTCCAAAATGAGGCTATCAAACTAGGTCGTCAAGATCTTACCGAGGAAGAGGAACTCACGGTGCTCAACCGAGAGATGAAACAGCGCAGAGACTCCCTCCGAGAATTCGAAAGCGCTGGTCGTGAAGACCTTGCTTCCAAAGTAGCAGAAGAGATTGTCGTCCTAGAAGCCTATATGCCTGAACAACTTTCAGAAGATGAAGTGACCGCCATCGTCCAAGCAGCAATTGCTCAAACGAATGCAGCCGCTCCATCAGATATGGGTAAGGTGATGGGCGTCGTCATGCCGCAAGTCAAAGGCAAGGCAGACGGTGGTCTTGTGAACCGAATCGTCAAACAACAATTGACGAATTGATGAAAAAAGCAGTTACTTTTCGGGAAACCGAAAGTTTCTGCTTTTTTTTGCGTATTCTGAAACCACATTCAATCTTGTTTCGTATACACTAGAGATAGGAGATAGCTTTGAATTTGGAAGGGGGTAGCAAGACGATGACATTTGGTCTCGGAGTGATTCTGACAGTCTTTTTTGTCGGAGTCGTCCTTCTTGGAATTGAAGTGTTCGTAGCAGGGTTTGGATTGTTCGGTTTGCTTGGGATCGGAGCCGTCGTTGCGAGTTTGATTATGGCTGGTGCGACGATCGGTCAACTGTGGCTATCGATTGGTCTCGCGGCAGCGGTGCTAACAGGTCTCGGCTTTTGGGCATACCGCCGCTTGAGTACGAATCGTCCGCTCATTTATAAAGGGTTGATTTTGACGGATTCGACATCGACTGAAAAAGGCTACTTGTCCCACGAAGATCGAAAACAACTTCTCGGCAAAGTGGGAGTCACCTTGACACCACTTCGCCCAGCAGGTACTGCCGAAATCGACGGAGAACGACTTGATGTCGTGACGGAAGGTGGCTATCTCGATCAGCAGACAAAAATTCAGGTTTATAAAGTGGATTCTGGACGGATTGTCGTTCGAAGCTTTGTAGAACCGAAGGAGGATGTAACAGAATGACACCAGAATTACTGACAACGTTACTCATTACAGGTGGAGGATTGATTGCACTTGCCGTATTCTTCACGTTCGTACCGGTCGGACTATGGATCAGTTCGTTTGCAGCGGGCGTCCACGTCTCGATCTTCACATTGATTGGAATGCGCCTTCGTCGCGTTATTCCTTCGAAAATCGTGAACCCGTTGATTAAAGCGGTTAAAGCAGGAATTGAATTAAACACGAACCAACTTGAAAGTCACTTCTTGGCTGGTGGTAACGTAGACCGCGTTGTGAACGCATTGATTGCGGCGCACCGTGCGAATATTGAATTGTCATTCGAACGGGCTGCTGCCATCGATTTAGCAGGACGTAACGTGCTCGAGGCTGTACAGATGTCAGTTAACCCGAAAGTCATTGAAACGCCATTTATTGCGGGTGTCGCGATGGATGGGATTGAAGTGAAGGCGAAAGCACGTATTACCGTACGTGCGAATATCGATCGTCTCGTCGGTGGTGCGGGGGAAGAAACGATTATCGCCCGTGTCGGTGAAGGGGTCGTGTCGACAATCGGTTCACAAAACAACCACAAGCACGTACTAGAGAATCCGGATATGATTTCACGGACTGTCCTCACAAAAGGTTTAGATTCAGGAACAGCGTTTGAGATTCTTTCGATCGATATTGCCGACATCGATATCGGTAAGAACATCGGCGCGGTCTTGCAGACGGACCAAGCAGAAGCAGATAAGAAAATCGCTCAAGCGAAGGCGGAAGAACGTCGCGCGATGGCGATTGCGCGCGAACAAGAAATGAAATCTTCAGTAGAAGAAATGCGTGCGAAAGTTGTCGGTGCCGAAGCGGAAGTCCCACTCGCGATGGCAGAAGCGTTACGAAACGGAAAGCTTGGTGTCATGGATTACGTGAACTACTTGAACGTTCAAGCGGATACAGAAATGCGAAAAGCGATTGGGGCACCTGTCGATTCTGAATCAGATAATGAGTGATTGATATGGATGGACTATGGGTACTCTTGTTAGCCGCCTTCGGAATTGCCTCGGCAGTGATGAAACGGCTCGAAAAATCATCGTCCTCTGGAGACCGTCCTCAAAGCAGTGAACTGAAACGCTATTTGGATTCGGTAGGGGACGTCATGAAAGAGATTGAAACGGCATTCGATGACTCGGACGAAAAACCGACACCACAAAAGGTGAGGCGTCGAGTCGCTCGAACGGTAGAAGAACGACCGGCTCCACGTGAACGTCATGTCGAGATGCCGAAAGTGAGCGCGCAATTCGAACAAGCGGTTAAAATTCCACCGATTCAAAAGGAAAAGAAACCGAGACAACTGAACGTTTCACAAAAGCGAATGCGGGAAGCTGTCATTTGGAGTGAGGTATTACAACCTCCTATCTCGAAACGGAAGAAGTGAACAGAAGGCAGTGACGTCATGTTACTGCCTTTTGCGCGTGGAAAATTACGCGGTCTTTCTTTCACGATAGGCGTGATAGTGCTAAAGTAAAAGAGGAATAACCGATTTTAATGAGGGGGCAATGCATCCATTGATTATGACTGATAAAATACCATTCGTCATGGAACATGCGAACGAAGCACAAGCTTTACTCGGACCGAAAGATGAAGTGTTCCAGGCGATTGAAACAGAATTGAAAGTGGCACTCATCCCAAGGGGTGAGGAGTTGATTATTCAAGCCGATACACTTGAGGCTCTTGAATTAACGAAACAAGTGATCATCACCTTGCAGACGTTAGTGAAAAAAGGTGCACGTCTAAATGAAAGTGATGCCATTAGCGTCATCCAGCACATTCAAGTCGGAAAGGGAGATGAACTGCTCGAACATTATGAACGAGTTGTTTTTACGACGAATAAGGGGAAACCGATTCGTGCCAAGACAGTAGGTCAAAGCCGGTATGTTCGCGCGATTGAACGACGTGATCTCGTCTTTGGTATCGGACCAGCCGGAACAGGAAAGACGTACCTAGCTGTCGTACTTGCGGCGCGTGCCTTAAAAGAAGGGCAAGTCAAACGGATCATCTTGACGCGTCCTGCCGTTGAAGCGGGAGAGAACCTTGGATTTTTACCGGGAGATTTAAAAGAGAAAGTGGACCCATATCTCCGCCCATTATACGACGCCCTATTTGATGTGTATGGCGTGGAACAGACGAACCGTTTGTTAGAACGGGGCACGATTGAAGTGGCTCCGCTCGCTTATATGCGTGGACGCACGTTAGAAGATGCGTTCGTCATCTTGGATGAGGCCCAGAATACAACAAAAGAACAGATGAAGATGTTTTTGACGCGACTCGGTTTTGGATCGAAAATGGTGGTCACAGGGGATTTGACCCAAGTCGATTTACCGAAAGGCAAGGCATCGGGGTTACAGGAAGCGTTACGCCTGTTAGAAGGCGTGGATGGTATTCATTTTGAACACTTCAGTGCGTCTGACGTCGTCCGTCATCCGCTCGTTAAGAAAATCATCAACGCCTATAGTACGGACCTCACTTAAATGTACGTGTGAGGTCACCAGATCGTGAAAAGGGGGGGGCACGAATGCAGCAAGCTAAAAACTGGACAGTCGCGACCATCTCGTTGATTTTCTTTCTCTTATTAGGCGCCATTCTATACTTTACCGTGCGCCCATCCATCATCAGTGTGGAACCGCTTGGGATTGCCGAACAGGATATTCGGTCTCCGATCACTGTTGAGGACCGTGTTGCGACCGAACGATTGAAACAAGAAGTGACAAATGGTGTCGGCAGTCAATTCTCCTTGAGAAAAGAATTTGCAGACCAACAAATCGCTAAAGTCGAGCAGTTGTTCGCAGCATTCGACCAAACGGATGAGGAGACTGAACTGGCGGATATTAAAAACCGTCTAAATTCTACAGAGGCGAACGGTGTATTAGCTGATGAAGAGTTGAATTCGTTGCTTGAAGCGAGTGAAGATACCCGACAAACGGTAGAAGATGTCACAGTCACCGCGTTACAACAAGTGATGGACGACCGGATTGAAACGAGTAATGAAGCGGTCGCTGCGGCTCGAGACCGAGCAGCAGCGATTATCGATCAATCGCCGCTCTCGTTTGAGTTCCGCGCCATTTCGAAAACGTTAAGCGATGAACTCATCGTACCGAACTATGTATTTGACTCTGAGGCGACCCGTCAAAAAGAACAAGAGGCCGTCGATGCTGTCGATCCTGTCATCATTCAAGAAGGACAGTTACTCGTCAGTCAAGGTGAGGTGGTGACTCGAGAGATATATCGGAAATTAGAGCTATCTGGAGCCATCGATCCGAATCGTTCCCTTGCACCATTATTCGGGTCATTCTTGCTCAGCGCATTGTTGACCGGTGGGTTTCTATTCATGCTCATCCGCTCGAAAATCAAAGACCTGTTACTGAGTCCGAAAATCTTAGTGACGGTCTATGGCTTGCTACTTTTACAACTCGGCATCTTTTTTGGTGTCGGATACATCGGTGTCGATTTTACGACATATGCCTATATTTTAGCGCCGACAGCGTTCGTCGTATTGCTTCTACGCATCTTGATCGATGAACGAGTTGCGCTCGCCTCGGCCTTCATTACGATGATTGCCGGGAGTGTCGTTGTCACATTCGGACAGAGCACGAATTTCATGACGCTCGTGTATGTGGCGACGGGTAGTTTTCTAGCTGTCTTTTTAGTTGAACCGAAAATTCAGCGGAAGCGACTATTCTTATCAGGGGTGTTGCTCGGTTTCGTCAACATCATCATGGTCATCGCGTTACTCTTACTTCGGAACGTGCAAGTTTCCTGGGAAATGGCGATGTATCTTTCTGGATTTGCCGTCATTAGCGCCTTGCTCTCCATTGTCTTGACGTTTGGCTTCCTGCCATTTTTGGAACCGTGGTTTGGCGTCTTGTCTTCTGGTCGACTTGTAGAATTGATGAGTCCGACGCATCCGCTGCTGCGGAAACTTTTAATGGAGGCACCTGGTACGTATCATCATAGTATGATGGTGGCGAACTTGGCAGAGTCCGCATGTGAGGCGATTGGCGCAGATGGTCTTCTCGCACGTGTCGCAAGCTATTATCACGATCTTGGGAAGACGGAGCGTCCCCTTCATTTCATTGAAAATCAACAAGGTGGCGGGAATCCTCATGATCGCTTGACGCCTGAAGAATCGGCAGACATTATTATGGCTCATCCTTATGACGGAGCGGATCTGTTGCGACGTTATAAGTTACCGAAAGAAATCATCGATATAGCAGAGCAGCATCACGGAACGTCTTTATTGAAATATTTCTACGTTAAAGCGAAGGAAGATCCTGATAAAGAGGTGTTAGAGTCTCGTTTCCGCTACCCAGGTCCAAAGCCACAATCGCGCGAGGCTGCCGTTGTCATGATCGTCGATTCAATCGAAGCGGCTGTCCGCTCGCAGAAACAACCGACGCCAGAAAAAATCCGAATGCTCGTTCGAACAATCATTCGCGACAAGTTGGCGGATGGGCAGTTCGAAGAATGTGAATTGACGACGAAAGAAATTTGGCGCGTCGGAGAGAGTGCGTGTGAGACACTGACCGGCTTGTTCCACGAACGAATCGAATACCCAGAATTAAAGAAAGAGGGAGAATTACATGCAAATCATCTCGAACGATGAACATGAATTGTTAACTACATCTCAAATCGAGCTCGTCGAGTCGATTTTACAACATGCCGCCCAACTAGAAGAGGTGGAAGAGCCGAGCGAATTGTCGGTCACGTATTTAACAAATGCGGAAATCCATGAAGTGAACCGAGAATGGCGAGGCAAAGATGCCCCGACCGATGTCATCAGTTTCGCATTTGATGAGATGGGGGATGACGAGATGGATTTCATGCTCGATGAAGATGAGCCACATCTTCTCGGTGACCTCGTCATCTCGGTAGAACGATGCCGAGAACAGGCAGCTGACTATGGTCATTCGTTTGAGCGGGAGCTCGGCTTTTTAGCAATTCATGGATTCCTCCATCTACTTGGGTATGATCATATGACACCTGAGGAAGAAGCGGAGATGACGGCAAGGCAAGAAGAAGTGCTCACTCATTTTGAGTTGAAGCGAGGCAACGTGTGAGACCGTTCCGTGTAGCATGTGAGGGAATCCTCCATGCCGTTCGTTCGGAACGGAACATGCGACTCCATCTCCTGTCGGCTTTTCTCGTATTCGTCTTTTCCATCTGGTTACAGCCGACAAGACTCGAGATTGTCATCTTGTTCGGGTGGGTGATTGCCGTTATTAGCATGGAAATGATGAATACGGCAATCGAACGAACGGTTAATCTCGTGACAGAAGACGTCCATCCACTCGCGAAGCAAGCGAAAGATGTTGCCGCAGGAGCCGTTTTAGTTACTTCACTTGGTGCTGCCGTAACGGCGCTCATAATATTCGGTCCACGGCTATGGAACATGCTATACTAATAGTTCTGAAATAGAGAAAGCAGGTGCATTATGTATCAAGAAGATTTTAAATCCGGATTCGTCTCGATTATCGGACGACCGAACGTCGGGAAATCGACATTCTTAAACCGTGTGATCGGACAAAAGATTGCCATCATGTCGGATAAACCACAAACGACACGAAATAAGGTGCAAGGTGTGTACACAACCGATGATTCCCAAATCATCTTCATCGATACACCAGGGATTCATAAACCGAAACACCGTCTTGGCGACTTCATGATGAAAGTGGCGACGAACGCATTACGCGAAGTTGATGCGATTCTCTTCATGGTGAACGTGACGGAACCGCGTGGAGCTGGCGACGACTTTATTATTGAGAAACTCAAAGGGCTCGACACACCGATTATTCTCGTCATGAACAAGATCGATTTAATCCATCCAGATGAACTTCCGAAAGTGATTGAACAATATACGAACGAATTGGATTTCGCGGCGTACGTCCCGATTTCGGCGCTACAAGGCAACAACGTCGAACCGCTCTTAGGTGAGATCAAGAAATTGTTGCCTGAAGGACCGATGTATTATCCGGCCGATCAAGTAACGGACCACCCGGAGCGTTTCATTATCTCAGAGATGATTCGTGAGAAAGTGTTGCATAAGACACGCGATGAAGTCCCTCATTCGATTGCTGTAGCCATCGAATCGATCAAGAAACGTGAGAACTCTGAGATGATTGATGTCGAAGCCGTGATCATGGTGGAGCGTGATTCGCAAAAAGGAATCATCATCGGAAAAAAAGGGGCTATGCTTCGTGAAATCGGAACAGTCGCGCGCCATGATATCGAAGCGCTTCTCGGGACTAAAGTTTATTTGAACCTATGGGTAAAAGTGCAGAAAGACTGGCGTAACAAGATGGGTCAGCTTCGTGACCTCGGTTTCCGCGACGACGAGTATTGAGCCATGTTACAAAAAGTCACGGGAATCGTCGTTCGTACCGTTAATTATGGGGAATCGAATAAAGTCGTGACATTGTTTACAGAGGAACTTGGCAAAGTCGCGATCATGGCACGGGGTGCAAAGAAACCGGGTAGCCGGTTTCACGCCTCGAGTCAGCCGTTTGTGGAAGGTGTCTATATCTTTCCGTCTAGCCGAGGACTCGCTCAGTTAAAATCATCTGACGTCATGACGTCTTATCCTGAAATCCGAAAAGATGTCGAACGGATGGCATATGCGATGTATTGGTTAGAACTTGTTGATCGGTCTGTCGAGGATCGTGTCCAAAATCGTCCATTGTTTCGAATATTACGGGATGCCTTGCAGGCACTGAATGCGGGCATGGACGCAGATGTCATCACGCACTATGTTGAATTACGTATTTTGCATCTATTAGGCGTCGCCCCAGTCTTGACGGGATGCGTGCGCTGTGGAGATGTGACGGATCCCATGTACTTCTCTGTCGCGTCCGGTGGCTTTTTATGTGCGCGACATCCAGAAGAAGGTGTGATTCGGCTGTCCGAACGATTGGCGAAACTACTTTATTTGATGAGTAAGCACGAATTGTCAGAGTTTCGGAACGTTCCGCTATCGGATGAGTCCAGAGTCCTTTTGCGCCAGCTCTTTGATGCTTATATGGAATCGTATAGTGGACTACGATTGAAGACGAAGCGGGTGCTCGATCAAATGATTCGACTTCATCTGAATGAGGATTGACTTTTTATAGTGAATTCGATACGATGATGTACGATTAGACAAATGAAATAGCGTGCGCGATGAAGGAAAAAAGTAACTCTTCCTGTCATGAATGAAGCGAGTCCGGGGCGGTGTGAGCCGGGTATCATGAGAAGAGCGAATGGCGATTCCAGAGCGCCCACATCTTTTAAGAGTGGTCCCATTATTGGGGCAAGTAGGGTGGAACCGCGGGAATCAATCCCGTCCCTATGTGCTAGGCACATAGGGGCGTTTTTTGTCGTTTCAATACTATTGGAGGTGTCATTAATGAAGCACATGACAGTGCAAGAAATCATTCTCACGCTACAAAACTTTTGGGCGTCAAAAGGTTGTTTGACTATGCAGGCGTACGATGTGGAAAAAGGGGCCGGGACGATGAACCCGATGACATTCCTCAGAAGCCTTGGGCCAGAACCGTGGAACGTCTGTTATACCGAACCGTCACGCCGTCCAGCTGACGGTCGTTACGGAGAAAACCCGAACCGTCTTTACCAGCACCATCAGTTTCAGGTGATCATGAAGCCGTCACCAAACAACATTCAAGAGTTGTACTTGGAGAGTCTTGAACTGATTGGCATCAATCCGCTTGAGCATGACATCCGTTTCGTCGAAGATAACTGGGAAAACCCGACGTTCGGAGCAGCAGGTCTCGGTTGGGAAGTTTGGTTGAACGGAATGGAAATCACACAGTTCACATACTTCCAACAAGTCGGTGGAATCGAGTGTGACCCGATTGCCGTGGAAATCACATACGGACTTGAACGCCTCGCGTCATACATTCAAGAAGTAGAAAGTGTATTCGATCTTGTCTGGACAGACGGATTCAAATACGGCGACATTTTCTATCAACCAGAATTTGAACATTCGAAATATACGTTCGAATTGTCTGACGTCGACATGTTATTCACGTTATTTGATACGTATGAGAAAGAAGCGAAGCGTGCGCTTGAAGAAAACCTTGTCTTCCCTGCATACGATTACATTCTAAAATGTTCGCACACGTTCAACTTGTTGGACGCAAAAGGCGCCATTTCTGTGACGGAACGTACCGGCTTCATCCAGCGTGTCCGGAACATGTCACGTGCGTGTGCCGCTAAATTTATTGAAGAACGGGAACGCCTTGGATTCCCACTTTTGAAACAAGAGAAAGCAGGTGACTTGAATGCGTGACCTTCTGTTAGAGATTGGATTAGAGGAACTGCCGGCTCAATATGTCTTGCGTTCAGAGAAACAGTTGGCGGAACGTGTTGACGCGTTCTTAAAAGAGGCGCGTGTTGATTTTGGCTCAATCGAAGTGTACTCGACACCACGTCGTTTGGCTGTCATCGTTCGTGATGTGGCTGAAACGCAACAGGATTTGGCAGAAACTCTTCGTGGACCTGCCAAAAAGATTGCACAAGATGCGGAAGGTAACTGGTCGAAGGCGGCACAAGGTTTTGCACGTGGCCGCGGATTGACAGTAGAAGATCTCTATTTCGCAGAAGAAAAAGGAGTCGAGTATGTCTTCGCGGAACGTCATGAAAAGGGACAAGAGACGCTCTCGCTATTGAACGGTCTTGAAGATGTGGTCCGTAGCTTGACGTTCCCGAAAAACATGAAATGGGGAACGAGCAGCCTACGGTATATGCGTCCGATTCGTTGGTTGATCGCACTCTTTGGTCAAGACATCATCGACTTCACAATCGAAGGCGTGAAAACGAATAACGTGACGCGTGGGCATCGTTTCCTCAGTGAAGGGGACGTGGTCATCTCATCACCTACCGAATATGTCCAGACATTAGAGTCTGCTTTTGTCATGGCGAACTACGAGATGCGTAAAGCTGAAATCGAACGTCAAATTCAAGAGCTTGCAACGAAACAAGGATGGACGATTCCACTCGACGCCGACTTGCTTGAGGAAGTGACAAACTTAGTCGAATGGCCGACCGCTCTCTTTGGGGAATTTGATGAAGCGTACCTTGAATTGCCTGAGGAAGTGTTGATCACAACGATGAAAGAGCATCAACGTTATTTCCCGGTCTATCTCGACGGAACATTGAAAAACTATTTTGTGACGGTACGAAACGGGAATGCCGAGCATCTTGAAAATGTGGCGCGCGGTAACGAGAAAGTCATCCGGGCCCGTCTTGCGGATGCCGTGTTCTTCTATGAGGAAGACAAAAAGACGAAAATCGATGATCAGCTCGAACGTCTCGATCGCATCGTCTTCCATGAAAAATTGGGAACGACTGGTGCGAAAGCGCGTCGCGTGACGAAAATCGCTCAGGAACTTGCACCGTTGTTCGAGGCAGACCTTGAAAAAGTAAGCCGTGCCGGTGCCATTCATAAATTTGATCTCGTGAGCCAGATGGTATACGAGTTCACAGAACTTCAAGGAATCATGGGTGAGAAATATGCACTCCAACAAGGTGAAGACAAGGAAGTGGCAGCGGCAATCCGTGAGCATTACATGCCACGCTTTGCTGGGGACGCTTCTCCAGAGACGGCAACGGGTGCCGTTCTTGCCCTTGCCGACAAATTAGACTCGATTGCAGCATTCTTTGGCATCGGGATGATTCCGAGCGGTTCACAAGACCCGTTCGCGCTTCGTCGCCAGGCCCAAGGTGTCGTTCAGATTCTTGGAGATTGGAAGATTGATCTCTCAATCGACACGTTGCTTTCAAAAGTTGTCGAATTACAACTGGAAGCAGGACTCTATGAAGCCGATAAAGAACAAGTTAAGGCACAACTAGATGAGTTCTTCAAATTGCGCTTGAAATATCGCCTGCAAGAACAGCAGGTTCGTTATGATGTGATTGACGCCGTATTGACGACCTCATTGACGGTTGTGCGACTCGATGCTCGCGCAGACGCGATTCAAGAATTTGTATCGACGGATGCGAAGGCGTTGATTGAGCAATTGTCGCGCGTCGTGAACATTTCGAAAAAAGGTGAAGCGGGAGATGTCGATCCTTCCTTGTTTGAGAACGATCATGAGATTGCATTGCATGATGCGATTGAACAGACCGCTCCTGCAACAGCCGAAGCTGTCGAGATGGGAGATTACAAGAAAGCGCTCGACCTTCTACAACAACTCGAATCACCGATTATGATGTACTTCGAACATACAATGGTTATGAGTGATGATGAGGCGGTCCGCCAAAACCGTCTCCATGAAATGAACCGACTTGCAACGACGATTAAGCGTGTCGCAGATTTCAACGCGCTCGTACTCTAAACAAACTAGAGGGGGTTGGCTATGCAACTGAATGAACGCCAACAAAAAATCGTCGAGATCGTGAAGGAGAACGGGCCGATCACAGGGGAACAAATCGCACAAGAGCTCTCATTGACACGTGCGACCCTGCGGCCTGACCTCGCTATTTTGACGATGACAGGCATACTTGAAGCTAGACCTCGTGTCGGCTACACGTTCGTTGGCAAACGGAATTCGTCGATGCTACGAGAAAAGTTAGATTCGCTGACCGTAGGGGAATTCATGTCTTCTGCGAAAGTCGTACGGGATGAGATGACGGTATATGATGCGATTGTCACGTTGTTCTTAGAAGATGTCGGCTCATTGTTCGTTGTCGGACGTGACCGGGAGTTAGTCGGAGTTTTATCTCGTAAAGACCTCCTTCGTGCGGCCATCGGAAATCAAGACTTAGACCAGTTACCCGTCAACGTCATCATGACCCGCATGCCGAACATTACAGTATGTGAGAAAACAGAAACGTTGATTCGAGCTGGGATGAAATTGATTGAGAAACAAATCGATGCCATGCCCGTCGTAGAAGAAAAAGATGGGAAATTGATTGTACTCGGCCGTATGACGAAGACCAATATGACGAAGGTGCTCATTGCGTTAGCGAACGATGAGTCGATCTGAGGAGGAAATCGAATTGACTACGAAACAACTCGTGTTCGTTGTAAGTGACTCGGTCGGAGAGACGTGCGAACTCGTCGTCCGCGCAGCGAGTATCCAATTCCACGAGAATGCGATCGAAACCCTTCGCATCCCGTTCGTCGAAGATGAGCAGACGATTATCGATGTCGTCACGCAAGCAAAAGCACAACAGGCCATCATTGCGTTCACGCTCGTTAATGAGGAACATCGCGCCCTTCTCATGCGGCTTGGTGAAGCGCATCAAGTGAAAACGGTTGATTTGCTCGGAGATTTGCTCGATGTATTATCTAGCCAATTGAAAGAAGCGCCACGTGAAAAGCCGGGACTCATCTATCGATTGGATGATGATTACTTCCGAAAAATCGAGGCGATGGAGTTTGCCGTCAAGTATGACGATGGTCGGGACCCACGTGGCCTGAAAAAAGCTGATATCGTGTTGGTCGGTGTTTCTCGAACGTCAAAGACGCCGCTATCTCAATATTTGGCACTGAAACGATACAAAGTCGCGAACGTGCCACTCGTTCCAGAATCGAGACCGCCTGAGGAATTGTTTGATTTGCCTGCTGAACGATGTGTCGGGTTGATCATCTCCCCGGAAAAGCTGATTTCAATCCGGATGGAACGTCTCAAATCGCTAGGTTTGAAGCCGGAAGCAGATTATGCGCAGCTAGAGCGAATCAATCGTGAACTCGAGTATGCGCGTGGTATTTATGAACGAATCGGTTGCGATGTCATCGATGTGACGAACAAAGCAGTTGAAGAAACGGCAGGGATCATCTTGCGTCATCTTGAACAGTCTAAAGATGATTGAATGAGTAAGTGTTTCAATTAGTAATCATTGCTTCAAGAGGGTATAATAGAGTATTGACAGTACAGTGAAACGGAACGTGATGAGCGTTCCGTTTCGTTGCGAGATTGGAAACAGGGAGTGGTCAACATGCCACGAATACCAGATGAAGTCATCGCAGAAGTGAAACAAGCGACCGATATCGTAGAATTGATTGGCGAACGTGTCGAATTAAAGAAACAAGGACACCGCCTTGTCGGATTATGTCCGTTTCATTCCGAAAACTCACCTTCTTTCTCCGTTTCACCTGAAAAAGGGATGTATCACTGTTTCGGTTGTGGCGCCGGCGGAAATGTATTTACGTTCGTGATGGAAACCGAGGGATTGTCGTTTCCTGAGACGGTCGAACGCTTGGCAACACGGGCGAATATTTCGGTAGACGGGATCCAAGGGGACGAGGAACTGACGCGAGAACAGGTATGGCGCAAACAGATGCGTGATGCGCATCGCCTTGTCGCTGACTTGTATCATGAAGTGTTGATGAAAACAGAAGCTGGAGAAGTGGGCTTAACGTATTTACGGGATCGTGATCTGGCTGAAGAGACGATTGCGCAATACAAGATCGGTTTTGCCCCAGACCAACGACGCTTTACTGTCGAGCTGTTGGAGCGGCGCGGGTTTGATTTAGAAGTAATGGTTGAGGCAGGTTTGATTTCAAAGTCGAAGTCCGGTGAATATTTTGACCGATTTGAAGGACGGGTCGTCTTTCCGATTGCGGATCGAGACGGCACCATCGTTGGCTTCAGTGGACGAGCGATTGATGACCGACAACCAAAATATGTGAATACGGCTGAGACGCCACTCTTCAATAAGAGCGAGTTATTGTTCGGCTTCTCTCAAGCCCGGGCGACGATGCGTAAGAAAAAGCGTGTCTTCCTCGTTGAAGGGAACGTTGACGTTTTACAAGTCGCGCAAGCGGGCACACAAGAAGTTGTGGCATCGCTCGGAACCGCGTTCTCTCCTCAACATGCGAGGGCGCTATCTCGAATCGTGGATGAAGTCATTATCTGTTATGACGGAGACCACGCGGGACAAGAAGCGACACAAAAAGTCATTCGCCTCTTAGAAGCGTCTCCACTCGATGTACAAGTTTTGCCACTACCGGAAAAGACGGACCCAGATGATTATATCCGTCAGCATGGGGCAACTCACTGGCAGCAGTTTATTGAAACTGAGCAGTTGAGTGTTCTCGATTTTATGAATCGCATGTACCGGCGAGGAAAAAACTTGAACCGAGAAGGAGAACGGATTCGCTTTATTGAATCTATGCTTGAAGAGATCGGGAAGACAAATGATTCGATTCGAAGAGATTTATATGTGAAGAAACTGTCGGATGAGTTTGAGATTCCGCTAGAGACGCTCCGTTCGAGAATTCCTCGTCCGACGTCAAGTGAATCAACTCCCACCCGTGCGATGGAACCTGTAGAGCCGGTACGGAAGCGTTCGAGTAAAACAGGTGAGCCTCGTTGGATGAAAGCCGAGAAGTACTTGTTGCGTGCGATGTTGACGGGACCGGAGCAGGTCCGTTTCGTACGCGACCGTTTAGGGCTTCGTTATCAAGATGAAACCCATCGTATGTTAGGGTCAGCATTGTATGAAATCGTATCCGATACGATGACACAGGATGAGTTTGATCAAATCACGCTTTCGTTCATGGAGCGTTATTGCGATCAACGCCCTGATTATGCGATGCGTTTTGCAGAGATCCGTCTGATGGCTGGACCGGATGAACTGTCTGAAGAGGTTTTAGACGAATACATTCGGGTGATAAACAGTTATGAGGAGCAACGTCAAATCGAGCGTGCAAAAAGGGAAATCGCTCAAGACGCCGAAAGTATTGTAGACCAGGCGTCCAAGCTACAAGAATTGATTGCCCGTAGTCGTCGTCTTCGAGAACGATGATCGTGGATGAAGTTTGGAAGGAGTTGAACTGCTAGATGGCAGAGAAGAAGAAAGAGGATTTATTTAACGCCATAGAGGAACTTGAAAAGTTAGGTAAGAAAAAAGGCGTCGTCTCAATGCAAGCAATCCAAGATCGCCTTAGTCACTTCGAGGTGGATTCGGATTTCATCGATAACTTCATCGAAGATTTAGAGGCTAAAGACATCCGTGTCACAGAAGATGCTGCTGACGCAGAAGAAACACCTGCGAAAAAAGAGGATGAAGAAGTCGATTTGAACGACTTATCAGTACCTCCTGGAATCAAAATCAACGACCCGGTTCGGATGTATTTGAAAGAAATCGGACGTGTCGACCTTCTCAGTGCGAAAGATGAGACGGAGCTCGCTAAACGAATCGAGCAAGGGGACGAAGAAGCGAAAAAACGTCTCGCAGAAGCGAACCTACGTCTCGTCGTGTCGATTGCGAAGCGTTATGTCGGTCGTGGGATGCTCTTCCTTGATTTGATTCAAGAAGGGAACATGGGACTCATTAAAGCGGTCGAAAAATTCGACTACATGAAAGGGTTCAAATTCTCGACGTATGCGACGTGGTGGATTCGCCAAGCCATCACACGTGCGATTGCTGACCAAGCCCGTACGATTCGTATTCCTGTACACATGGTGGAAACAATCAACAAATTGATTCGTGTCCAACGTCAATTGCTTCAAGACCTCGGTCGCGAACCTTCTCCGGAAGAGATTGCCAAAGAGATGGAACTCACACCTGAGAAAGTCCGTGAAATTCTAAAGATTGCCCAAGAACCTGTTTCTCTAGAGACACCGATTGGGGAAGAAGACGATTCACATCTCGGTGACTTCATCGAAGACCAAGATGCGATGGCTCCTCAAGATGCGGCAGCCTATGAATTGTTGAAAGAGCAATTAGAAGACGTGTTGGATACGTTGACAGACCGTGAAGAGAACGTCCTTCGCCTGCGTTTCGGACTAGACGATGGCCGCACACGCACACTCGAAGAAGTTGGTAAAGTATTCGGTGTCACACGTGAGCGGATTCGTCAAATCGAGGCGAAAGCCCTTCGTAAATTGCGTCACCCGAGCCGTTCCAAACGCTTGAAAGACTTCCTCGATTAATTTCATATTTGAATAAAGTGTGAAGTTTTAGAAGAAAGGAAGGAAAATGAGTGATTTTCCTTCCTTCTTTATTATTTTTTGAGTAAAATAGTGTTGGATAGAAATTTGGAATGAACATGAGGGGGAACTACAATGCGTAATCCATTGTTACCGTTTGCGGCAATCGCAATCGTCGCAATTATTGCCATGGTATCATTATCGTATTTTGGGGTGAATCAGGCGCAACAAGCGGCTGAAGGTCCAGCAGTCACTGAAATGAACCCAGAAGAGTTGTATGCTGCGAAGGGTTGCACAGGTTGCCACGGCGGAAACCTTGAAGGTGGCGTCGGTCCAGCACTTACAGGTGTCGGCGATCGTCTCTCACCAGAAGAAATCGCAAACATCATCGTCAACGGTCAAGGTGCGATGCCAGCAGGTCTTGCATCAGCTGAAGAAGCAGAAGTGCTTGCGAACTGGTTGATTGAACAATAAGAGGTGACGCACTCCGTGATGGGGTGCGTTTTTTGTTGTCGAACTGTAGAGAATTCGATACGCTAGGGAAGAAGTAGAACAAAGGAGTTGTCTGTATGCAAGAACGTGTCATGTTAGACCGACGATTGAAGCAGGTTGTCGATTATATCCCAAAAGGAAGTGTGCTCGCCGATATCGGTTCGGATCATGCGTATGTCCCATGCTATGCCTTTCAGCAAGGAATCATTTCAAAAGGAATCGCGGGTGAAGTGAACGTTGGACCGATGGAAGCTGCGAGAGCACAAGTCGATTTGATTGGGGCCAGTGATGCCATTGATGTACGCCTCGGCGATGGTCTTGCTGTCTTACAGCCCAATGAAGCGACGTGTATCTCGATCTGCGGGATGGGCGGCAGTTTGATTCGCTCGATTCTCGAAGCGGGTCAAGATAAGCTCGGTGCGGTCGAACGACTCGTCCTTCAACCGAACGTTGATGGGCAACACGTACGAAGCTGGCTGCTTGAACATGGATATGTCCTTGTCGAAGAGGCAATTGTAGAAGAAAATGATAAAGTCTACGAAATCCTAGTCGGAGAAAAAGGTAGTGAGACCATCTATAGCGACGCGTCGGACGAGCGGATGTGGCAGTTGTTATTCGGCCCATATCTTATTCAAGAGCGACCGGAACCATTTAAACTCAAATGGAGTCGTGAAGCCGATAAGCTCGATTATGTGCTTGGACAGATGGCAGCTGGCATTCAATCGGATGCCTTGATTCAAAAACAAGTGGAGTTCAAACGGATGCGTGACAAAATGAGAGAGGTGAGTCAGTAATGGCGAACGGCAATCAAGTGATTCAATTGTTTGAAGAATTTGCTCCGAAACATTTGGCGGTTGAAGGGGATAAAATCGGCTTACAGATTGGATCGCTCAACAAAGAAGTCAAACGGGTCATGGTCACGCTTGATGTGCTCGAATCGGTTGTGGATGAAGCGATTGAGAAACAGATTGATTTGATCATCGCGCATCATCCACCCATCTTTAGTCCGTTAGCTCAAGTCAATGACCGCTCCACGGCTGGGAAGATTACGATGAAATGTATTCAGCACGATATCGCGGTCTATGTCGCCCATACGAATTTAGACGTATGCAGCGGTGGTGTGAACGATTGGATGAGTGAGGCGATCGGTCTTCACGATACGAAAGTACTCGTCCCGACCTATGAAGAGCCGGTCTATAAACTATCTGTATTCGTTCCATCCACGCATGCGCAAGACGTATCCCGTGCTCTAGGAAAAGCGGGTGCGGGACATATCGGTGACTATGCGGACTGTCAGTTCCGTGTTTCCGGAACGGGACAATTCACTCCGCTCGAAGGGACAGACCCTTTCATCGGTCGCCCACATGAAACGGAACAAGTGGACGAAGTAAAAATCGAAACGGTCGTTCGGGAGAGTCAGAAAAAGCGTGTACTAAAAGCAATGAAAGACGCCCATCCTTATGAGGAAGTGGCGTATGACCTCATGCGCGATGAAATCGACGGTCATGTATTTGGGCTAGGGCGAATCGGTCGACTTGAACAGGCCATGACACTTGAACAGTTTGCCGAACACGTGAAAACAAGCTTTGGGGTTGAGGGCGTGCGAGTCGTCGGAGACCCGAGGCGTTCGATTGAAAAAGTTGCCGTATTAGGTGGAGACGGGAATAAATATGTGTCTACTGCGCATTTCAAAGGTGCAGATGCATATGTGACGGGTGATTTATATTTCCACGTGGCTCATGATGCGATGGCCCTTGGGCTTGCAGTCGTAGACCCAGGGCATCATGTCGAGAGTATCATGAAACAAGGTGTAATCGATGTGCTCAGCAAAAAGTTTGAAAAAGCGAAAATTAATGTCGACTTGATTCAATCTGTTGCCAACACGAACCCGTTTCAATTCAAGTAAATCCTAAAAATCCCCCATCCTCTGAGAGAATGGGGGATTCCTTCACTTACGCAAAGCTTTCACTTTCGGTAAGATGCTCCGAAGTTCAAGAAATGGCGTTTTATCGTGCGTGCTTAAATCGTCTGGGTCATACTGCGACAAAAAGTCGATGACTTTTTTTGTGATCGGTGTAGGAGTAGAGGCGCCCGACGTCACAGCGACGGTCTCGACTCCCTCGAGCCAATTCAAGTCAAGTTCACTCAAGTCACCGATTCGATATGCATTCGTTCCGGCAATCTCTTTTGAAACTTGTGCTAAACGATTGGAGTTGTTAGATTTAGGATCTCCGACGACAATCAACAATTCGCAGTCTCCCGCTTGTTCAGCGACGGCTTCTTGACGAACTTGCGTCGCGTTACAGATTTCATTATGCACTTCCACGTGAGGATAACGGGCTTGAATCGTTTCAATTAATGCGGAAACGTCCCATTGACTCATCGTCGTCTGGTTCGTCACCAAAATTTTTCGTTCGAACAAGCGACTCGGCAACTGATCGATTTCATGTTCATATTGAATCAAATGAACATGGTCTGGTGCAACACCAATTGCACCCTCCGGTTCCGGATGCCCGTGTTTTCCGATATAGATGACATCATATCCTTCTGCCGTTTTCTCACGAATCAAATCGTGTGTGACCAAGACGTCAGGACAAGAGGCATCTACAATCGTCAATCCTTTCTCGATGGCACGTTTCCGGACGAGTGGTGAAATGCCGTGCGCCGTGAAGACGACCGTTCCTCGATCGATGGTTTCGAGCGCTTGCATGCGGTCTTCTCCATCAACGGTTTTGACACCGAGATCCTCAAACGCCTGCGTGACGTGACGGTTATGGACAATCATTCCAAGTATATGAATCGGGCGTGGCAAATCTGGATTTGCGACGGCCTCATTTGCGAGCTTCATGGCATCGACGACACCATAACAATATCCGCGTGGGCTAATTTTTTTAACTTTCATATGAAGACGAAGGCTCCTTTCGAAGTGCTTTCATACGTATTAGTCTAACATTGTTTCGAAAATACGAAAAGATTTGCGTGTATTCATGCTATAATTTTTAGGTTAGAGAGGAGGGACGCCGTGAATCGCATGAAACCATTGCGTGAACTAAGAAAATCGTACTTTTTCCAAATTACGTTCATCATCATCATTATTTTAGCACTTGTCATTTCATCACTTGCCTTCTCTGCTGACCGCGTCACGGTGTCTCGAGCAGAAGAATTGGCGAAAGAGCAATTTGATTACGCCATCGATGACAGTATTGAGAATGTGGAGTCCCGACTTGGGAAATTGTATGAGGATTTAGTTTACTTAGGCGCTTACGTTGGAAATGAGCCATGGATTGAAGAACGGATCCGAACAGGATATTTGAATCAACGCACGAGTTTTACGTCCATCTTTTATTATGATGTCAATCAAGACTCATTTAAATGGTACTCGGAGCGACAAGTCGCCTCTTCTGTCTTGAAACGCGATCCGAAGTTTACGGAAGTATTGACTGCCAGTGGAAAAGAACTATATATGAGTGACCCTGTGATGATCAGTGGGGATATGGGAACTTTCCTATACGTTCCGGTCATCGAAGAGAACCGACCAATCGGTATTTTTGGGGGAAGCATTAGTGTCTTGAACTCTGACTTGTATCGTCGTTCGTTGGAATCTGCGAATGATGACATGATTCTATACTTGTTAGATGAGCAAGGCGAAGTGTTGACGACTTCGTTCAACTTGGTCACAGATGCAGAGCGTCGGATATCGCGTGAAGTCATCGACGAAGCATTAGATCGAAGCGAACGGACAATCTTGAGTACGGATGAAGATACGGTAATGTTTGAACCAGATGCACGAGTCAGTGGATGGAGCATGCTCGCAAAACATCAAAATGACTCCGTCTATGAAACGGTCTACGACACGCGTTGGCAGTATTTGATGATTGCGCTCGTTACATTCTTCCTGAGCATTCTCGTTGGATTGTTGCTTTCCCGGACGTTAACGAATCCGCTTGTCGAGCTGGTCAATCAAATTAAACAACAACAATCGCTCGGAACGATCTCGTTGGAACGAACGGGTTCGAAAGAAGTGGAGACGCTACTCGACACGTATAACGATTATGCACAACGGATGGAAACGTCACGACGTGAACAGTTGAGTCAGCAACAGTTGATTTTGCATCAAGAAAAATTAGCCTCACTCGGTCAATTGGCCGCGGGAATTGCCCATGAAATTCGAAATCCTCTAACTCCCGTCCACATCACGTTACAAATGGTGCGCGAGGGTCAAGGTAGCTCAGATATGGTGGATGTCGCCATCAAAGAACTGGAGCGGGCGAATGATTTGATTTCAACGATGTTGACGCTCGCCAAACCCGATCAGGCTGGTAAAAACGAAGATTGGATCAACATGTTAGACTTTGCGAAACGACTTGAATTTTTAATGGATGCCGAATGTTATAAACGACCGACAAAATGGGAATTACTTGTACCGAACGACATGCCGCCATTTTATGCATCCTTTGATATGCTCGTTCAAATTATCTACAACCTCTTCAAAAATGCGGTCGATGCCGTCGAATCAAAAGGCGCTGACGGGAGTGTCGTCGTGACGGTACTCTTTACGGAGCAGGAATATCGCTTTTTGATTGAAGATAACGGAATTGGCATGAGTGAGGAACAACTCAAGACAGTCGGTTCCGCCTTCAATACGACGAAGGAAAGTGGAAACGGTCTAGGAATCTATATGATTCAAGAGTACTTGAAGAGCGTTAACGGTGCGATGGAGATCGATAGTGTGATGAACAAAGGGACCGCGATTTTAATCAAAATCCCAAGGAGACAACCGTCATGAAAGGACTAAAACATTATTGGCTTTGGTTACCGGTCGTGTGGGCCATGACGATTCTCCTTATCACCTCGATTCAACTCCCAGAGCAAAAGACGAATGAAAAAGAAGTCGGATTCGTATTTGTCAGTGATAAACACGAGCATGCGAATAAGCTATTGGACTCGTTCGTGCATACAGCAAACCAAAAAGGGTTCATCCCGATTCCGACTACGAGTGAAGATTCGCGTGTCCTTGAAAAAGAAAAATTAGATTCGTTGATTGACCGGGGTGTCGAGGCCATCTTTTTGACGACTCTCGATGACACGTTCATTCAACCTTCATTAGAACGCGCAAAACGCAAAAACATCCCGATTATTGCGATTGACCGTATGATTGATCATCCGAGTGTGCTCACATCTGTCGTATCCGACAATGTCGACATCGGTCGGATGGCGGCCGAACAAATTGCTGCCAAGTATAATGAGCTCGATCGTCCGATTCGCGTGGTCGAAGTGAGGGGAACCCCGAAAGTTCGTTCCACGATGGACCGGAGTCTCGGCATTCGAGAGTACGAGAAGCAACATGGCGACGATTTTCAAATCATCGCATCCATCACCGGGAACTATGACACATTCCAAGCCGAAATCGAGATGTCACGTTGGTTAGAAGAAGAGATTCCATTTGATGCAGTCTTTTCACATAACGATGATAATACGTTCGGTGTCGTCCGGGCTTTAGAAAGTCACGGTTTGACGGACAAGACGATCGTGTCGGTCGACGGGATTTCAGATATCTATCCGCTCATTCAAAACGGGAAGGTCAATGCCACTGTCGTGCAGTCACCGAACGAGATGATGGAAGTCGGCTTCAAAGCACTCGAACAACATTTAAATGGAAAGAAAATTGCCAAACACTATTATTCATCGAGTTATTTATATGAAGGTGTGGCAAAAGATTGATTGACAAATCATTTGATTCCGCTATGCTAGGAAAAGTGGAAAGAAACAGGAGGTGTATCGATTGAACAGCTTCCAACAGTTCAAATTGCTACCGTTTATGGTTGATGCGTTAACAGAAAAGCGCATTACGAAACCGACCGATATACAAGCCCGGATTATTCCGGCTGCCTTGAATGGTCGAGATATTATTGGAAAATCACAGACAGGAACGGGTAAAACACTTGCGTTCTTGTTACCGATCGTTGAAGCGATCAACCCAGAAGATGCTTCAGTTCAAGCAATCGTCGTCGCACCGACACGCGAACTCGCTTGGCAGATTCATGAAGAATTGAAATCGATTCTTATTAAAAACCCAGATTACATCAAATCGAGTTTGATTGTCGGAGGGACAGACCGCGAACGTCAGATCGATAAGATGAAAAATCCACCACAATTGATCATCGGGACACCGGGACGAATCCTTGATCTCATGAAAGCACAGGCGTTATTCCCCCATAAAGTGACACACTTTGTCGTCGATGAAGCCGATCAAATGCTCGATATGGGATTCTTGCCGGAGGTCGACCGCATCGCACAGGCGCTTCCTGAAAAACTGCAAACAATGGTCTTCTCAGCGACGATTCCTGAGAACCTTGAACCGTTCTTGAAGAAATACCTTCATGACCCACGCTTTGCAGAGGCGAGCCCCGAGCATCGCGTCGCACCAAAAATCAAGCACCACGTGATCCCCGTTCGTCACCGTGACCGTAAAGAATTGACTGTCGAGATTGCGAAAGCAATCAACCCGTTCGTTTGTCTCGTCTTCACAAACACAAAGCAAGAAGCGGATGAGTTAGAGACATCGTTCCGTGAGGCTGGACTTAACGTCGGTACATTGCACGGAGATATGCAGGCACGTCGCCGTAAACAGGCGATTAAAGATATTAACGACGCGAAATACCAATACGTGATTGCCACGGATTTGGCGGCACGCGGAATCGATATTTCAGGAGTCTCTCACGTCATCAACCATGGGATTCCGAAAGACCTTGATTTCTATACGCACCGTGTCGGTCGTACGGGACGTGCGGGCGCATCAGGTGAGGCGTACACACTATATGAGGACCATGAGAATGGACCGATTAACCGTCTCGAAGAACGTGGGTTTGAATTTACACACGTCGATTTGCGCAACGGTTCGATTCAACCGATTAAAACACGTCGTCGTCGTCAAACAGACCGGAAGATGAAAGTCTCGCATACGGCACATAGTCGCATGGCCGGTGAAATCAAGAAGGCGAAGAAGAAAGTGAAGCCTGGCTATAAGAAGAAATTCAAGTATAAGTTGAAAGAGACGGCATCACGCGAGCATATGCAACAACAACGCTCGGATCGCCGTGCAGCACGTAAGAAAAATAAACGATAATGTTTGGGAGAATCGACTTCTTGGAGTCGGTTCTTCTTTTTGTGTACACTAGAGAGAGAAGCAAATGAAGGGAAGATGAGGATGTTAAAAATAGGTTCACACGTTTCGGTATCAGGTAAAAAGATGTTGTTAGCAGGGAGTGAAGAGGCTGTCTCTTACGGGGCGAATACGATGATGGTGTATACAGGTGCGCCCCAAAACACACGCCGTAAACCCATTGAAGATTTAAATATTGAGGCAGCACTCAAACATATGGCCGCACATGACATCGAAGAGATTGTTGTTCACGCACCATATATCATCAATCTCGGGAATACGACGAAACCAGAGACGTTTGAATTGGCTGTTTCATTCTTGACTCAGGAATTAAAACGGGCAGAAGCACTCCAAGTGGCTCGTCACGTCGTTCTTCACCCAGGCGCTCATGTCGGAGCGGGAGAAGAAGTCGGTCTCGCTCGAATCATCGAAGGATTGAATGAAGTGTTGACGGGTGATGAAAAAGTGAAGATTGCGCTTGAGACGATGGCAGGGAAGGGAAGCGAACTTGGTAAGACGTTTGAAGAGCTTGCGACCATCATTGATGGCGTGACGCACAATGATCGACTCTCAGTTTGCTTTGATACGTGTCACGTCCATGATGCAGGATATGACTTAGTCGGTGACTTAGACGGCGTCATTGAACAATTCGATCGCATCGTCGGACTCGACCGTCTCGGAGTGATTCATGTAAATGATTCGAAGAATGTGCGCGGTGCAAAAAAAGACCGTCATGAAAACATTGGCTACGGAGAGATCGGGTTTGATACATTGAATCGTGTCATTCATCACGAGGCATTTGCGCATCTACCGAAAATTCTAGAAACGCCATATATCCCGATTAGCGAAAAAACAAAAGTCGCTCCATATAAACAAGAGATTGAAATGTTCCGTGCCAATCAATTTGATGCCGAGTGGCGTGAACGATTCACGCTCGCTCATCAATAAGCGATGAACGTCCTACAAGTCGATCCAAAGCGATATGATGTCTGGAACGCATTCCCGACTTATTTTCTTGAACAAAGTCCCGTTTATGTAAAGGGGTCCGTGACGACACCGACAGCATTTATCGAAGTGATGGGGCATGGCATCGTGGCGGAAGCAGAGGTGTTACTTGAAGAGACGATTGAGCGACCAGACGATCCGTATTGGCTCGGAGAGAAACAGGAAGGGATAGCGCTGTATTCCTTAGTCGACCTGTTACAACTTCATTTTCATCATCCGCTCTTGCAAGTGGGAATGTATGAGGGGGATGAACCGTACGAGTCGATTCGAACAAAATGGAATGACGGCTATCATGTACCATCGTCTAAATGGACGAAAGCGTCATATGAGGCGCACTTGTTTCGAGAAAAACTTCTAGCACCAAAGTCGAACGTGACGACTTGTGCGAACTGTCATGAAGACCTAGCTGAACGCTTTGGGCAAGAGGCGTATCACTTGATTGAGTATCACTTGACAGAGGAACGTGGCATCTGGGTTTGTCCGACCTGTCATAAAGCCATTCATACATTAGACTAAATAATAAAAGATGCCCTTTTTCGAGGGCATCTTTTATTAGAATGGCCAGTTCGCTACAGCAAATTGATAAACCTTCATTCCGAGGAATACCCCGAAAATCCCAACAACTCCTGGCAATACCGGTGGGGCAGGCAGTGGCAGTTTGAGTGCGGTGAAGATGGCACCACAAATCAAGCCGGCGAGTAATGATAATAAAATCTCCTGCATAAATAATTCCTCCGTCTCTAAATGAAAGCGCTTCATAATAACTGAATCGAATTTATTATACAACGAGTTTTCTTATTTGAGAAGTCTAACATCAGTCATCTGTCATTTTCTCGTTCTCGGCCCGAAGGCGGAGCACTTCGCGTTCCGCCCAATTTGACGGTTCTCGTTCGAATACGCTAGGTATGTTGTTCCATCGACCACCCGTATATTGATGGATGATAATTTGAGATTGAATCTCTTCCTCGTTGGTCTCACGTTTCACGTATACATAGCGGCCGTCAGAACGTTGTCTTCTTGCTTTCACATTATCGACGAGTTGAAGGGCCATCATATCTTTGATGTATGTTTTATGTGATGCGTTCAAGATAGGGAAGAGTATCTCGATCCGTTTTTTCATATTTCGTGTCATCCAGTCCGCAGAGGAACAGTACAAGTCTTCTTTTCCATTTTGGTAAAAATAAAAGATTCGGGAATGTTCGAGATATCGATCGATGATCGAGATGACCTTGATGTTTTCAGAGACCCCTTTAATTCCCGGTCGTAAGCAACAAATGCCTCGGACAATCAAATCGATTTTCACTCCCGCGGACGAAGCATCATACAATTTTGTGATGATGGCCCGGTCCGTGATCGAGTTCATCTTAGCGACGATGCGACCGTTGCCGTACTTTTCATGCAGTTTGATCTCATCATCGATTTTATTCAAGAAGAAGTCTTTCATGTCGTCAGGCGACGTCTCGAACTGATGCCAAGATGGTCGTTCCCCATAACCGGATAACCAGTTGAAAAAGTTCGTTGCATCTTCAGCGAGTTCTTCATTTGTCGTGAGGAGCCCAATGTCTGTGTATAGCTTGGCGGTCGAATCGTTATAGTTACCGGTACCAAGATGAATGAACCGTTGCAACACACCACCTTCTAGAATGCGAACGACGAGGGTGATTTTTGAGTGTGTCTTCAGTTCTTTATAGCCGTAGATGACGTGAGCTCCGGCTTTCTCAAGTTGCTTCGCCCATTGAATGTTTTTTTCTTCATCAAAACGTGCTTTTAGTTCGACGAGGACAGTGACTTGTTTTCCGCTCTCGGCTGCATCAGTCAAGGCTTTGATGATGGGAGAGTCCCCGGAGACGCGATAGAGTGTCTGCTTGATTGCCAAGACGTTCGGGTCTTTGGCGGCTTGAACGATAAAACGGACGATTGGATCGAATGAATGATACGGGTGATGGAGCAGATAATCCTGTTTAGCGATACTTTGGAATAAATCTTTGCCCGATTCAAGACCTTCTGGGATAAATGGGATCAACGTTTCATTGATCATGTCATCATATTCCATCCCGATCTGATTGTAGATCCCAAACAGGAAGGTCAAGTCGATCGGACCGTCGACAATAAAGATATCCCGGTCATGTAAGTCAAGGACGTCTTGTAGCATGAACAAAAGTTCTTTTCGTAACGATCGTTGCTGTACCTCGAGTCGGATGGCAACCCCATATCTTCTCTTCTTCAATTCTTTTTCGATTTGTTTCAAGACGTCACGACTGCCCTCTTCGTGAAACGGCATGTCCGCGTTCCGCGTAATTCGGAATGGCATCGTGGACTCGACGACAAATCCTTTGAAGAGTGAGTCGATGAATTGAATGATCAAATCCTCAAGTAAAATCAAATCGGTATGTTCTTCATCATCGGTAGGTAGTTCCAGATACCGCGGAAGAACGGATGGCACTTGAACGAGGGCGAGTCGTTTTTTTCCTTCGCCATTCGAGGCAATCTCGACAGCAATGTTCAGTGACTTGGATAAGAGCATTGGGAACGGACGATAGGCATCGACTGCAATCGGTGTCAGGACAGGGAATACGTGCGTTCGAAAATACTCTTTCACGAAGTCTTGTTGAGCCCTGTTCAAATGTTTCGTCCGTAAGAAGCGAACGTGCTGATTCGATAGCTGTTTCGTGATTTTTTTATATGTCGCATATTGTGTCTCGACGAGTTCTTGCGCTCGCATCGAAATGGACTTGATCTGCTGTTTTGGAGTGAGGCCCGTCTTGTCTTCCGGACGATTGAACCCGGCGAGGACCTCATCTTTCAATCCACCGACTCGTACCATATAAAATTCATCAAGGTTAGAACTGAAAATCGCCAAAAATTTCAATCGTTCCATCAATGGATTTCGTTCATCCATCGCCTCCTCGAGGACACGCTCGTTAAAGTCGAGCCAGCTGAGTTCACGGTTGTTAAAATGTTCATTCGTATATTCGGACATGGTTACTCCTCCTCGCTCAAGACAATCTCAATCGATTGATCAATTGCGCGTTCTAAATGCTTTTTATGGCGAGTGCTTCGCTGTAACTCAAAACGTGCAGAACCATTCGTATCTAGCGTAAGTGTGAGACCGTCCTTTGTACTAGCAACATGGATGTCCGTCACGATCTGACGCTCCGTCAAGTCGAGGGCATCGACGAGTTTCACAATCGACCCGAGCAACTCCAAACTCTTCAATAACTTTTGATCAAACCATTTCGGGAAAGCCTCGATATGTTGTTCCAATACTCGTTTTGATTTGAAGGATGTGACGAGGGCAAGAGCGAGTCGATCCTCGTTGTTTAGTCCTTTGAAATCGTTTGTGGTAATCAGATGGAACGTGTGGTCACTTTTATTGTTGTGATCGATATATTCACCGACATAGGCAAGGCGGCAGGCACCTTCAAGAAGACCAGGCTCAAATGGTTTCGGTTTAATCGCCTTCACTTCAATTAATCCGGTATACAACTGTCGAGCCAATCGGATGAGATGTTGATGACGAGTCGGGTTCACGTCATATTGTTTTTCAAAATGACGAAAACTTTCTTCCTTCACATCGGCAAAACGAATTTTATCATGCTCATGTAAATAGTTTTCATAGAAGAGTCCTTCGCGGAGTCCATTGTTACTCATCGTGAACTCGGGCACTTTCAAATATTTAGCGAGTTCGCCGATTGCTGTCACGGCAGGCGCGATGATGTCGACCCGGTCTTTTGATAGCCCATCCAAACGCCCGAGTTGTTTACTCGACATTCCGACGAGTTCATCTATGACGTCCTCCAATTGTTCAGCAGAAATCGTATACTGATGGATTCCTTCAAGCGGGAAGTTCGATATGGTCTGTTCGACCCGGACTAAGTTACGAGCCGTCCCGCCGACACCGACAAGAGGGACACCGTGTGGTTCGAGCCATTCAATTTCCTTGAATGCCTTCTTTAAGTATGCGGTCAACGCTTTCCGCTCGTCTTTCGTCATCGTCTCATCTTTCATGAATTCTTTCGTTAACGTCACGGCACCGAAAGGGAAACTATGATAGAAGACGAGTTCGCGGTTCTGAAAATATGTGACTTCCATTGATCCCCCACCAATATCGACAGAATATCCATCTTCCACATAGGTAGAGTTGACGATGGCCGAATATCCGTAAAATGCTTCTTCGTAATCGCTCAACAGGCGGATGGTCATCCCAGTAGATTGTTTGACATTCTGCAAAATCTCATCTGAGTTATTTGCGTTTCGAATGGCTGCTGTCGCTACTGGGAGCACATCAGTAACGTGATGATGGTCGTTTAACTCTTTAAAGTGACGTAACGTATCGATGAGTGAAGCGATTCCTTCTTCAGTCATTTCATTCGCATCACTAATATGGCTGGACAATCGCGCGACTTCTTTCACATTTAACCGTTCGAAGTATTGTCCTTCCTCGTTCACTTCGAAGATGACGTTTCGAATCGAGTTGGATCCGATATCAATAACTGCCAGTTTCTTTTCCATAAAACCATCCCCTTCATAATACTAGTGTAATCGACAAGGTTTTGAACGAACATACGATTTACGTTAATTTTAACAAAATCAGGCGAGAATTCTCCCTCCTCTAAGCGTCTCGGGGCGAAGCCCGGCGTAGGCGGGTGATGAATCGCCCGGTCCAAAACTCTTTTCCCTTGTGACAGATATGACGAACAAAAGTTCGTGATTACGTCAGATTCTCCCTCTCCCTCCGCGGTATCGGATGAGGAGAACATATCACGATCTGCTGGAGGGAGGAGGGACGGACATGCTGAAAGGCTATAAATACAGGCTCCACCCGACGCCGGCACAGGCCGAGTTCCTGATTAAGACGATCGGCTGCGCCCGGTTCATCTACAACAAGCTGCTCGAGGACCGCATCGCCATCCGCGAGGAGGCGAAAGCGGGGAACGGAACGAGACGGAAACCGGCGACACCCGCCTCCTTCAAGCCCCTGTTCCCGTTCCTCGCCGAGGCGGACAGCCTCGCGCTAGCGAACGCGAAGCTGAACCTCGACACCGCGTTCGCGAAGTTCTTCGCCGGGACGGGCGGCTTCCCGAACTTCAAATCGAGACGACGTTCACGCGCCTCCTCCACGACGAACAACCAGCACGGAACGATCCGCATCGAGGCGGGCAAGGTTCGGCTGCCGAAGGTCGGGTTCGTGCGGTTCACACAACATCGTCCGTTCGAGGGCGTCATCCGGTCGGCGACGGTCTCGATGACGAGGACGGGCAAGTTCTTCATCTCCATCCTCGTCGAACAGGACGATGAACCATGGATCCCAGCCGAGAACAAGGTCGGGATCGATCTCGGCCTAAAACATTTCGCCATCATGACGAACGATGCGATGGTCTCGGAGAAGATCGACAACCCTCGCTTCCTCCGACAATCCGAAGCGAAGGTCAAGAAGGCGCAGCGCGCGCTGTCACGTAAGAAAATCGGTAGCAAGAATCGTGAAAAAGCCAAATTACTTTTGGCTAAGAAACACGAAAAGATTGCCAACCAACGCAAGGACTTCCTTCACAAACTGTCAAGACGGATCGTTGACGAGAACCAAGTCATCGTCGTGGAGACATTGAAATCGAAGCATATGATGCAAAACCACAAGGTCGCCAAATCGATTGCAGATGTCAGTTGGTATGAGTTCGTCCGTCAACTCGAGTACAAATCAAACTTCTACGGACGGACGCTCATCAAGGCGGATCAATGGTTCGCATCGACGCAAATCTGTTCTTCTTGTGGCGAGAAAGGTCAGAAGAAGACGATGGATGTCCGCGAATGGACGTGTGCCTGTGGCGCGCATCATGACCGTGACATCAATGCGAGCATCAACCTATTGATGTTGGCTGACTGACAAATCCTTCAGGGCAGGGACTGCCCGACGAGCTTGGTCCATAACCGTGGCTAGTAAAAGTACGGTCTTCCCAAGAAGCTCCCACTTCAATTTGTGAAACAGATAAGTGGCGAGTAGTTCACCATTTGGCTAGATGAAACCGGTCTTGCTTGAAGGTATGCGTGATATTCTGTATAATACAAACGCCTAGAAAGTAGAAATGATTACGATTTAACATATGAGAGAAGGGATTAGATGACTACATCTGTCGTCAAATTAAACGAGGTGTCTTACTTCTATGATGGGACACCAGCCTTACAAAACGTATCGATTGATATTCGACAAGGGGACTTTGTCGCAATCGTTGGAGAAAACGGTTCTGGGAAGTCGACTTTGATTCGAACCATTCTTGGATTACTGAACCCGCAACAAGGGTCGGTCGAATTGTTCGGCAAGCCCATTTCGCAGTTTAAAGACAAGTCTCGTATCAGTTACGTTTCCCAAAAAGCGGCTTCCTTTAACTCGGGATTCCCGGTTACCGTCGAAGAAGTTGTTGCGATGGGCAGATATGGACGTCTCGGTTTATTCAAACGTTTAAAAATGGAAGACCAGGCAGCGATTCAAAATGCGTTACAAACGGTCAACATGTGGCAGTTTCGTCATCGGAAAATTGGAGATCTGTCCGGTGGGCAACAACAGCGTGTTTTTATCGCTCGGGCGATGGTCAACCAGCCTGATCTATTGATTCTCGATGAGCCGACCGTCGGCGTGGACCAAAAACACTTACAAGATTTTTATGAAGTCTTGCATATGCTTCGTGAACATACGACTTGTACGTTCGTCCTCGTCACCCACGATTTAAACGTGGTGACCGATCTTGTCACGAAAGTCGTCCATCTCGACCGCGGACGATTAGCATGCAATTGTGGACTGAGAGAATATAGCGAGCTCGGAGAACTCGCATCGTCCATCAAACCTTATCCTGTCAAAGTTCTTGTTCACGAGGGAACGACATGATCACAGATCTTTGGACATATAGTTTTTTACGTTATGCGTTCATTGCAGCACTTGTGATCGGGTTTACCGCACCGCTCATCGGTTCATTCATTGTAGTGAGACGGATGAGCTTGATTGCCGATGCATTGTCACACATGACGCTTGCCGGAATTTCGTTCAGTTTATTTCTCGGACAATATATCGCTCTATTCGCTGACCTGAACCCCCTGTATATGGGAACGCTCATCTCTGTATTGGCTGCGTTAGGACTCAATTGGCTTCGAGGTAAATATGTGCACTTCCAGGAACTATCCATTCCGATTATGATGTCCGCAGGAATGGGACTTAGTGCCATCTTTATCTCGCTATCACGAGGATTCTCGGTCGACTTGTCCACACTCTTGTTTGGATCGATTTCAGCTGTGAGTCAATCGGACATCACATTGATTGTCAGTGTAGCCGTCTTGACGGCCTTTGTGATTCTTATTTTCTATAAGCAGTTGCTGTTCTTGTCATTTGATGAAGAACAGGCAAAAGTGTCAGGATTACCGAGTACGATGCTTCACCTTTTATTCATGTTCATCGTAGCGCTTGTGATTGCCGTCAGCATGCGAATTGTTGGAACACTTCTCGTATCTAGTTTGATTACGTTACCCGTCGCAGCGGCGCTACGCTTTACTTCGAGTTTCAAACAGACCATTATGTGGTCCATCATCTTCGGAGAGGTCGCGACAATCGGTGGACTTGTCCTTGCGTATGATCTCGATGTCGCTCCGGGCGGTGTTATCGTATTGATAGCAGTCGGTATTTTAGCAGCCGTCATGGCGTTCGAGAAAGTCATGAGTTTTAAGAAAAAGGAGGTACAACATGAATGAGACTGAACAATTGAATCGTCTTCGTGCATCTTCTTTAAAAGTGACGCCGAAACGTCTTGAAATGTATGCTTATCTCTCTGAAGAAGACCGATATATCAGTGCGAAGGAAGTACTCGAGTACATGCGAGACAAACATCCGACGATGAGTTTTGATACGGTGTATCGAAATTTGAAGTCGTTTGCGGAGGAAGGATTACTTGAAGCGACGGAACTCGATGGTGAGAAATCCTTTCGAGTCACCTGCAGTGCGGCACATCACCATCATCATTTGATTTGTCGGAGCTGTGGAAAGACGAAACTGCTCGATTTATGTCCGATGCGCTTTGTAGAGGCGCTCGACCCTGAATTTGAAGTGGTCGATCATAAATTTGAGATATATGGGTATTGTAAAGAATGTAAGCAAAAGGGATTGATTTGATTCAATCCCTTTTTTGTATCGAAGGGGGAGGTTAGATGATCTATACAGCTGCTGAGATTAAGCAGATCGATCGCACAGCGATTCAAAATGGGATGCCCGAAGAGGTGTTGATGGAGCGAGCGGCCTCGGCGATTGTGCCTCACATTCGAATCGATTCGCAGTCTACCATTTTGGTGATTTGTGGCACAGGCAACAACGGTGGGGACGGTTGGGTCGTAGCTCGAGAGATTGCTATGAAAGGGCATGAGGTCAGCGTGTGGTCACCGTTAGGGAAAAGTCAAACGGAGGCGGCTGCAATCCATGCTTCCTATGCATCTTCATTCCTTCGCCTTGTGGAACGGCCAATCCAAACAGATATCATCATTGATGCCTTGTTTGGCGTTGGGTTGTCCGGTCCCGTGACTGGTCAAGCGCGGGAAGTGATTGAATGGGTGAATCGTCAATCGACGCCTGTCATTTCGATTGATGTACCATCAGGCATACCGAGTGATCATGCTCGAGACTTTGATGATATAGCGATACGGGCGACGTATACGTATTCGTTACACGGTTTCAAACGTTCGACATTCTTAAATCGGACTGCTCCATTCTATGGCAAAGTGGAACGGATTGATATCGGACTCCGACATACATCCGATTGGAAGGTGTTGACCGAAACTGATTTCGATCGATCTCTTTTGGAGCGCGACCAATTCAGTCATAAGACGACATATGGACACGGGATGCTTATCGGGGGGAGTCGTCATTTTCTCGGTGCGCCATTCTTGGGTGGTCGTGCTGCAACTCGTTCTGGTATCGGCTTATTACGTCTCTCCATTCCACGTGAAGCGATCCCGCTTATCTCAACACTGCCTGAGGCGATGTATCAGCAACACACCGATGTGGTGGAACAACCGTACGATGCACTTGCCATCGGTCCCGGTATGATCGAAGGGGAAGCGTTGAATCTCATTTGGCAATACGCAAAACAGCAGTCTTGTCCTGTCATCTTGGACGCTGGGGCACTATCGACGAAACGATTGGAAACCCGGGGGCCGCTTACGCTGACACCGCATCCAGGTGAATTTTCAAGATTGACCGGAAAATCGGTTGAAGAGATCGAGGCAGATCGGTTTTCCATCGCTTGTGAGTTCGCGAAGCAACACCGAGTCCATTTGATTTTAAAAGGAACGTATACGATCATCGTTACACCTGACGGAACAGGTGCCGTCAATACCGTTGAAGCATCGGCGTTAGCGAAAGGTGGAAGTGGGGACGTGTTGACCGGAATCCTACTTGCGCTATGGGCTAGAAGAAAAAAGCCTTCGGCACCGAACGAGCAAGCGGTGCTATGGCATGCGCTCGCTGCCAAGTCGATTAGCCAGAGTATACACCCCGCAAGTGTACTCGCAAGCGATATAATCGAAGAGCTCGGACGAATTTAAAAGGCAAGCCCGATTGTGTCGGGCTTGCCTTTTAACGTTGCTGTAGAACGATTTGTTTCTCCAATTGCGCGACATGGTGATACGCCTCACGCCATGTCGAAATGCGAGTTACGCCTTCAGGTAACGTCTTACGATTATAGGGTGCGTCGAATAGGAGTACTGGAATTGACGTTTCTTCATGAATCGAGATGGCATTCTCATACCGGTCTTCCATAAACAGTTCGAGTGACAAGTCTTTGACGACATTGATTTTATCGTGAGAACCGGTCATGACCAACGAATCAAGGGGCAAACGATGCTGTTTGATCCATTCTTCGGTAACCGGTCGAACCGCCTCACTTCGGGCGGTGACGTAATGCAGGTGATGTTGCTGCTTTAATTCCCATAACACATCCAACACATCAGAGTGCGGAAGTGAACGACGGTAAATCGCTTCTTCATGCCCCTCTTCAATCATAAACTTCCAAAATTCATGTTGCTCCATCGTCGTATACGTGTGCAACTCGTACTCGGTCGCACGATGATAGTCAATCGAATAGCCGAGTGATTCATTCATATATATAAAACAACTTTTAGGATCTGTAACGGTTCCATCCAAATCAATGCCGATTCGCATCTCATCACTCCTCCTCACATGCCCTCTATTCTATCAAAAACCCGTACGGTTGCAACCGTACGGGCATGAGATTCATTAATTTGATTGGTTTGCGAGCTCTTGTTCTTCGCGCTCACGTTCCGCCATTTTTTCAGCAGCGATCGCATCGATTTCTTTTTTCAATTCTTCGACCATCGTCGCCTCAGGCACTTTACGGATGATCTTTCCGTGACGGAAGAGAAGTCCTTCATTACGTGCGCCTGCGATTCCGATGTCCGCTTCACGAGCCTCACCAGGACCGTTTACCGCACATCCGAGAACGGCAACTTTAATGTTGACGTTGATGTTTTGGATGTATTCTTCTACCTCTTTTGCAATCGAAATCAAATCGATTTCAATTCGTCCACATGTTGGACAAGAGATCAAAGTCGCGGCATTTGCTGCAAGTCCAAATGACTTGAGCACTTCTTTCGCAACTTTTACTTCCTCAACCGGGTCGTCTGAAAGTGAAACTCGAACTGTTGAACCGATTCCAAGAGAGAGAATCGCACCGAGTCCTGCAGCCGATTTAAGTGAACCGGAGAAGAGTGGACCTGACTCTGTGATGCCGACGTGAAGAGGATAATCAAACGTCTTCGCAGCGAGTGTGTAGGCTTCGAGTGCAAGGTTTACGTCTGAAGCTTTGAGCGAGATGATCGTGTTATAGAAGCCGAGATCCTCGAGAATCTTCACGTGGTGCATCGCACTCTCGACCATACCTTGCGCGGTCGGATATCCATACTTTTCAAGGAATTGTTTTTCTAATGATCCGGCGTTGACACCGATTCGAATTGGAATCCCTTTTGCTTTCGCCGCATTGACGACGGCCTCTACTTTCTCACGACGACCGATGTTACCCGGGTTAATCCGGATTTTATCGACGCCACTTTCAATGGCTTTTAAAGCAAGCTTGTAGTCGAAGTGGATGTCGACGACGAGCGGGATATTGATGCGGCTCTTAATTTCTGCAAGTGCGTCAGCTGCACGTTCGTCTGGACAAGCCACGCGAACGACTTGGCAACCAGCTTCCTCAAGACGCTTGATTTCGGCAACTGTTGCCTCGACGTCATGCGTTTTCGTAGTGGTCATAGATTGAATAATGACTTCGTTCGATCCTCCGATAATCAAGTTACCGACGCGGACCGGACGTGTTAATGAACGATGCAAAATTTCTGACATATACGTAATCTCCTTCTTTTGGAAAGAATCCAATCGATTTAAGATGATAAGGTTTCTTCATTATCATAACGAAAAGAATGTGAAAAAGCATCTAGGATGCGTGACGGATGTGTGCTCTTTACAAACTCTAACGCTATCTTAACATCTACTTCATAATTTTCCACCGTCTCAAGACCGATATATAGGCGAGATTAGAAAAAGAGGTGGCTTAACGTGAAGATGAATTTCAAGCGCAATCAAATGAAGGGTACGGGACGAAACGCTCGACTAAATCGTCATTTTAAAATAGGGCACCGCCTCCAATGGACGCTTATGCCAATCATATTACTTGTCTTTATCGTGACGTTTAGCTGGTTCGCCCTAAAGTCTGAACAACTATTGTCCGCAGAAATCGAGCAGCGCCTTATGCGAGAAGTTACGGTCATGCGAGAATCGGTGAAGACGTCGTACAGTGCATATGTAGCAAACGAGAAGCAACTCAACCGGTCATTAAAATCTACTTATATGCAACAAGCTTCTATTCTATCGGGAGATGATTTTGAAGCAGCGCAATTTTTAGTACGTGGAGAGTCTGTTGAGCAATTGAGTGGGTCAAAAGGAATGAAAACAGAGCAGATTGTAGGGAAAGTTTCACAAACGACAACATCTGAAGTAGAAGAGACAGATGGTTTACTTATAGCATCGGTCTCGATCCCTGAGCTAAAAGCAGATTACGTTCTCGTTGTCACGAAAGAATCTGCGCTTGGTCCAATGACTGAACTGCGAAAATATATCACGTTCATTTTATTCATTGCGATGATTGGGATGGCCATCCTCTTTTCGCGATTGATTCATCGTGAAGTCAAACCGTTGAGTGTATTGGCCCATTCATTGCGCCGTGCCGTTGAAACGCGTCGTTTCGATGACGTGGCACTTGGAGCGAAATCCAAAGAAATCCATATACTCGAAACCGAGTTCAACACGTTCATTCAATTATGGAATCAGTCCATGGATATGATGGGGAAGACAGCGAGTGCATTTCATCAAAGTCTTCCAATCTTCCAACAAGAACTGATGAACAGTCATCATCAGATTGAACAATTCCGTGAAGTTGCGGTTACGGTAGAACATACGAGTCATTCATATCAGTCGGTGACAAGCGATTCTACATTCAAAATGAGAGAAGTGACACAACAAATAGAAATGCTGGAACATCAAATTTCGAGTGTGGACGACCGTGGCAATCGACTGAAATCCATATTACATGAAGAACTTGAAACGTTCTATTCTGTGAAAGAGGCGAGTGATTATGTTGAGCAACAAGTGGAGAGTATTCAACAAAAGCTTGAAGAGAGTGAGTCGAACTCTTCAAAAGCGGATGAGGCGCTAAAGTGTATCCTATCGGTGTCGACAGCTACGAAGATGTTGTCGCTTAACGCATCGATTGAGGCAGCCCGCGCAGGAGAACATGGTAAAGGATTTGCTGTTGTTGCCAATGAAGTTGGGAAGTTAGCAAAAATGACGAATGAAGCGACACTCCTCGCGGTAGATGCAATCGAAGCATTGAACGAAGAACGAAAGGACCTGTTGTTTGAAGTTAATGACTTTATCAAAGAAGTGCATCTATTAAAAGATGCTGTTTATCGAGTAGAGATTGGAATCGGAACAATCGACCATGAAATCAAAGTTCAGTTAGATGAGTTTCAGTCCATCTCGGATCAAACGTCACATACGGGGAGACAGCTCTTGCAATTAATCGAATCGAATGAGCGGTTGCGAGAAATCAGTTCGTTACTCGAACGAAAGTTATTCGAGCTGAACGACGGTGTCGAACGATGGTCCAATGTGCAGTCTGCCTTACAGTCTGCAGGTACTGACTTGAGTGACCAAAGTGAAGCATTGAATCAGACGCTCGAGGAACTTTCTCCGGCATAAAAATAACGACAAGCGTTTACGAAGACGCTTGTCGTTATTTTTTTTTTGGCACTTTCGTTAAAGGGTAGGTGATATATCCGAGTCCAATGATGAAACCAATCCATATAAGAGACGGGTTCATGTGGTACAACACCACTAATATAACGGTAGGGACGAATGTCATCGCCACGGCATATGGCCAAGCTTGACGGTAGGCCCACATGTTTTTCGAGTAGACTTTTGTAACCAACTGAACATATAAAGCCATGATGGCGACCCAAAGTAAATAGAAAAAGAAAATGGCGAATCCGTGTAAGAATAGCCACATCGGAACGAAAAAATCAGGACGAATCACAATAAAGTCCAAGACAGTGATCAGAAGCGTCAACACGAGAGTGGCTCCCATATAAGCATGGAGCGGGGCTAAACGAAGACGCAATACTTGCTTAGATGGGACAAGACTTGTTCGGAGGAACGTCAAAATAGTGGACAACATACTAAAAACTCCAATCTGTTATATTACAGAAGTCAATAAGATGCATGAAGTGGTACAGTGTTTTAATAAAACTTTTACATTAAACGTGTTTACATGATACTACCGATGAAGGCATAATGAGTAGGGCATTAAAAACCAAGCAAATCCAACCAATTCTTAATTAAAAGGAGTACAAAAATCGTGGAATACAATTTGCAAGAAATGTTATTCATGTTTTTTGGAGGTCTAGGGATCTTCCTCTTCGGGATCAAATCGATGGGAGACGGACTCCAAAAGTCTGCAGGGAATCGCCTGCGAGACATCCTTGATAAGTATACAACGAATCCATTCCTTGGGGTACTCGCCGGGATTATCGTTACTGTATTGATTCAATCATCTTCAGGTACAACCGTCATTACGGTCGGACTTGTTAGCGCCGGGTTCATGACACTCCGTCAAGCAATCGGGGTCATCATGGGGGCGAACATCGGGACGACGGTGACGGCGTTCATCATCGGATTCGATGTCGGTGAGTACGCGCTCCCGATTATTGCAATCGGTGCAGTATTGTTGTTCTTCTTTAAAAAAGAAAAATTACAACACCTCGGTCAAATCTTCTTTGGCTTCGGGATGTTGTTCTATGGACTTGAATTGATGGGAAGTGGGATGAAACCACTTCGTTCAAGCGAATATTTCATCGACTTGACGCAATCAATGAGTGACAATCCGTTCCTCGGTGTCATCGTTGGTACAGTATTTACCGTGATTGTTCAATCATCGTCTGCGACGATTGGAATCTTGCAAGAACTATATGCTGGTGGTTCCATCGATTTAGGTGCTGCTTTACCGGTATTGTTCGGTGATAACATCGGAACAACGATCACAGCGATTTTGGCATCGATTGGTGCATCAGTTGCCGCACGTCGTGCAGCAGCGGCACACGTCATCTTTAACTTGATTGGTACGACAATCTTTATGATCTTATTAGTTCCGTTCACAAACTATATCTATTGGATCACAGATCTCTTGGCGATTGAGGATAAGATGCAAATCGCATTTGCACACGGTACGTTTAACGTCGTCAACACATTGATCCAGTTCTGGTTCATCGGAACGATTGCTTGGATTGTGACGAAATTGGTCCCAGGTGAAGACTCAATCGTCGATACGAAAGCACAACATTTAGACCCTATCTTCATTCAACAGTCACCTTCGATTGCAGTCGAGCAAGCGAAATACGAAGTCATCCGCATGGGAGATTTCGCAAAACTCGGTCTCGATGAAGCACGCAACTATTTGACGACTGGCGACAAGAAGCACGCTGAAAAGTCGGCACATATCGAAGAAGCATTGAACTCGTTGAATGCGAAAATTACAGATTACCTCGTGAAATTGGCTGCCGTTGATTTGACAGAACAAGAATCACAAGAACACAAAACACTCATGCATGCCATCAACGATATCGAGCGAATCGGTGATCACGTTGAGAACATCATCGAGTTGATTGATTATAAGACAGCTACTAAAGTGACGCTTTCGGCAGATGCACAAAAAGAATTGACTGAAATGTACGACCTCACACGTGCGACGTTAGAGAAATCTCTTCAAACGTTGGGGAGCGGCGACATGATTGAAGCACGTAAAGTCATTGAAATGGAAGCGAAACTCGACATGCTCGAGCGTCAATTCCGTAAGAACCACGTCGTTCGTTTGAACACAGGTGCTTGCGATGGACAAGCAGGTATGTTCTTCGTCGATATGCTCTCGAACTTGGAGCGAATCGGTGACCATGCTATGAACATCACGGAAATCACACTTGAAGATGCAAACGAAGTAACCGTATAAATCAGAAGCACTCCAAATGAAATTTGGGGTGCTTTTTCTTATTCGGCAAGGAATACTCCTTGACACTCCAAGACATATTCAGTATATTATTACTGTATAACAACATGGCGGTGTAGCTCAGCTGGCTAGAGCGTACGGTTCATACCCGTGAGGTCGTGGGTTCGACTCCCTCCGCCGCTATTTATAAGGACCCTTAGCTCAGCTGGTTAGAGCAGACGGCTCATAACCGTCCGGTCGTAGGTTCAAGTCCTACAGGGTCCATTCGTAAGCGACGTCACAATGTGAACGTCGCTTTTTTGTTTTCAATCTAAAATTGCTGGGTAAATACTCGTTAGCATTTTGTTTTTTGAAAAATATGAAATGAGGCGGACAAAATGGAACGAAACCACACCATGATGCAATTTTTTGAATGGCATGTCGAGGCAGATCAAAAGCATTGGAAGCGACTAAAAGAGAGAGCAGCCGACTTAAATAAAGCAGGAATCACTGCACTTTGGCTACCACCTGTCACAAAAGGGCAAAGTGATCAAGATACCGGTTATGGAATCTATGACTTATATGATTTGGGTGAGTTCGATCAAAAAGGATCGATTGCCACGAAATACGGTACGAAAAAAGAACTACTTGAAGCGACAGCCTATTGCCAACAAGAACTCGGGATGCAGATTTATATGGATGTCGTCATGAACCATAAAGCCGGGGCGGATGCGACCGAGAAGTTTGAAGTGTTAGAAGTAGATCCCGACGACCGTACGAAAGTCCTTTCAGATGAAGCGTTCGAAATCGAGGGATGGACAAAATTTGATTACGAAGCTCGTGATGGGAAATACTCTTCATTCAAATGGGACTTCACGCACTTTAACGGAACGGATTATGATGCGGCGACTGATCGTTCCGGTATTTTCTTTATTGTTGGAGAAAACAAAAGATGGAATGATAACGTCGACGATGAATTCGGTGTCTATGACTATTTAATGTTTGCGAACATCGATTACCACCATCCCGATGTGCGTGAAGAAGTGTTGAATTGGGGGAAATGGTTCATCGAGGAGACGAAATGTGATGGATTCCGTCTTGACGCCATTAAACACATCAACTATGACTTTGTAAAAGAGTTCAGTCAGACGATGCGGGAAGAGAAAGGTGACCAATTCTATTTTGTCGGCGAGTTTTGGAAATCTGACCTTGATGCCTGTCGTGAATTTCTCGATAATATCGATTACCATGTCGATTTATTCGATGTCCCGCTCCATTACAAATTACATCAAGCCTCGGAGGAAGGGGCCGCGTTTGACATGCGAACCATTTTTGATGATACGCTCGTTCAGTCACACCCGCTTCATTCCGTGACGTTCGTAGATAATCACGATTCACAACCCGAGGAGGCGCTTGAGTCATGGGTGAAAGATTGGTTCAAGCAAATCGCCTATGGTCTTGTCTTACTTCGTAAAGATGGTTATCCATGTGTCTTCTATGGCGATTACTACGGTATAGACGGTCCTCACCCGACTGATGGGATGAAGCTCGCCATTGATACGCTCCTATATGCGCGCCGAGAGAAAGCGTACGGGGAGCAGGATGATTACTTTGATGATGCAAACGTCATCGGGTGGGTACGAAAAGGTGTGGAGGAAATCGAACGTTCCGGATGTGCCGTCCTCATTTCAACTTCTGATGAATCTGAAAAGAGAATGTTTGTCGGGGAAGAACGTGCCGGTGAAACATGGGTCGATTTAACGAATACATTGAATGATCGAATTGAGATTGATGAAGAAGGATTTGGGGTATTTAAAGTGTCGGCGGGGTCGATTTCAGTTTGGGCATTGCCAGAAGAAGATGTCGAATAAAGCATTACAATTGAGTCGACCGTCACATATCTGTTACATTTAAGACGAACGTTGTTCAAAACACTTTTAAGGGGGATTTTAGTAATGGCTAAATTTGAATTACCACAACTTGATTACGCATATGATGCACTCGAACCACACATTGATGCACGCACGATGGAAATCCACCACACGAAACACCACAACACTTACGTCACAAACGTAAACAATGCACTCGAAGGAAAAGATGTGGAGTACTCTTCACTCGAAGACTTGCTTCAAAAAATCGATTCGCTTCCTGCTGACATTCAAACAGCTGTCCGCAACAACGGTGGCGGTCATTGGAACCACTCGTTCTTCTGGAAGCTCTTGAAGAAAAATGAGAACGGCACACCGTCTGGCGATCTCGCTGCTGCAATCGATGAGTCGTTCGGTAGCTTTGATGCGTTCAAAGACGAATTCACGAAAGCTGCAACGACTCGTTTCGGTTCAGGATGGGCTTGGCTCGTCGTGAAGAACGGGAAACTCGAAGTCACGTCTACACCAAACCAAGACTCACCAATCATGGAAGGTGTTACGCCAATCCTCGGTCTTGATGTATGGGAACATGCTTACTACTTGAACTACCAAAATCGTCGTCCTGACTATATCAACGCATTCTTCCATGTCATCGATTGGGATTATGTGGCGAAATTATACGCTGACGCAAAATAAACTGGTCTTACCCGGGGTTCTTATACGAATCTCGGGTTTTTTTGTGGTTTTCATTAATTTGTAAACAAATTATGATATAGTGAAATTCGGACAAAACGACAGGGATTCCTGTCCTCTATAATATAGAAGGAAATGAACGTGGAGGGAGTAAACGGACTTGGCAAAAAATCGGGTAAAAGTGCCGAAAAAACGGCGAAACCACTTACCGTTACGCTTAAATTTACTATTTTTCATCGTCTTCATTCTATTTGCGACCCTCATTTTTCGATTGGGTGTCGTACAAATCGTGAATGGTGAACTGATTGCTCGGGAAGTACAGAAAACGGAGTCGAGTAAAATCAAATATGAAGTGCCGCGAGGTAAAATCTACGACCGGAACGGTCAAGTGCTGGCGGATACGATTTCAAACTACTCGGTCATGTATCGCCGCTCTCAAGTGACAAAGACGGATGAACGTTTAGACGTCGCGAAAAAATTGGCGGAAATCGTCGACATTCCAAAAGAAGACCGTAAAATGACGGAGCGAGACCGAAAGGATTACTGGATTGCAACGAATCCGGAATTGGCGCAAGAACGGACTCAAGCGTTATTGGAAGAATTATCGGAAGAGGAGCGAGCCGCATTGTCTAACCAAGACGTGGACCGGCTCTTGCTTGATTCAATCACCGAAGAAGAGATCACGTTTGATGATGCGACAGAAGAAATCATCGCCATTAAACACAATATGGAGAGTGGCTATGCACTCGACCCACAGGTCATCAAAATCGGTGCAAGCCCGAAAGAGATGGCGGTCATCGAAGAGAACTTAGAGCAGTTGCCTGGAGTGAGTGTCGAACCTTACTATCAACGGGATTATCCGTATGATGAGACGTTCAAGAGTTTCCTAGGAAGTTATCGTCAAATTCCGGCGGAACAACGTGCATCTTATCAGGCGAAGGGTTACGGGTTGAACGACCGGGTTGGTACCTCCTACTTGGAACAACAGTATGAAGACGTCCTTCGGGGAACGCCGGCCTATGATGTGTTCACGACGTATAAAGGGGAGCCGGTCGGTGAACCGACACGAGTGAGTGGGAATCCAGGGAAAGACATCGTCTTATCGACCGACATCGAGTTCCAAAAAGAAATCGATGAGATCTTGAAAAAGGCGATTCGCGCAGGGCGCTCTGGAAGTCCTCATTTCGACCGAGCATTCGCTGTCGTCATGAATCCACAAACGGGTGAATTGCTCGCCTTATCTGGACAAGAACTCGATTTGGAAACGAACGAATTCAAGGATGTATCGACCGGAACGGTTCTTCGCGCCAGCCAAATCGGATCAACCATCAAAGGGGCGACGGTCGCCTATGGATTCGAAGAAGGTGTCGTGAAACCGGGAGAATATATTTATGATGCTCCGATTCGGATTGGTTCGTCAGTGAAAGCTTCCTACCGGAATATGGGGAACATCAACGACTTAGATGCACTCGCGATGTCATCGAATATCTATATGTTCCAAATTGCTTTGCGTCTGGCTGATTATTACTCGACAGGTCAAATTGTCGGGGAAAATGTCACGCAGGCGTTCGAAACGATGGAACACTACTATAAACAATTCGGTCTCGGAATCGAAACAGGGATCGACTTGCCGTTTGAGTCGACCGGATTCCGTAGCATCCCGGACCGCGTCACGCTTCTAATGGATATGTCGATCGGACAGTATATTTCTTATACTCCGATTCAATTGGCGCAATATACGTCAGCATTGGCGAACGGTGGCTATCGTGTACAACCACACTTGCTGAAAGAAATCATTGAGCCGGGTTCGCTTGATGAGAACAATAAGCAAGTCGTGAGCACGTTCCAACCGAATGCGTTGAATAAAGTCGATATCCAGGATGAATACATTCAACGTGTCCGTGAAGGATATCGTCAAGGGGTTGAATCTGCGTCCGGTTCGTCTCGCATTTTACAGGAGACCGGTATGACGGCTGCAGGTAAAACCGGAACTGCTCAAGCAATCGCGGAAGGGGCAGATGGTCAGGCGAAACGAAATGCGAACGGAGAACCGATTAAGACATTGAACTCAAACCATGTCGGTTGGGCACCGTTCGATGATCCGGAAATCGCTTGGGCGATCATCATGCCTGGACTTGAGGCGGAAGGAATCAATACGCGTGTCGCGCACGACATCATGAAAGCTTACTTTAATCTAGAAGACGTCAATGCAATGCTTCAGTAAAAGAAGTCACTTCGGTGACTTCTTTTTTTGTCTTTACAATTCTTTTACGTTCCGTTTATTTCTCGTTAATAGAAGTTCATTAGGATATTAATTGTAGGACAGAACAACAAATCCACAACAAAAATCAAAGCAAACTCAAGGAGGACGTCACAAATGTCTTGGATGAAAAAATCAGCTTTACTCGCTTCAATCACTTCAGTCGCACTCGTAGGTGCTGCTTGTGGGAACAATGAAGAAGGTGGCGCTGCTGAAGGCGGCGATGCGCTCTCAGGAAAAGTGGTCATGGATGGATCATCAACTGTATTCCCAATCATGGAAGCAGTCGCAGAAGAATTTTCAGCTGAACAACCAGAAGTTGAAGTGACAGTCGGTGTCTCTGGTACGGGTGGTGGCTTCAAACGTTTCGTGACGGGAGAGACAGACTTCTCGAACGCATCACGTGAAATCAAAGAAGAAGAAGCAGCCGAAGCTGAGAAAAACGGTGTGGAATTCACGCAACTCTCGGTTGCACTTGATGGACTTTCGCTCGTTGTAAACCCAGCGAACGATTGGGCACAAGATATCACGATTGAAGAATTGAATAAGATGTGGACGGACACAAGCGTAAAAACATGGAAAGACGTTCGCTCTGACTGGCCAGATGAGGAGATTTCATTCTTCGCACCAGGTAAAGACTCAGGTACATTTGACTTCTTCAATGAAGCCGTTCTTGACGATACGGACATTCGTGAAGACGCACAATTGTCAGAGGATGACAACGTCCTCGTCACGGGTGTAGCTGGAACGGAAGGTGCAATCGGATTCTTCGGATATGCATACTACATCGAAAACCAAGACACGCTTCGTGCCATGGCAGTCGAGGGTGTAGAGCCAACTCCAGAAACAATCAATGATCTTTCTTATCCACTCTCACGTGAAATCTACACGTACGTCAACAACGCTTCGTTGAAAGACAAAGAGCAAGTTGCAGAATTCGCACGCTTCATGAACGAAAACGCAGGTGCGCTCTCTGAAGAAGTAGGATATGTCGGTATGGAACAAGCGCGTTACGACGAAAACATGAAGATGATCGACGAAATCGCTGGAGAATAAGATGATAGGTGGCAGAAGGTGAGACACGGTCTCGCCTTCTCGCCATGCTTTCTAGTATGAAGAGGTAGGGAGCGATACACGAGATGAATGAACCGAACAATAAGCTTTCGATTCGAGAGATGATTCAACAAAATAAACAAAAGAAATATAGTACGACGAACGTGTTTGATAAAATCATGCCGTTCTTATTATTCTTGAGCGCATTCGTATCGGTCGTCACGACCATTGGTATTGCGTTCACACTAGGCTTTGAGCTATTCAAGTTCTTTGAACGAGTCCCTGTCGCAGAATTTTTAGGATCGACAGAATGGTACCCACTTAGTGCAGATCAGCGCTTCGGGGTATGGGCCCTTGTCATGGGAACACTCCAAATTACTGTGATTGCGATGATTGTAGCCGTCCCACTCGGTTTGGCGTCTGCGATTTATTTAAGTGAATACGCCTCTGAACGGGCACGACGTGTATTGAAACCAATTCTAGAAGTGTTGGCCGGTGTGCCGACCATCGTATTCGGTTTCTTCGCCTTGTCATTCATTACACCGATTCTGCAAGCACTCATCCCAGGACTTCAAATTTACAATGCACTCAGCCCAGGGATTGTCGTCGGGATTATGATTATTCCGATGATTGCCTCGATTTCTGAGGATGCAATGAGTGCTGTTCCGAAGAAAATTCGGGACGGTGCGCTCGGTTTAGGTGCGACACGTCTTGAAGTGGCGACGAAAGTTGTCATGCCTGCTGCGACGTCTGGGATCATCGCCTCTATCGTTCTCGGTATGAGCCGTGCGATTGGTGAGACGATGATTGTAACGATTGCTGGTGGTTCGCAGCCGAACTTCGAGTTCAACCCGCTCAATGCGATTCAGACGATGACAGCATATATCGTTCAAATCGCAAAAGGTGATGCAGGTTACGGCACAATCGAATATTACAGTATCTATGCGGTCGGTGCGTTGTTGTTCGTCTTTACCCTATTGATGAACCTATTCGCAAACTGGGTGACGCGCCGCTTCAGAGAGGAGTACTAATATGGCTTTACCGAACAGTGAGTTCAAGAATACGAAGAACTTGATGAATCGTGAGACCGTGTCTCAACGAATTAAACGACGTTTACAATTGAATGAAATATTTAAGTACATCTTTTTGGCGGGACTCGTCTTTGCACTCGTCGTCTTATCGACGTTGATTTATGACATCGTGTCAAAAGGTGCAGGATGGGTCGACCTCGATTTCTTGCGCAACTTCCCGTCGCGCCGTCCTGAACAGGCTGGATTATATCCTGCGTTGATTGGGTCATTATGGCTCATGCTATTGATCGTGCCGATGGTTTTTGTCATCGGTGTTGGAGCAGCGATTTACTTGGAGGAATATGCTCCGAAAAATCGCATGACTTCATTTATTGAAGTCAATATTTCGAACTTGGCTGGCGTTCCGTCAATCGTATTCGGATTGCTTGGATTGACGATTTTCGTCCGAGTCATGGAATTAGGGAACTCGATTATGGCCGGTGCCTTGACGCTCGGTCTCATGAGTTTGCCGATTGTCATCGTGGCCTCACAGGAAGCGCTACGAGCAGTCAAAATGGAATTACGACACGCTTCGCTAGCGCTTGGGGCATCGAAGTGGCAGACGACATTTAACGTCGTGTTACCTTCGGCGTTACCAGGGATCATCACGGGGATTATCCTAGCGGTTTCTCGTGCAATTGGTGAAACGGCTCCACTCATCATGGTCGGAGCGGCAACATTCATTTCAACGACACCGAGTAACATTTTCTCTGACTTCACGGCCCTCCCGATCCAGATTTACAACTGGACGAGCCGACCACAAGCAGAGTTCCAAAACTTAGCGGCAGCAGGGATCATCGTACTTATGACGATGCTCATCGCGATGAACTCGGTTGCAATCTATATTCGAAACAAATATACAAATCGACACTAAGTCTTTTTTGCAGATGAATGAGGAGGAAGCTCGAGATGATGAAACAACAAGAGCTCAACAAAGGAGATCAAAACGTGAACACAACTACGACAGAACCGACAACGACTGAGATGAAAAAAGATAGCGCCTATGTCGTCAACAATTTGAACTTGTGGTACGGAGAAGACCAGGCTTTGATTGACGTCAACCTCGATATTAAAAAGAATGAAGTCACGGCGATTATCGGACCATCTGGGTGCGGAAAATCGACGTTCATCAAGACGTTAAATCGGATGGTCGAACTCGTGCCATCGGTTCGGACGAACGGTGAAATTTTATACCATGGTCGTAACATCTTCGATCGCGGATACAAGGTGGAAGATTTGCGTACGTCGGTCGGGATGGTATTTCAACAACCGAACCCGTTCCCAAAATCGGTCTATGACAACGTGGCATACGGACCGCGGACGCACGGAATCAAAAATAAGAAAGTACTCGATGAAATTGTCGAGCGTTCATTACGTGGTGCGGCAATCTGGGATGAAGTAAAAGATCGATTGAATGAGAATGCGTACGGACTTTCAGGTGGACAACAACAACGTCTCTGTATCGCGCGTACGTTAGCGATTGAACCGGATGTCATCTTAATGGACGAGCCGACGTCTGCCCTTGATCCGATTTCTACATTGAAAGTGGAAGAATTGGTACAAGAGCTGAAAGAACAATATTCAATCATCATCGTGACACATAACATGCAACAAGCTGCCCGTGTTTCGGATAAAACGGCATTCTTCTTAAATGGAGAAGTTGTCGAGTTCGATGTAACAGATAAGATTTTCTCGAATCCATCTGACAAACGGACGGAAGACTATATTTCTGGCCGTTTCGGTTAAGGAGGAGACTGGATTGATGGCACAAAACCGCACATTTTTTGATACGAAGTTGACTGAATTAGAAGATAAAGTTGTTCGATTGGCAAACTTGACGATGCGCCAAACGGCGACGGCAATCGAAGTGTTGGAAAAACATGATCTCGAATTGGCTAAAACCGTGATTGATAACGATAACGAGTTAGACGAGTTGGAGTTGACAATCAATGACGAAGCGATTCTATTGATTGCAAAACAGCAACCAGTCGCGACTGACTTACGACGTCTGATTGTGACGATGAAATCAGCGACAGACCTTGAACGCATCGCGGACTATGCGACAAACATCGCAAAAGCAGTGACACGAATCGAGCACGTTCCTTATGTGCTTGACATCCAACCGCTCAAGAAGATGGCCGAGCAGTTGATTGACATGCTTGAACTGGCAACACGTGCCTATCGTAAAGGTGAAGTGAGCCGTGTTCGTGAACTCAATGAGATGGACCGCGTGATTGATGACATCAATCTAACGGTGATTAAACAATATATCGGTTCTCTTCCGGCCATGACGGTTGGAACGAACGATGTATACGAATTCTCGAACATCGCTCGATACCTCGAGCGGATGGGCGATCATGTGACGAATTTCGGAGAACATTTAATTTTTCTCGAAAAAGGAAAACATTATGATTTGAATCAATAAGATTAGTGGTAAAGAACAACAGTGCTGTTGTTCTTTATTTTTTGGGGCAGGAATACAAACTCAAGGAGCGAATAATAGTCTACATGGATTTTTACATGAAGGGAGCCATATAGAGATGGAAGAGAAAATCGTGTCCTTGAAACAACAAGGTCTTACGTTAAAACAGATTGCGGCAGAATTAGACGTCCCGATTGGCAAAGTCCAATACGCATGGCGGAAATGGAGAAATCAGCAACAGGAAGTGGAGGCGGTTGCCCCTGTGAAACAAAAGCGTGAAACGAAGAAAGCGAAGATGTCGGTGACGACCTCACGCAAACAAGTGGCATCAGCGAAAGAGACGGGCAACGTGTCGACTTCTCCACTTCTTGAAAAGGGTCCGGAAGGATACTGGAAGCTACCCGATCGGTACAACGTGGACTTTATGCATGCTGTCGTACAGTCTCCAAACTCAGTGTATGTATGCTGGGAAGTATCTGATCTCGTGAAAGAAACGTTAGCGCTTCAATTTATGCGACGCTGGGAAGAATTGCCGAAGGCGTTTCGCATCCTTGATGTTACGTTACTTGATTACAATAGCGGTCACGCAAACCGCTCCTATACATTCGATCTTCCTGAAATGACGAACAGCTGGTTCGTTCGCCCTCTCGACCCGAATACGACATATGTGTTTGAATTTGGGATTCGGACGATGGAAGGGGAGTTTCTCCCAATCGTCGCATCAAATCCGCTTGATACGCCGCGGGCAGAACCAGTAGGAGTCGGACGATTCGCAGAACCGGTCCGACGTTGGCAATACGGGGAAGTTGATTCTCCAGAACTACTTGATACGTTACCAAAATATGCAGCATACCGACTCGTGCGTTAAGGAGGACTTTTTATTATGAAACCTGGGTACTTTTCACTCGTCCTTCATGCTCATTTACCGTACGTTAGGCATGAAGAGAAACACCGTTTAGAAGAAAGATGGGTTTACGAGGCCATCTCTGAGACATATCTTCCGATTCTATGGCAAGTCGATCGCTTGAAGCGTCCCTTGCATTGGACGGTTAGTATTTCCCCACCTGTCGTTGAAATGCTTGCCGATTCTCTCATTCAGGATCGCTATGTGGAGCACTTAGACGATATGCTCGAATTGATTGCCCTCGAATTGTCTGAGGACCGAACAGACGAAGAAACAGCGACGTTACATTTTTATCGTCAACGATACCACGATTTAAAAAATACGTTCCTTCATTGGAATAAAAATTTGAATGAGGCGTTCCGTACATATCGTGAGGCAGGTTATATTGACATGGTGACATGTACGGCAACCCATGGCTTTAATCCACATCTCTTCACGGAACAGGCGGCGCGCACTGAGATTCGCACAGGTTTGAACTGTTTCGAACGTCATTATGGGTTCCGTCCAACAGGCATCTGGTTACCAGAGTGTGCTTATACACCAGGAGTTGATCGGATTCTTTATGAAGAAGGAATTCGCTACACATTTGTCGATGAACATGCTCTTCTCGACGCAGATCCGACGCCAGAGAAAGGAATTGGAGCCCCTGTTTATTCACCACATGGCGTCGCGTTGTTCCCTCGGGATCAAATCATCTCAGGTAAAATTTGGAGTTCGATGATCGGATATCCAGGCCATCCGGATTATCGTGAGTTTTACCGAGATTTGGCATACGATCGGGACTGGGACTATATCCAGTCCTTCATGCATCCGGAAGGAATTCGTTTTGATACGGGTTTAAAAATGCACCGGATTACGGGTGATACGGATCAAAAGGATTTCTACGTGCGCGAATGGGCGGAACATCAAATTGAAAACCATGCGACCGATTTTGCCAAAACGTTAGAATCACATCTTGAAGCGCACTGTGCTCAGACATTCCCACCATTTTTAGTCACGGCTCCGTTCGATGCGGAGCTGTTCGGTCACTGGTGGTTTGAGGGGCCAGAGTTTCTTGGGAAAGTAGCAGAGAGACTTGCTGAATTTGGAATTGAAACCATCACGCCAGCGCTCTTCCTTGAACGTCACTTTAAAGATTTACAGACGGTCCACGTGTCGATGAATACATGGGGACGTAAAGGTTATGGTGAAGTTTGGATTAACGAAAGAAATGAGTGGATGCTTCGTCATTTGCACATGATGGAGATGCAACTCGTAAAAGATGTGGCGGACTATCGTAATCAATCGGAAGCGACGAATCGCGCCTTGAAACAATTAATCCGTCATTACGTATTGGCTGTGTCGAGTGACTGGGCGTTCATCTTGGATGGGCAAACGACGGCGCAATATGCCGCCGAACGGTTCCGTGAACACACACGACTCTTTGCAGAACTTGAAACGGCACTCTATCAGGATGGAGTATCGGAGCAGTTGCTACATGATCATTATGCTGCATATCCATTCCTTCAAGACGAAGACATCGATATTGATTCGTTCTTATCTCCTCACGATTACTATGTGACAATCGAGCGCGAAGATGAAAAATCAGCTATTTTAGTACTCACGCCTGAATATCACGGTCATATCGTAGGGGGACTCGGAAGACGGGTCGTCGATGAAATCGAGGCGAGAGCGGACGATGGCGAAGTCGTCTATGTATTAACGCCATATCATGACGAGTTGCCTGAGTATGAACGTCAAGGAAACATACATGTGTATCGTGTTCGCCCAACTAGCCCATTTTTAGAGCATGTTATGAACCAGGTGGCTACACAAAATATCGCCTATGTAAAACTAGTACATGAACTTTCGAAACGTGTTTCCTTCAAAGTGATCCATCACTTCGATTGGATGACAATTCCTGCTGCAAGAGAACTTGCGCAATCCCTTGCGATTCCGTTATACTCAACTATGTTGTCCTTTGAAGCGACTCGCAATCCGCATGGTCACGGTGGTTTGTTCGATGCAATCCATCGAATCGAAAACAGCGTGTTTTCTGCATCAGAACGCGTTTATGTCGGTGAAGAGATCTCGATTCACGACCTGAAACAATGGTATAACGTGAGTGAGAACGTCAACACATGCCTACCTCTTGAGACTTCTCCGTATGGACAGGAATCAATGAAAAAGAACGTGAAATAACCTTGCTTTTTCACAAGAAACTTGGTAGGATAATTGAGTATGCTTAGACTGTAAAGCAAAAGCACTTGATACAACATCATTAAGATGGGAGTGAAAGAAATGCGCGTTAAAATTACATTAGCTTGCACAGAAACAGGCGATCGCACGTACATCACGAAGAAAAACAAACGTAACAACCCTGAGCGCCTCGAGTTGCGCAAATACAACCCACGTCTCCGTCGTCACACGCTTTACCGCGAAGTGAAGTAATGAGGGACCGGCCGTCACATATGTGGCGGCTTTTTTTGTAAGGAGGAATACGTTGTGGAAGAGAAAACAGCGCTCCGGCGCACGATTCATCAATACATCAAACAAATGGCGGATCGACATCATGCGGACGAAGTCATTCACCAATCATTATTTGCCTCGGACTTATGGATTGAAAGTCAAACAATCGCGCTAACGTTGTCACTCCCTCTAGAAATTGATACGTCCCCGATTATTCATATGGCCTTTAAAGAAGGAAAAACGGTCTGCGTCCCGAAAGTAACGGAGCGGGGACTTACGTTTCACATCATTCATTCATTTGATGATTTGGAAGAGGGAGTCATGAATATTTTAGAGCCGACCACTCCAGCGACTACGCAAGTGATCGACCTTTGTCTTGTTCCGGGGCGTGTTTTCGATCGAACCGGTTATCGCATCGGTTGGGGTGGGGGCTATTATGATCGCTTTTTAAAAACCTATAACGGTAGAACGCTTGCTTTGGCATATACCGTTCAGATTGTCGATCATGTACCAACTGAGCCGCACGACCTACCCGTTCAATGGATCGTGACAGAGAAGGAGATGATTCAGTGTTCGCCATATTCGCTGTAACTTGTTTCGTCGCCTATCTCGGTTATCGGTTACGCTCGTTGACTCGTTCTGGGGCACTGTTGACGATAGTGACCGGTACGGTGATTGGATTCTCCTTCGGATGGTTCGGTCTATACTTGCTTGGGGTGTTTTTTTCGACTTCTTCTCTCGCTTCGAAATATCGCTCTCGCGATAAAGAAGGAGTAGATGAGATTGTCGAGAAGACGGGGGCTCGTGATGCCATGCAAGTGTTGGCTAACGGTGGGGTCGGGATTTTATGTGCACTCGGTTATCAGTTTACAAATGATCCAGTCTACCTCTATATGTATGTCGTGTCCATCGCGGCAGCGACGAGCGATACGTGGGGATCTGAATTTGGTGTCCTCTCGAAGCGGAAACCTCGGTTCATGTTTACCTTTAAGCGAGTCGAACCGGGAACGAGTGGGGCCGTCTCGACATTCGGTACCGTCATGTCGATGTTTGGTGCAATGTTGATTGTCATATCCTCTCTTGTTTTCATTGACTTAAGCATCACGCTTCTTCTTTTATTATGGGTGATTGGATTAACTGGTAGTATGATTGATACGCTACTTGGTGCGACCGTCCAACGAACGTTTCGTTGTGCTGTTTGTGGAAAGTTGACCGAGCAAAAAATACATCACGACGTGCCGACGACATACGTGTCGGGATGGCGTTTTCTCGGAAATGATGCGGTAAATTTTCTTTCGGTTTGTGGGGCGACGATGATTTGTTTTTTTGTGTTTGGATGAGGGTAGTACAGAAAATGAAGGTGTTCCAAATGAATGTGAATATTGTCACAATATCGCCAAAGTGAAAACGGTTTCCGCTGTAGTTAGAGTTTGTGAATGATGTTACAATCTATTTGTAACAGAGATAACAAAAACATGAAACAGATTGTTTGAAGGGTGGAGAATCATTATGGAAACATTAAATCATGCTAAAGTAACACGAGTCGCACTTGTAGGGGCAGGGGCAGTAGGTGCGAGTTTTGCTTACCAGTTGACGACAGCTAGTCTATGTGAAGAACTTGTCATCATCGATATTAATAAAGCCAAGGCAGAAGGAGAAGCGATGGACTTGAACCATGGGGTTTCATTCGCTTCATCACCAATGCGCGTCTGGGCAGGGGACTATTCGGATTGTGGCGTCGCTGACATCGTAGTCATCACGGCTGGCGCACCACAGCGTCCAGGTGAAACACGTCTTGATCTCGTTGAAAAAAATGCGAAGATTATGAAATCTATGATTTCAGACATCATGGACTCTGGTTTTGACGGAATTATCATTATTGCTTCAAACCCGGTCGACATCATGACACATCTCGCATGGAAATATTCTGGTCTTCCGAAACATCGTGTCTTTGGTTCAGGAACAGTGCTTGATACGTCTCGCTTGCGTTACATGCTCGGAGACTATTTCAACGTCGACCCGCGTAACTGTCACGCCTACATTATGGGTGAGCATGGTGATACTGAGTTTGCTGCCTGGAGCAACGCTCGTATATATGGAAAATCGGTCGAGCAACTACTTGAAGAGCATGATGAGTATAGTTGGGAAGACCTTGAAGACATTTATGTCAACGTTCGTGACGCAGCATATCATATCATTGAACGTAAAGGTGCGACGTACTATGCGATTGGACTCGGTCTCCTTCGGTTGGTCAAGGCTGTCCTTCGTAACGAGAATACGTTGTTGACAGTCGGTGCCCATCTTGATGGTGAGTATGGATTGCACGATATCCATATCGGTGTACCAGCGATTATCAACCGTCAAGGCGTTCGTGAAGTCGTTGAGATTGAGTTGTCACAAGAAGAGCATGAGAAAATGCAACATTCTGCGAACGTACTCATGAAAACGATGGAACCTGTCTTGTAATCTCCATCCTTTTAAAACCCGTAGCCATATGGTTACGGGTTTTTGTACATATAGAACGAATCATCGTTTGGTCGTCTGTCGTCTCGTGATTTACAATAGAATTGAGAGAGAGGAGGGGTTTCGTTGGCGACAACTTGTTTTTGGGAAGATATATATCGAAAGGTCGAAAACGGTGGGCGAATTGAAGGCATACTCGAACCCTCCCGTGCGGTCATCTTGTTCGATACAAAAGCAGGTGATCGGTATGATTTGTTCATTCAGACTGAAAAAGCATGGGCGAATCATGTTGGGACGGATATAGACGCGATTTTGAACGCATTTCGCTTATCTCGTATCGGGCGGAAGCGATTGACCATTCATGTCTATGGCGAGCGCCTTGTGGATGAAGAGCGTGTGGACTCGTTGACGTTCCAAATCCCTGCGAAAGTGACATTGTCTCGTTCGATTTGCACACCGACTATGGAAGAGGACCGGTTCCGAATGCTAGCGGTCTCCCTCGACCGAAAAAAGAAAGCAGAGCTGAAGAAACGATTTTCCTTTGGGAAACCACAAGTGGTATATGGGCTACTGTTCATCACTTTTTTAGTCATGTGGTTAGCGGAATCGGTCGGTTCGACTCTTGATCCAAACACGTTAATCGCATTCGGGGCCAAAGTGAACCCGTTGATTGAACAAGGGGAATGGTGGCGTTTGATTACACCGATGTTCCTGCATATTGGTTGGTTCCACTTTGCGATTAATATGTTTGCACTCTGGTCGCTCGGTCCGCTCGTTGAACGGATGTATGGCTCCATACGATTTTTAATCATCTATCTGCTAAGTGGAATATTAGCGACATCCGCATCGTTTGCATTCAGCGAATCGATATCAGCAGGCGCTTCAGGAGCGCTATTTGGTTTGGTCGGTGCGCTCTTATATTTTGGGTTACGTGATCGTTCTCTCTTCATGAAGACGCTCGGACCTCCGCTCTTTATTATGTTAGGATTAAATGTAGGACTTGCCTTTGTATTAGGTGCAGGTCTTGATCATTTCGCACATGCGGGTGGTCTGATTGGTGGTTTTGTCGTTTCTGGAGTCGTCGGGCTGCCGGATGAGAAGAACCGCGTACAACGAATCTTATTTTCCGTACTCACCATCTCGCTGTTTGGACTATTCGTCGGGTACGGATTTTGGTAAGGGGAGAATTCAATGATTGAAACATTAAAAACACTCGTTAACATCCCGAGTCCTTCCGGTATGACGGAAGAGGTCATCCGTTTCGCTGAGCAAGAATTGAATGCACTGGGTGTCAAGACGTCACGTCTACATAAAGGGGCACTACTGGCAACGTTTTCAGGTCGCTCTGGCAAGGCACGTCTGTTGACGGCACACGTGGACACTCTTGGTGCGATGGTCAAAGACATCTTACCGAGCGGGCGTCTCCGTTTGACTCAAGTAGGAGGATATGCATGGACGGCGATTGAAGGAGAGAACTGCCTCGTCCACCGAGAAGAAGGAGAGGCGATTGAAGGCACAATCTTGATTCATCAGTCGAGTGTTCACGTCTATAAAGACACGAACTCAGCGGAGCGATCTGCATCAAACATCGAAGTCCGATTGGATGCAAAAGTACATTCTCGTGAAGACGTGACAGAATTAGGGATTGAAATCGGAGACTTCGTTTCATTCGATCCTCGCTTTCGAGTGACATCTTCAGGATACGTGAAATCACGTCACTTGGATGATAAGGCTTCTGTCGCCATTCTATTGGACCTTGCGAAAGACTTGGTCCGTTATGACTTACCGCATACCGTTCATTTCTTGATTTCGAATTATGAAGAGGTCGGATTTGGAGGAAACGCGGGTATCCCGGAAGACGTCGTAGAATACATTGCCGTTGATATGGGCGCGCTTGGGGATGGACAGCATTCGGATGAGTATACAGTCTCGATTTGTGCCAAGGATTCGTCCGGACCGTATGATATCGGATTACGACGGAAGTTCACGTCGTTGTGTAAAACTCATGAGATCGCATATAAGGTAGATATTTACCCGTATTATGGTTCAGATGCTTCGGCAGCGATTCGAGCAGGGTATGATGTGCGACATGCTTTGGTTGGGCCAGGAATCGAATCGAGCCATAGTTATGAGCGAACGCATGTGTCATCAATGGAAGCAACACGAGAATTGTTAAATCGTTATGTACAATCGACGATGGAGGAAGAAGCATGAAAAACTTTTATGATGTCCAACAGTTTTTAAAATCGTTCGGTACCATTATTTATATCGGAGAACGGGATGCTGAAATCTCACTCATGATGATGGAACTCGACGAATTGTATGAAGGGGGCATCATCGAACAACGTGTGTATGATACGGCCAAAATCATTTTGACCCACGAATTAAAAAATTCAACAGATTGACAGAAATCCCCTTAGTGCAAAGGGTTGCACTAAGGGGATAATAGTGTACACTATTCAATGAAAGCGATTTAGTTGAGATGAGGAGTGAACGGTATGAAATGGTTATTAGGTATCGACATCGGTGGTACGACGGTGAAGATGGCTGTTTTAGACATGAACGGCATCATTTCGGATAAGTGGGAAGTCAAAACGGATATTCGAGAGAATGGTGTACATATTCCAAAAGACATCGCAGCTTCTTTTGAAACATACTTACAAACATCAGGTAAGAAGAAAGAAGACTTTGCGGGTGCGGGAATCGGGGCACCAGGCTTCGTCAACTTCTCAGAAGGAGTTGTCGAATATTCTCCGAACATCGGGTGGAAAGATTTTGCTCTCGTGAGTGAGTTCGAAAAAGCAGTCGGTCTTCCGGCCGTGCTCGAAAATGATGCGAACGCCGCGGCCCTTGGTGAGATGTGGAAGGGCGCGGGCGAAGGGGCTTCAGAATTATTGGCGATCACGCTCGGTACAGGTGTCGGTGGTGGCGTGATCACGAACGGGAATATCGTTCATGGGACGGCAGGAATGGCTGGAGAAATCGGGCATATTACCGTGGAACGAGACGAGTCGAAAGCTGTGAAGTGTGGTTGTGGGCGCCTCGGGTGTATCGAGACGATTGCTTCGGCGACCGGCATCTCACGTCTGGCATTACAGAAGCGTAAGAATCAAGATACTTCATTAAACGAGTTGAAAGAAGTGACAGCACGTGACGTGTTTGAAGCATATAAAGCCGGTGACTCGATCGCCACAGAAGTCATTGACGAGATGACTGAATACCTCGGCTTGACCATCTCGAACATCGCGAACACGCTCAACCCGAAAATGATTGTCATCGGTGGAGGTGTCTCAAAAGCTGGCGACGCGTTATTGGATCCGCTTGATGCACAGTTCAAACGGTTTGCGCTCGAGCGCGTTTACGAGTCGACAACATTCAAAATCGCTGAACTTGAAAACGATGCCGGTGTGATTGGATGTGCGTGGCTGGCACGGAAACACTTCCTTCCGACACGGGTATGAAACGGACGCGTCTGCACATTGCAGGCGTGTTTTTTTGTGGGAAAGGGTATGGGATATTGTAAAATTTGTAACGTCACAGTTGATTTTTTATTAAAAAAGGGGTAAGATTTGGACTTGATACTGGACGTGTACTATTCAATCCGAATTGTACAATGAATGAACAAATATAAAAAAGAATGGCAACTAAAACATGCCGAAAACTGAAAAGAGGAGGAGACCGTCAGATGAATTCATCTCAACGCTTTTCGAAGCTATCGACGAGACTGAACGACACGGTCCGCGCTTCGTTTCAAGAATATCGTCTATTTTGGATTTTTACGTTATTGCTTTGGACGAAGACGTATATCGTCTATCAATTTTTCTTCAACATTCCGATTGAAAACACCGCACAAGCTTTTATCTTACTGATTAGCCCGATCAGTTCGACACTATTCTTGTTTGCCTTCCATTTCTTCTTTAAAGGAAACAAACAAAAATGGGTGCTCTACACGCTCTATGCGATTGCATCGTTTATCTTGTTTGCGGACGCCGTGTATTATCGGGAATTCACGGACTATTTGACAATGCCTGTCATCATGCAACCATCGAACATGGAGACGTTATCGACATCATTCACTTCGCTTCTTGAATGGAAAGATTTAATCATCCTTGGTGATGTGTTTATCCTTCCGTTTATCTTATGGCGAATGAACTTGAAAGAGAATACGGCTTCACATCGACGTGCGCTCGTCACGTTCGTTGTAGCGGTCTCTGTCTTCTTGTTCAACCTTTCGTTGGCAGAAACGGAACGACCTGAATTATTGACTCGCTCATTTGACCGTGAACTGTTAGTGAAAAACATCGGAACATTTAACTTCCATGTGTATGATGCGATGCTTCAGACAAAAACATCGGCTCAAAAAGCGATGGCGGATGAATCAGAACTCGCAACGATTGAACAATTCACCCGTCAAAACTATGCGGCGCCGAATCCGGATTTATTCGGAAAATATAAAGGGAAAAATGTCATCGTGGTTTCATTCGAATCTGCGCAGAATTTTACTCACAACATGAAGGCGCCGAATGGAGAGTACATCACGCCGAACTTGAACAAACTGATTGAAGAGTCTCACTACTGGCCGAACTACTACCATACAGTCGGTCAAGGGAAGACTTCTGATGCTGAGTTCGCACTCGATAACTCACTATATGGACTCCCGCGTGGTGCTGTATACTTTACGAACGCCGATAATGAATATCAAGCGCTCCCTGAGTTGGTCAAGGACGAAAATTATTACTCAGCCGTGTTCCATGCGAATAACAAATCGTTCTGGAACCGCGATCAAATGTACAAAAATATTGGGGTCGATCAATTCTTTGATGAAAAGAGTTATGACCTCGGGAATCCTGAAGACATGACAGAATGGGGTCTCTTAGACGATAGTTTCTTCGAACAATCTATTCCAATGCTTCAAGAATTGCCTGAACCGTACTACGCGAAGTTCATCACATTGACGAACCACTTCCCGTACACGATGCCAAGTGAAGACTATGAGCTTGTACCAAAATTTGAAACGAGCTCAACTACGTTGAACAACTTCCCGCAAGCACTAGCTTATCAAGATTACGCACTCGGTCTCTTCATCGACCAGTTGAAAGAGAACGGGATGTGGGAAGATACAATCTTTGTCGTCTACGGTGACCATTACGGAATTTCGACGAACCACAACAGTGCGATGGCCGAACTACTCGGCAAAGATGAGTTGACACCATTCGACGTGGCGAAGTTGCAACAAGTTCCGTTTGCCATTCACTTACCTGACCAGAAAGAAGGGGAAGTGCATGAGACGATCGGTAGTCATGTCGACATGAAACCGACCATCTTGCACTTACTTGGAATCGACACGTCAGATACGATTGGATTCGGAAACGACTTATTCTCTGAAAATCGAAACAGCCGCGCGATTTTCCGCGATGGAACGGTCGTGACGGATGAATATGTTTGGACACAGTCGACATGTTATAACGCGACTTCTGGTGAAGTTGTCGAAGACACATCGTTATGTGGTCCGATGACGGAAGAAGCGGAAAAAATCTTGCAAATGAACGATGATTTGATTTACTCCGACTTACTCCGTTTCAAAGAACAAACTGAAGAATAATAAGTACGGACCAAGTCACATAGTGATTTGGTCCGTTTTATGTAGAGGGAATGAACGTATAGAAAGACATAAAAAAAGCGACCGAAGTCGCTTGATGATTGCGTATGCGAATCATTAACCTGGAATTCCACCGTAGATCAACGTGGCGACACCAAAGAATCCGAATACGAGTACAGTTAAACCTGCAAATACGAGCGGAAAGAATTGGCGTTTTTGGAATGAACGAAGCATTCCCCAAATAGCCACAATCGCGACGATGACGGAAATCCATCCAAACGGTTCATACAAATGCATGACGAGTTCCCCCTTTAATTATACGTCATGAAATTCATAAAAATTTCACTGAAATATCATTATTATTTTATCCGATTATAGAGTCGCTGTCGAGCAAAGGTTGACATCGAAACAATTTTGCCACAATATTGTTTTGAATAAGAAGGGGATGAATCCTATGCAAATCAAAAAGATTACGTCTGGCTTGGCACAAGAGAACGGCTATGTGATTGAAAAAGACGGCACTGTCGTCGTCATTGACCCCGGAACGGATGACCCGAGGTTCTTCGATACAATCGAACGTTTCGGTACACTATCCGCCGTCCTGTTAACTCATGCGCACTTCGATCATATCGGAGGAATCGATGCGCTCCGTGAACGTTACCAGGTGCCAGTCTATGTACACCGCTTAGAAGCGGATTGGCTGACAGATGGCGAAAAGAATGGCGCTTCTGCGTTCAACTTGCCGATGCCTTCAATGAAACCGGCAGAAAAAACATACGAAGGCGATGTATTGGAAATTGGGAACATCGTATTTCGAATCTATCATACACCAGGTCATTCCCCAGGGAGTGTCGTATTGTATATGAATGATGAAAGAATCGCCTTTTGTGGCGACTTGATCTTTAAGCAATCCGTCGGACGGACAGACCTGTTTGGTGGAAACCAGTCGACATTAATGGGATCCATCGATCGGATGAAGCAGCTCCTTCCTGATGAGACGACACTATACTCGGGGCACGGTCCTCAGACGACACTAGAAGAAGAAAAGCGGACAAATCCGTTCTTCGCATAAAAAAAGATTGTCTCCGGCGAGACAATCTTTTTTTACATTTGGAAGTTGCTCCAATACGTAAAGACAACGAAAAAAATTGTCAAATACGCACCAAAGACATATACATACGTTTTTTCAGTTAGTTTTAAGTAACCAAGAGCGACGAAGAAAATCGTTTGTGCTAAGAAGACAAGTCCCATAACGATAAAGTCGCCAGTATGTTCACTACTACTTTGGTCGCCGCCTAGTGCGCCTACGAAAGCAAGTGCCGCCACTAGTCCAGTCCAAAAGCCTAGGACACGAAACATTCTTGCCATGTTAATCCCCCCATACGTGCATTATTCCATTCTCATTCACTATTTTACCAACACATTCGAAAAAATGCTATGGAAACGTGATAATTGAGCAAAATAATCGTGAAAAATATGTGAAATCATTTCGGTAAATAAAGTTGTACAAAATTTATAAAAAAGTTGCACAAAACATGTACAAATGGGGTATAGAGATGTATAATCAACTTATACAAAATGAGCGAAGTGAAAGTTGAATGAGGGAGGAACATAAAAATGGCATCAGAACTAATGTTTTACACGTATCCAAGCTGTACTTCTTGTCGGAAGACGAAAGCGTTTTTACAGGAACAAGAACTTCAAGTGAGTGAGCGTCACATTTTCAGAGATGCACCAACAGTTGATGAATTGTTGCAACTCCTTGCAATCAGTGAGGAAGGAGTCGACTCTCTCCTTGCGACGCGAAGCCAGGCCTTCAAACAACTTGATGTTGACGTGGAGGATTTGAAATTAAGCGAGCTTCTGAAGCTGATGAGCGAAAACCCAAAACTTTTGAAGCGTCCAATCTTAACTGATGGAAAAGAAGTGATTGTCGGATATGACAAGGTTTCAATCGAAACATATGCACGTCGCCACAACACTGCAGCGGTTCAAGTTTCATAAAACAAGTCCACTTTCAACATAGTGGGCTTTTTTTTATGCTTGTATCGAGGTGAACGAGATGAAGGAACTCATTGAGGATTTAGTAGATGCAGCACGTCAAATCGGTGCGAGTGATCTTCATTTTATACCCGATGCAAACCAAGTAAAGGTTCAAGTCCGTTCTGCTAGTAAGCTTGCTGCGCTTCAATCGATGGATGCCGAGCTGTATGATCGCCTTACATATCATATGCGATATTGGTGTTCACTACCTGAATCTAATCAACGCATTCCACAATCCGGGGTCTATGAATTGAATCAAGATGTCATCCGGGTGACCTTTCTCCCGTCGTTCGCCCAGACGTTAATGTCTTGGCGCATTCCGCATGACACGTTTGAACTCCAGCACCTGTTACAATCACACGATGTGGAACGATTTCAGAAAGTCGTGGCATCACATCATGGTCTTTTCTTTATAGGGGGTTCTACCGGAGCAGGCAAGACGACGGTACTGTATGCCCTGTTGAATCAGCTGAAGCATGATCGGATTGTGACGATTGAAAATCCTCCTGAACAAATGGTCGATGGTGTCATTCAGCTGGAAGTGAATGCTAAGGCTGGACTCAGCCATCGACACTTGTTGAAAGAGACGCTTCGCGCCGACCCGGATATCATCGTGATTGGCGAGGTGCGGACAGATGAAGAATTGATGGTCGCATACGATGCGGCGCTCAGTGGCCATTTGACGATTACAACCTTTCATACTGCATCGATTCAGGATGGGGAAAAGCGGCTGATGCAACTTCTTGGTAAGGCGACCGTGGAAAGACATTGGTGTGTACTGACTCGAAATCAAGAGGTGACTTGCGAATGGTCGACGTTCCGATAATCCCATCAATCCGACTGATTCATCGTTTTCTTCGTCTACAATCACGAGGTGTGTCATTGAAAGTGACCATGGAGACGCTTGAACTTCATGAGAAGGGAAAAATGAAAGATTGTATTCGAGAGATGAGGATTCGTCTAGAAGCGGGTGTGAGTTTGTCTGAAGTATTTTCCATCTTAATCACGAATCGGCAGATGCAAGAGATTTTACATACGGCGGACCGCAATGGACGATTCATGGATGGATTGTCGCAAGTGGCGATGGTGCTCGAGATGCGACAACGGTTAAAGCAGGAGCTGCGGAGGCTAATTCGCTATCCGTTGATTATCTTCTTCATCCTACTTGCATTAGGCATGATTTATGCCTTATACATTTTCCCGAAATTAATGGGGATGGTAGATGTCTCGTCGCATGGCGGTGTGGGGTCGATTCTATTGTCGAATTGGTTCTTTCCTGTACTGTTTTCTATATTCGTGGCAATCGCGGTTCTCATATATGGACTCCATCGTCGAGGAGTAGAGCTCCCTTTTTACGTATGGAGACGTGGGAAAACACTCTATATGACCTATGTGTTTGTAAGTGAGTTGTCCTTGCTCCAACATACTGAAACGAATATTAGGCAGATTATCAGTCGGCTAGCCGAGGAAGAGGGAGAAATGGCAGAGATGGCCAAGCGAATTCACCATCGCATGTCTGAAGGTGAAGGGATTGAAGCGGCGACGAGGTGTGAACCGTTTATCGATCATGAGGTCGTGAGTCTATTAGGTGTGGGTTCGATGAGTGGGGAACTTGGTAAATTGATGTCTCTTCATCGAGATCTAGTATTCGAAGAGATGGAGCAATATTGTCGGGGGTTGATTGAGAAAATTGAACCGTCTTTATACGGCATCCTCAGTGTCATGATTGGTGTTCTTTTTTACACACTCTATTTACCGGTCAAACTCATTATGGCTCAATTGTGAAAGGAGAAAGATGAAATGAAGGAAGAGCGTGGGTTCACATTAGTTGAGATGGCGGCAGTATTACTCATTATATCAGTTCTTCTCTTGTTACTTGTCCCTTCTTTGTCGGACGGGAAATCTCGTGCTGATCAAGTGAGTTGCGAAGGTAGTGTTCGAATCGTTGAATCTGAAATCAATTTGCATTACGCGGAACATAAAGCCTATCCTGAAACGTTAGAAGTGATTAAGCGTGCGTCGGCTGCAGATCCACTCGTTTATAGCTGTCAATCCTCGGCCTATACGTATTCACCGACTGACGGCTCCTTAAAAAAACAATGAAAGGCTACACCTTGGTCGAAATGACTTGGGTACTTGTCGTGCTGTCGTTCTTACTATTGATCAGTGCACCGAGTACGAGACCGTTCGAACGAATGGAGCTCTACAATTTTACGGACTCATTGGTAGCAAATATTCAAGAAGCTGGGCAATTTCCCTATATTTCAGAAGAGGGAGATTGTGTACCACGATTGATTTGGATTTCGAAACAACAAACTTATCTGATTGTGTGTGGGCGAGAGGTAGTCAGGGAGGTTGATGTTCCTGATGGTGTGGATGTATATCTTCCGACGTACAACACTTTGACCTTTTCACAAGCGACAGCTTCTTATGCGGGACAGTGGAAATTCGTCAGTGGAAAGACATCGGTGACGCTCAAATTTCGAATCGGGACTTATGAACCGGAGGTGATTATTCGTGAAAGTGGATGAATCGGGTTTCTCATTATGGGAGCTAAGTGTCAGTCTTGCGGTGGTCATGGGGTGGATTTTCATTCTGACATCATTTGTCATGCAGGGGAACGAACGAATCCAACGGTTGAGTGATACGCTGTTCATCTATGAACGATTACAAGGAGAGGTTCTGCTTGAAGCCACTGAACCGACAGGGCGTGAGCAAGTGTGTGAGAAAGGATTTTGTCTGCCGACATTATGAAAAAGGCTTTACGATGATTGAAATGACGTTCGTTTTGCTGATCCTTCCCATGTTTCTTTTTCTTTTAGTGGAACTGCTCACGCTCGGTCAACATCTTTATGAACAGCCTAAATGGAATCATCATACGACACCTCAACTGATTGTGCGCCGTCTGATGGATAGCGAGAACTGTCGTGTTGACGAAGGATGGTTACGGGGTGATTTCGTCAAATCGGATGAGGAGCGATGGTCATGGACGATCAAACAAGTAAATGGCAATTTGGTTATGGTCGGAGATGGAGGAGGAAACTTACTCTTTTTAAGAGGAATCGACCAGTATCATGTCGAAACGGTCGGAAAGGGATTTCGAATCTCATGGAAAGATTCATCGTTCAGAAGAGAGCGGCATGTCATGTGCATGAAGCAGGCTTCTTTCTCGTCATCACCTTGACCATTGTTGTTTGGTTACTCGGCGCCGCGTTATTTTGGTATACTGATGTGGAACGAACGACGAGGCGACTGTCAGAGGAAATCTTAGCGATTCGTTTTGAATCGCATTTGTTACTGGCGAAGGAGCGTTGCGCTGAACGACCGTTAACGTTGCATAAACCGACGGGAACTCTGACGTGTCGTCCGATTGCACCTAATCGTACTGAAGTGGACATTGTGTTAACATCCGGCGAACGGCATAAAGAGGTGATGGTTTATGAATGATAACCCGTTTTATATCGTGGGGTTTATGGGTACAGGTAAATCTACCTTATTCTCGTTTCTAAAAGAATATGGGGAGGTCATCGATCTTGATTTAGTCATTGAGTCCATGACTGGAATGGAGATCGCTACATATTTTGACCGCTATGGTGAGTCTGCGTTTCGTGATGTTGAATCAACAGTACTGCAACAAGTCACTGCTGACTATATCCTGACAGGTGGCGGAGTGGTGGAGCGCTCTGAAAATATACGTTGGATGCGAGAACGTGGTACGATGATCCATTTAAATCTTCCGTTCGACATGTGTTGGGAACGAATCAAAGATTCTGCACGACCACTTGTTAAAAAAGGACGGGAGGATGTTCAGACGTTGTTTCAACGACGCGATCGATTATATCGAACAGCGAGTGTATCCATCGATGCATCTCAACCGCCTGAAGACATCGCCAAGCAAATCATCCGTATAAAGGGGGAAAAAGTATGATCTGGATTAATTTCGCCATCATCGTATTTTCATTAATCGGACTTGGGATATACGGTTATCTCTTGTTCAAAAACAAGATGAAACCAGAATTTGGTCGTTTGAATCGTCTGACGGAACGTTTTAAAATTCGGGCAGACGTGATTGGTCAACAGGTCAATGAAATCAAGGGACACGTAGATGCGGTCAATCGATCTGTTACTCAAATAAAAGAGTTTGGGATCAATGCGAAGAATGAATCGATTGAATTAAAGCAAGCTGCCGTTGAGCTAACCCATGAAATCAAACGGACAGCTGGAATTGAACGTTCTGACGTTTCCACCGAGTCGAAAATATGAAATAATGAGGATGAAAACGTTTTCGTTTTTCATCCTTTTTCTTTTTCGCCTTTTTACCTATGCAGAAGGAATAAAAATTGTTAAAGTGGAATGGAAAACGAAAGATTTCAAAAACAAAAGCATTTTATGTTCGGGATTGGGGGATATTATGGAAAAGGTTACTTTGAAACGTACGCCTTTGTTCGAATTAATCGAACCGAAGGCGAAGATGGTTGATTTTGCGGGATTTGAAATGCCGATTATGTTCTCTTCGATTAAAGAAGAGCATTTGGCTGTACGTCAAAACGTGGGGATGTTTGATGTATCTCACATGGGAGAAATTCGAATCGAAGGGCCGGACGCGCTTGAGCAAGTTCAAAACTTGGTGACGAATGATATCTCGAAGATTAAAGTTGGTCAAGCCCAGTATAATCTTCTCTGTCTCAAAGACGGCGGTGTGGTGGACGATTTGCTTGTCTATCGATTAGATGAGGACGCTTATTGGCTCGTCGTCAATGCTTCAAATATTGAAAAGGATGAAGCGCACATTCGTCGGCACGTTAAGGGAGACGTGGTTGTGACAAATGAATCTGATGAGTATGGTCAGATTGCGATTCAAGGACCGAATGCACAATCTGTTCTTCAAAGCATCACAAATGTTGCACTCGACGAAATCGGGTTCTTCAAATTCATGAACGGTGACGTGGCGGGTGTGCCATCGATCATCTCTAGAAGTGGGTATACTGGGGAAGATGGCTTCGAGATTTATGCTCGAGCAGAAGCAATTTCTGCCATCTGGGAAGCGCTTGAAGCCGAGGGTGTTACCCCATGTGGGCTGGGCGCACGCGATACATTACGTTTCGAAGCGTGCTTGCCGCTTTACGGTCATGAATTGGATGAGTCGATCACACCATTCGAAGCGAATCTCAACTTTGCCGTCAAGCTAGATACTGACTTTGTTGGTAAGGAAGCACTCGTCACTCAAAAAGAAAACATTCCGAATCGATTGATTGGATTGAGATTGTTAGGTCGTGGGATTGCCCGTCAAGGGGCGCAAGTCGAATTGGATGGGAATGTAATCGGCGTTGTCACGACCGGTACGATACCTCCGACTGTAAATGAATCAATCGCATGGGCACGAGTCGATGCACGTTACAAAGATGAAGAGCGTTTTGTCATCGACATCCGTGGCAAAAAGATTGAAGCCGAACGCGTACCGACACCTTTCTATAAACGAACGAAATGATACAGGGGGATTCAGAATGAACAGAATGGAATTTCGTTATTTACCGATGACCGAACAAGATGAACGAGACATGTTAAAGACAATCGGCGTCGATTCAATCGAAGCGCTTCTTTCAGATATTCCAGAAACACTTCGCGAACAAGCATCATTAGCGGCAATCGGGGCTCCGCTTCCGGAAGTTGATCTCGTTCGTCATATGACGAAGTTAGCTGATAAAAACAAACATACGAAATCATACCCGAGCTTCCTTGGAGCAGGGATGTATGACCATCTTTCGCCGAGTGTGATGAACCACATGCTTTTGCGTTCTGAATTCTATACGGCGTATACGCCATATCAACCTGAGATTTCACAAGGTGAACTTCAGGCGATGTTCGAATTCCAAACAATGATTTGTGAATTGACAGGGATGGACGTCGCGAACTCTTCGATGTACGACGGAATCACTGCTCTCGCTGAGGCGACTTACCTAGCGAGCGCGCAGACGAAGAAAAAACGTGTCGTCGTCTCCGGTGCAGTGCATCCTGAAGCGAAGGATGTAATCCGTACGTATGCTGACGGACCAGGTCTATCCGTTGATTACACAGATGTGGAGAACGGGGTGACGGATGTATCTGACCTCGATTTGACGGATGCGTCGTGTCTTGTCGTACAATATCCAAACTTCTACGGTCGTATTGAGGACTTAGAAAAATTAGCAGAATTGGCTCATGAAGCCGGCGCGCTATTCGTCGTTTCGAGCAACCCGCTCGCCCTCGGGATTCTTGAGTCACCAGGAGCACTCGGTGCGGACATCACGGTCGGAGATGCACAGCCATTCGGTATTCCGCAAAGTTTTGGTGGACCGTCATGTGGATACTTCGCGGTCAAAAAATCTTTGATGCGTAAACTACCGGGCCGACTAGTCGGTCAAACGGTCGATGAGGACGGCAAACGCGGATTCGTGTTGACGCTTCAGGCGCGGGAACAGCACATTCGCCGTGATAAAGCGACATCCAATATCTGTTCAAACCAAGCACTTAATGCATTGGCTGCTTCAATCACGATGTCCGCTCTAGGGAAATACGGAATTCGTGATATGGCTGTTCGGAATATTCAAACCGCTCATTATATGAAAGAAGCGTTAAAAACTGCAGGATTCAACATCGTGGACGAAGGACCAATGTTCAATGAGTTCGTCGTGGATTTTGGACGTGATGCAGAAGAAGTATCGCGCCATCTACTCGAGCGCGGCATGATCGGTGGGCTACCGCTTGGTACGTATGAAGGGGAGCGTCAGACACAAATGTTGGTTTGCGCGACGGAATTGCGCACGAAAGCAGAGATTGATCAGTTTGTCGAAGTGGTTGGGGGGATGAAATAATGCAACACGAGCAAACGCTAATTTTTGAAGTATCACGTGAAGGACGAACTGGATATAATTTGCCGACACCGACTGTCCCGGAGGTTGACCTTGAGACGTTGTTACCGGCTACGATGATTCGGAAAGAGGCGGCGGAACTTCCAGAAGTGTCTGAACTTGATGTCGTTCGCCATTACACGTCTCTGTCTACTCGAAACCATGGGGTCGATTCAGGCTTCTATCCGCTCGGTTCGTGTACGATGAAATATAATCCGAAAGTGAACGAAGATATGGCTCGTCTTCCTGGATTTGCACATATTCACCCGTTGCAACCGGTTGAGACGATTCAAGGTGCGCTCGAACTCATGGTGGACTTACAGGAGCAACTCGCTGAAATCACGGGGATGGACGAAGTCACACTCCAACCAGCGGCAGGTGCCCATGGGGAATGGACGGGGCTTATGTTGATTAAAGCGTTCCATGAGCGTAATGGGGATACGGCTCGTACGAAAGTACTCGTACCAGATTCGGCGCACGGGACAAACCCGGCGTCCGCAGTCGTTGCTGGATTCGAGACGGTGACCGTCAAGTCGGATGAGCGCGGTCTCGTCGATTTGGATGATTTGAAGTCAAAAGTTGGAGCGGATACGGCTGCTCTCATGCTGACAAACCCGAATACGCTTGGACTATTTGAAGCGGATATCCTTGAAATCTCAAAAGTCGTTCATGAAGCTGGCGGGAAGCTGTATTATGATGGCGCGAACTCAAACGCGATTCTTGGAATCGCACGTCCTGGGGACATGGGCTTTGACGTCGTCCACTTGAACTTGCATAAGACGTTCACAGGGCCTCACGGCGGCGGAGGTCCAGGCTCAGGTCCAGTCGGGGTGAAGCGTGACTTGATTCCATTCTTACCGACTCCAATTGTGACGAAAACAGATGATGGATATGGTCTCGATTACGACCGACCACATTCAATCGGGCGAATCAAACCATTCTATGGAAACTTCGGGATCAACGTTCGAGCGTACAGCTATATTAAGACAATGGGCGCAGAAGGATTGACGCGGGTATCCCGTGAAGCGGTCCTCAACGCCAACTATATGTTTGCGCGACTAAAAGATGCGTTCGACGTGCCATATGATACGTATTGCAAACACGAATTTGTCTTGTCAGGGAAGCGTCAAAAAGCCCTTGGTGTTCGTACACTCGATATCGCTAAACGCCTTCTTGACTTCGGTTACCACCCACCGACAATCTATTTCCCATTAAATGTCGAGGAATGTATCATGGTGGAACCGACAGAGACAGAATCAAAAGAAACGCTCGATGCGTTCTGTGATGCGATGCTCCAAATTGCCAGAGAGGCGGAAGAGAATCCGGAAATCGTTCAGACTGCTCCTCATACGACGGTCGTTAAACGGATGGACGAGACACTCGCTGCCCGTAAACCGGTCTTGAAATATGAGCGTCGTGAGGCGTCATCTGTAAAATAAAGAAAGGGCGAGTCGATGATTGTATCGACCCGCCCGTTTTTTTATGCTTTTTTAATCTTGCCCTTCCAGTTCTTGAAGCCGCCTTCGAGCATGTAGATATTGTTGTATCCGTTCTTCATGAGGAGTTTAGCCGCCTGGTTTGAACGTGAACTACCTTGACAGTAAATTAAAATCGGTTGATCTTTACGCAGTTCTTTCATGCGTAGTTTCATTTGGCCGACCGGGATATTCCGGGCACCAACGATATGTCCACCTTTGTATTCGTTCGGTTCACGCACGTCAATTAACTGACCTTTACGGAGTGAGGCACGGAATTCTTCTTGTTTCATTTTTTTCAACCCGCGAGCTGGCATGAAACGCCATACGATGTAGGCGATCAAGGCAACCCATAGGAGGATGACGAGGATTGTTTCGAGTCCCATAGATGTTCTTCCCTTCTCTTTCAAAGTTACCATATCTCATTATAATGAAATTAAGGTCATGAGACAATGATTGACTCAATCAATCGGGGCTTTCCCTTTCGATTTCATTCTAATTAGGATAAAATAAGGAATGGAAACCGGAACATTAGGGGAGGTCGTGCCCATGCCGACGCCGAGTATGGAAGATTATTTAGAACGTATTTATTTATTGATGTCAGAGAAAGGCTATGCGCGTGTATCTGATATTGCGGAACATTTAGGGGTCCATCCCTCCTCTGTCACCAAAATGGTTCAAAAGTTGGACCGTGAAGAATATCTTGTGTATGAAAAGTATCGTGGTCTCATGCTTACAAAAAAGGGTCAAAAAGTAGGGAAGCGATTGGTCGAGCGTCATGCGATGCTCGAGTCTTTTTTACGTCTAATCGGAGTAGATGAAGCAGATGTGTACGAGGATGTCGAGGGTATCGAACACCATCTCAGTTCGAACACGCTCGACTGCATGACACAGTTTGTGGAATTTTTTGAAGATAAGCCTGAACTCATGAATCAATTTAGAGAATTTCGGGAACAAGAACGAGCTTCAGAAGAATAATATGTGAAAAGCATCAATCTAACTCGATTGATGCTTTTTATTTTGCTCAATATCGCTAAAATACGAACGAAACATTCATATTTATCTTAGAATGTATATTTTTTAGTCGTCATTATGTTAAGATGAATCGTGGATTGAATAGATAGGGGGTGACGGCGAACATTCGCCGGATAAATGGAGATTCAAATTAAAGGAAAACTGTTTGATGAACAGCAGATTCAAAAACGTGTGAAAGAATTGGCTGAAGAGATTGAGAACGATGCAGAGGGGATACCGATTGTGATCGTCGCCGTATTAAAAGGCTCGATGGTCTTTGCGGCAGACTTGATGCGATACATGAAAGGGAGCGTTCAGCTCGATACGGTCGCGACGTCTTCTTACGGGAAAAAGTCGGTCTCGAGTGGGAGTGTGCAACTTCGAAAGGACTTGGATTTAGATGTGGAAGGAAAGTATGTTGTCATTATCGAGGACATCATCGACACGGGACAGACGTTGAAATTCTTATGTAAACATATGGAGCTCCATCAACCGAAACAGTTGAAAATTTGTACGCTTCTCGATAAGCCGGCGCGTCGACTCGTTCAGTTGGACGCAGACTATGTCGGATTCGAGATTCCTGATGAGTTCGTCATCGGGTATGGAATCGATTACGCGGAGCAATATCGGAATCTGCCATATATCGGATATGTAGAAACAACATAAAAAGGAGCGCCGTGGCGCTCCTTTTACATGTTTGCTTTCTTTTTCTTCTTCCCTTTTTTACCTTCAATCACTGTTAGGTGTGGAGGATTGCTACGATGTACGGTTGAACGTTTAGATAACTTGGTGACGTTCGAACCAGGTTTCTTCCCTTTCCGGTTTTTAGCGGAAGCGGAAGGTTTGACTTGAGGACCACGACTTCCCTGCATTCGTTTTTTTGAGGCTTGCGCGGTTTTACGATAGCGTGCATCTTCTGCAGACATGCGTGGTGCCATGAAGACGCGATAGATCACATAAAAGACTAACCCGAATATCCCGATGAACAACAATTGTCTAAACAGGCGACCTGGATCGGTGGCAAGCATATGCCCGACCCCGATGAAGCCAAGGATAAACACGATTGTTGCAGCGATCGAACCGACTCTTTGTCTGATCATGGTGCTTCCTCCTCTTATCCCTCTCTATGAATGACCGATTCTCCTAACTCTTTTCGTTCCCATGTCTCAAATGCTTCAATCGCGACTTGAATCTGCTCATCATTTGGCTCTCGTGTCGTCAATAATTGGAGCGACAGGCCCGGTTTGCCAAGGAATGACAGAAAGCGATGGTCGCGGAAACGATTGGTAAACTGCAGGACTTCAAATGAGATTCCGATGACGACCGGCAATAGCGCGATTCGGCTGATGAGTCGCAACCAGAGCGGATCGATTGGCACAATCATGTAAACGCCAATCCCGACGAAGACGGTGAATAAAATGAAGCTTGAGCCACAGCGATAATGCAATCGCGAGCTTTGGCGTACTTGTTCAACCGTGACCGGACGCCCGGACTCATAGCAATTGATGACTTTATGCTCAGCGCCGTGATATTGGAAGACACGCTTAATGAGTGGCGTCAATGATATCAAGTAAAGGTAGCTGAGTAACAATACTAATTTTATTCCCCCTTCAAGGAGGTTTTGAATCACATGTCCGGAAAATAAAGGTACGTCTTGAAACATGGCCGCGAGAAGTGCTGGCGTCACATTGAAAATCAATTTACCAAAAACGTACGAGATGACACCGACGATTGCGATGAAGGCAATCATCCATATGCTCTGTTTTTGGTCTTCGTTCGTGTTCGTATCTTCACTTGGATCGACATCATATCGATCGCTCGCAAAGTTCATATGTGCAGAACCGTTCTTTAACGATTCATACAGCGCGACAATCCCTCTCAAGAAAGGTACTTTTTTTAAAGATTGGACCCAAGGGACAAGAATACGTGCTTGCTCGAATGTTTCAATCGAGCCATCTTTTCGCCGGATGGCAGATGCGCTTTCAGAGCGGCCTTGAAACATGACGCCTTCTACGAGCGCCTGTCCCCCGACTGGGATGGTTGGTTTGGAATTCATTCACTTTCCTCGATTCTTCAAATGTTGTACTTGAATTATACCGTGATTTGTAAAAAAAACGAAAGGGCAGAAGGCTCGATTCACGTTCTTTCGATAAATTTGTTACAATAGATGAGACTTGACGAACGAGGGGGAAGAAGGTTGCGGATTTTAGTTTTAAATGGACCGAATTTAAATCTACTGGGTCGTCGTGAACCGAATGTATATGGCGAGGTGTCGTTGAAAGGTTTGGCGGCAGAACTGATGCTGCGCGCTCCAGAAGACGTCGAACTCACCTTTAAACAATCGAATCATGAGGGAGATTTAATTGATGCGCTACATGACGCTTTTGATTATGAGGGTGTCATATTGAATGCAGGTGCCTATACGCATACATCAATCGCGATCCGGGATGCCATATCCGCTATCGCTGCCCCAGTCGTTGAAGTACATATCTCGAACGTGCATGCACGCGAGGCTTTTCGGCATGAGTCGAAACTTGCTGCCGTCTGTATCGGTGTCATTACCGGTTTTGGACTCACGAGCTATACGTTAGCGCTGCATGCACTAATCGAACATTGGAGGAATCGACATGATTGAACGCGTAAACAAACTGCAAGCACAGTTAGGAAAAAACGAGATTGATGCATTACTCGTCACAAAACGTGAGAATATCCGCTACTTATCTGGTTTCACCGGGTCGAGCGGTGTCATCGTCATCACGTCGAATTCGGCAAGTTTCATCACGGACTTCCGTTACACGGAACAAGCGAACGATCAAGTAAAAGGGTACGACATCATTGAGCTTGATACATCACTCATCAAGTCGGTAGCAGATGTCGTGTCCCGTGAATCCATCAAGCGCCTTGGCATCGAGCAGGATGCGATGACAGTGGGGCAATATCGTGCCTATGAAAAAGATGTCGACGCTCAACTTATTGAAACGTCTGGAATCGTAGAAAAACTGCGCTTGATTAAGGATGAATCAGAGATTAAGATTATGAAGGAAGCTGCGGCAATCGCTGATGCGGCGTACACCCATATCCAGACGTTCATTCGTCCTGGTCGTACCGAGAGAGAAGTCGCGAACGAACTCGAAATGTTCATGCGTTCAAAAGGTGCTGACTCGTCATCGTTCGACATGATTGTCGCCTCGGGTCTCCGTTCGGCGCTACCACACGGTGTGGCAAGTGATAAAGTCATCGAATCTGGAGAATTGGTTACGCTTGATTTCGGTGCTTACTATAAAGGGTACTGCTCAGATATCACGCGTACGCTTGCAATCGGTCCGATTTCGGATGAGTTGCGTCAAATCTACGATACGGTACTTCGTGCCCAACTTGCTGGTGTAGAAGGCACACGTGCCGGAATCACTGGCATTGAAGCGGATGCATTGACACGCGATATTATTAAAGAAGCTGGATATGGCGAGTACTTCGGCCACTCGACAGGACATGGTCTTGGAATGGAAGTGCATGAGGCCCCAGGATTATCGTTCCGTTCGGAAACGGTGCTCGAACCTGGTATGGTCGTAACGATCGAGCCGGGTATTTACATCAACGGTGTCGGTGGTTGCCGGATTGAAGACGATGTCGTCATCACAGAAGACGGATGCTACCGTCTGACACAGTCGCCAAAAGAGTTAATTACGATCGAGGCATAAGCTTCATCTGAATTTAGGAGGAAATCAATATGGTATCAGTTAACGATTTAAAAACAGGATTGACGGTCAAAACGTCTGACGGTTCGATTTGGCAAGTCATCGAGTTCCAACACGTAAAACCGGGTAAAGGAGCGGCATTCGTTCGTACGAAAATGCGTAACTTGCGTAACGGTGCAATCCAAGAAACGACGTTCCGTGGTGGAGAAAAAATCGAACGCGCACACATCGAGCGTAAACGCATGCAATATCTTTATCCAATGGGCGACACGTATGTCTTCATGGACAATGAATCATACGAGCAACTTGAATTGACAAGCGCTCAAGTCAAATCAGCACTTCCATATTTGCTTGAGAACATGGAAGTCAGCATCGCGGACTACGAAGGGGAGATTCTTGGAATCGAGCTTCCAACGAGCGTTGTCTTGACAATCGTCGAAGCAGACCCAGGCGTAAAAGGTGACACGGCATCGAACGTGAAGAAAAACGCGACAGTGGAAACAGGACATGTCATTCAAGTGCCACTTTTCATCGAACCAGGTGAAAAAGTGACAGTCGATACACGTACTGGAGAGTTCATGGGTCGTTATAACGGTTAATCCTTACGAGTGCTCATTCGAATGAATGGGCGCTCTTTTTTTCTCGTTGCATTCATTGGTCTGACCAGTTATAGTGAAGGAGAGATTAGTACCAGGTATAAACAGGGGGTAAGAAAGATGCAAATCGATCAAATTAAAGAGCTTATTCAATTATTGGACCAATCATCAGTCCATGAAATGGAGCTTGAAACATCTGATTTCAAACTGTCATTAAAGAAAGAAGCGCAACAAACAGTGAGCGCGCCTATCATGCAGACACAAGCATTCGCACCGCCTGCGCCTGCTCCTCAAGTAAATGAACAAACAGAAGAACCGACGCAAGAAAAGGCGTCTTATCGTACTATCACCTCTCCGATGGTTGGAACGTTCTATTCACGTCCGGCCCCGGATAAAGAAGCGTTCGTGAACGTCGGCGATCGTGTCGAGTCAGGACAAATCGTTTGTATTCTAGAGGCGATGAAACTGTTTAACGATGTCGAAGCGGAAATCAGTGGCGAAATCGTAGAGGTGTTAGTCGCCGATGGCGATCTCGTCGAATTCGGTCAACCGCTCTTCAGCGTGAAGTGAGGTCGTTATGAAATTATTAATTGCTAACCGCGGGGAAATCGCGGTTCGAATCATACGTGCAGCAAAAGAATTGAATATTCCGACGGTCGCTGTCTTCTCTGAGGCAGATCGTGAAGCGTTACATGTTCATTTGGCTGACGAGGCTTATTGCATCGGTCCGAATCCATCGAAGGACTCCTATTTGAATATCCCAAATATTTTATCAGTCGCCTGCGCCGTGGATGCGACGATGGTACATCCGGGTTACGGCTTTTTGGCTGAAAATGCCGAGTTCGCTGAGATGTGCGAGGCGTGTGGAATTCAATTTGTCGGCCCAAGCAGCTATGCGATTCGCAAAATGGGAATCAAGGATGAAGCCAAACGAACGATGATCGAGTCAGGGGTTCCTGTCGTTCCAGGTTCAAGTGGTGTCGTCACAGACGAAGAAGCGATGGAACTCGCGCGTGAGATGGGCTATCCGGTCATCATCAAGGCGACAGCCGGCGGTGGAGGACGTGGCATTCGCGTCGCTCGAGACGAGAACGAACTCGTTTCAGGATTGGTCGCGACACGTAAAGAAGCGAAGCAGGCGTTCGGGAATGGTGACGTGTATCTCGAAAAGTTCATCGAGTCGTTCCGTCACGTCGAAGTGCAGGTTCTTGCCGACCAATTCGGTAACGTCATTCACTTAGGTGAACGTGATTGTACAATCCAACGTCGCATGCAAAAACTAGTTGAAGAGGCGCCGTCACCTGCGATTGATGAAACGACACGTCAATTGATGGGGGATGCTGCCGTCAAAGCGGCAAAAGCCATTCAGTACTCGGGAGCGGGAACAATCGAGTTCATTTACGTTCCAGAATCAAACGAGTTTTATTTCATGGAGATGAATACCCGGATCCAAGTCGAGCATCCCGTCACCGAGATGATCACAGGATTCGATCTCGTTCAAGCGCAGCTTGAAGTGGCGCTCGGACATCCGCTTGCCATCTCACAAGAGGACATTACGTTCTCAGGACATTCCATCGAATGTCGAATCAACGCGGAGGACCCATTTATGGACTTCCGTCCGATGGCAGGGAAGATTGACCAATATATCGTTCCAGGCGGTATGGGTGTCCGTGTCGATAGCGGACTCTATGCAGGAGCGATGATCCCGCCGTTCTATGACTCGATGGTAGCGAAGTTGATTGTTCATGCACCAACGCGTGATGAGGCCATTCTGAAAATGTTGCGTGCTTTGGATGAGTTTACGGTTTCGGGAATTAAAACGACGATTCCGTTTCATCAACAAGTCATGGCACATGAGCAGTTCCGCATCGGTACGTTCGATACGAAATTCGTTGAAAAAGAAATGTCATTGGCAAAATAACATGAACCAGGAAGCCCGAACATTATTTCGGTTTCCTGGTTTTTTGTACTGAATTTATGAGTGCTTTATGCTAAACTATCACAATGAAAGCATGTAAAAGGAGAGTAACTGAATGAAACGTCATGAAGCACGAGAGAAAGCGATTCAAACGCTTTTTCAAATCGAAGTATCTAAATTAGAGGTGGACGAAGCAATCGAGTTCGCATTGGATGGAGAAGAGTCTGATCCGTTTTACGAACAACTCGTCACAGGGACGCTAGAACATATTGAAGATATCGATGCGTTACTAGTTGAAAACTTGAAAAACTGGCGGTTAGATCGCCTCGGAAACGTCGAGCGTACGATTCTTCGAATGGCAACGTTCGAATTGTTATACGTCGAGACGATTCCAGAAAACGTCACCATCAACGAAGCGGTCGAACTCGCGAAATCGTTCGCGGACGAAGAAGCCGGCAAACTCGTGAATGGCGTACTCGGTAACATCATTAAAGAAGACTAAAAAAATAGAGATAAGACACCAGACCAACTACAGAAAAACCTAAAGACAACGGGGGATGAGAGAGATGGCAGTAGTGATCGACGGGAAACAAGTGGCAGCATCATATCGAGAAACGTTAAAAGAACGTGTGGCAGCACTTCGCGCACGTGGCATCGTACCGAAACTGAAAGTCGTGTTGATTGGGGATGACCCAGCAAGTCATAGCTATGTACGCGGGAAGGAACGGGCGGCAGAAGAAATCGGAATCGATTCACAAGTACTCCGTTTTGATGAGACGATTAGCGAGAAGGAATTGCTTGACTTGATTGACTTGATGAATGCGGATGAAGAAGTTCACGGGATTCTCGTGCAACTCCCTCTGCCGAAACACATCGACGAATCACGAGTCATCATGCGCATCTCCCCAGAAAAGGACGTCGATGGCTTTCATCCTGAGAATGTTGGGAAGATGATGCTCGGACTTGATACGCTACTCCCGTGCACGCCGCACGGCATCTTGCATCTCGCAAAAACACAGACCGAGATCGCCGGAAAGCACGTTGTCGTCGTCGGTCGTAGTCAGATTGTCGGTAAACCGGTAGGCATGTTGTTCTTGAATGAATCAGCAACGGTCACATATTGTCATTCAAAAACAGCTGACCTCGGTGAGATGACACGCCAAGCGGACATTTTGATTGTCGCTGTCGGACGCGCTGGTTTAGTCACAGCAGACATGGTCAAACCAGGCGCGCTTGTCATCGATGTCGGAGTCAATCGGGTCGAAGGTCGTCTAGTCGGTGACGTGGACTATGAAGCTGTTAAGGAGAAGGCGAGTGCCATCACCCCTGTTCCGGGTGGTGTCGGTCCGATGACCATCACGATGCTCATGCATAATACGGTCGAGGTTGCATCACGTGGCTAATCCACTTCCGGTTTCTGAAGTTGTTCGATATGTGAAGCGACAACTTGATGATGATGTATTGCTTCGACAAGTCGCGGTCATCGGTGAAATCTCAAATTTCAAACGTTATTCATCCGGTCATTGTTATTTCACGTTGAAAGATGACGCGTCTCGGATGAAAGCTGTCATGTTTTCTCGCGATGCCAAACAACTTCAATTCGAACCGAAAGATGGAATGAAAGTCATCGCCGTCGCAAAGGTGACGATGTATGAGGCTACGGGAGATGTCCAACTATATGTCGAATTGATGCGACAAGACGGAATCGGTCTATTGTTTGAGCGATATGAGGCGAGAAAGCGTGAATTAGAGGAGATGGGATGGTTCGACGAGGAGCGGAAGCACCCGCTCCCGACGTTTCCAGAGCGCGTTGGAATCGTGACGTCTCCAAAAGGTGCAGCGCTACACGATATCGCAACCACACTTCGACGTCGTGCGCCACATGTGGCGATTACGTTCGCCCCTGTTGCTGTACAGGGCGAAATGGCGGCTCCACAAGTTGCTTCTGCCATTCGCTGGATGAACGAACGCACCGATTGTGATGTACTCATTGTCGGTCGCGGTGGTGGTTCTATCGAGGAGCTTTGGGCATTTAATGAAGATGTTGTGGTGGAGGCAATCTATGCGTCCACGATTCCCATCATTTCTGCTGTCGGTCACGAGACAGACTTTACG